>NZ_BAAGSN010000011.1:0-458481 GCF_054782415.1 Sinomonas soli | reverse complement strand
GTGGTGAGCGTCGTCCGTTCCAGCGTGACGACCGTGGTGAGCGTCGTCCGTTCCAGCGTGACGACCGTGGGCCCCGGCGCTTCGACCGCGACGAGCGGCCCGGGGGCCATGACGAGCGCCCGCATAACGCCGGAGACCTGCGGGTCTCGAACCGCCCGGACCGCGAGCGGTCCCCGGAGATCGACCCGGATGTGACCGGGCGCGAGCTCGACCGCGGCACGATCGGTCAGCTGCGGACCCTCGAAGGCAACAACAGCGACTGGGTCGCGAAGCACCTCGTCATGGCCGGACGCCTGATCGACGATGACCCCGAGGCCGCATTCCAGCATGCCCTCGCCGCCAGCCGGCGCGGCGGACGCATCGGCGCCGTCCGCGAGGCCGTCGGCATGACCGCCTATGCCGCGGGCCGTTACGACGACGCGCTCCGCGAGTTCCGCACGTTCCGCCGGATCACGGGCTCGAGCATCCACCTGGCCCACATGGCGGACTGCGAGCGTGGCCTCGGCCGGCCCGAGAAGGCCCTCGAACTCGCCCACTCGGACGAGCGGAACATGCTCGACAACGCCAACAAGGCCGAGCTCGCCATCGTGGCCTCGGGCGCGCGGTCGGACATGGGCGACCACGCCGGCGCCGTGGCAGAGCTCGAGATCCCGCAGCTCGACATCAACCGGGCGTTCTCCTTCAGCCCGCGCCTCTTCGAGGCGTACGCCGACGCGCTCTCCGCCGCCGGGCGCGCCTCCGAGGCCTCCAAGTGGTATCGCCAGATCGGCGTCGCGGAGAAGGCGCTCGGGGTCGGCGAGTACGAGGAGCCCGAGATCGTGGACCTCGGCTGGGACGAGGAGGAGCAGCGTCGCGAGGACGAGGAGCGCCGCGCCAAGTCGGCCGCCGCCTCGCCCCGCGGCGACGCCGACGAGGAGCGCGAGGGCGCGACGGATGACGACGCCGCCCCCTCGCCGTCGGACGAGGACGCGGCCGGGGTAAGCGGTGAGGAGACGGGCCTGGCCGAGGACGAGATCGGCATCCACGAGACGCCCGCCGAGACCGCCGACGCCGAGGCCGCGGCAGACGGCCCCAGCGAGCCGGCCCCCGCAGACGAGCAGGCGCCCGGCAGCGAGGACGACCGGGCGTAGCATGGCGGAGCTCATCGAGGCCTTCGACGCCGTCCTGTCCGATCTGGACGGCGTCGTCTACGCCGGCCCGCATGCCATCCCCGGTGCGGTCGAGGCGCTCCAGGCGCTCGCCCCGCGCGGGGTCCGGTTGGGGTACGTGACGAACAACGCCTCCCGCTCGCCGGCGGAGGTCGCCGCCCACCTGCGCGAGCTCGGCGCCCCCGCCCGGGACGACGACGTGGTGAGCTCGGCCCAGGCGGGCGCGTCGCTGCTCGCGCAGCAGGTGCCCGCCGGAACCCGGGTCCTCGTCACCGGGAGCGCCGCGCTTGCCCGCGAGGTCGAGCTGCGCGGGCTGACTCCGGTGCGCTCCGCCGAGGAGGACCCCGCCGCCGTGATCCAGGGCTTCAGCCCGGACCTCGGCTGGCGGGACCTGGCCGAGGCCGCCTATGCCGTGGCCGCCGGCGCGGTCTGGATCGCGACCAACACGGACATGTCCATCCCGCAGGCCCGCGGCATGGCGCCCGGCAACGGCACGCTCGTCGCCGCGGTGCGCGCGGCCACCGGCCGCGAGCCGCTGGTCGCCGGCAAGCCGGAAGCGCCCCTGTTCCTCGCGGCGGCGGAGCGGCTCGGGTCGCGCCGCCCCGTCGTGGTGGGCGATCGGCTCGACACCGACATCCTGGGCGGAAACCGCGCCGGTTTCGCGACCGCGGTGGTGCTCACCGGGGTGGACACCGAGCAGTCCATCCTCGGCGCACGCCACGCGGAGCGGCCCACCTATATCCTGCGGACGCTCGACGACCTCTTCCGCCCGTACCCCGAGCCCGTCGCCTCCGGAGGCGCCTGGCACGTCGGCGCCTCGTCAGCGCGCACCAACGGCGAAGTCGTCGAGGTGGCCGGGTCCCGCGAGGATCTGGACGCCTGGCGCGCCGCCTGCGCCGCGTGGTGGGCCGCGCTGCCCGAGGCCGAGGAGAGGACCGCCCCCGAGCTGCGCTGGGCACACTGACGGAGCGGAGCCTGAGCCGAGCCGCCGCCGAGTCTCGCTAAGCTGGACGCATGAGCGAGGATCCGCAGACGGCCGCGACGGCCCCGGCGCTGCCCGAGGCCCACGCCGCCCTCGCGGCGCTGGACGCCGCCGCCGGCCGCCCGCTCGCCGAGCAGGCCGACGCCTTCGATGCATTCCACGCGGCGCTGTCCGAGATCCTCGACACGGAGCCGGCGGAGTAGCGGTGGCCCGACTCGACCTCGAACTCGTCCACCGTGGGCTGGCGCGGTCCCGCACGCACGCCGCGAAGCTGATCGCCAGCGGCGCCGTGCGCGTCGCGGACGCCCCGGCCGCCCGCCCCTCCCAGCCGGTCGACGAGCACGCGGACATCAGCGTCGCCGCGAGCGAGCACGACCGCTATGTGAGCCGGGCAGGGCACAAGCTCGCCGGCGCGCTGGCCGCCTTTCCCCGCATCGGCCCGGCCGGCAGGCGCTGCCTCGACGCGGGCGCCTCGACGGGCGGCTTCACGGATGTGCTGCTGCAGGCCGGTGCGGCCGAGGTCGTGGCCGTCGACGTCGGGCACGGGCAGCTCGTCGACGCGCTCCGCCACGACCCTCGCGTCCGCGTCCACGAGGGCCTCAACGTCCGCGATATGGGCCCCGACCAGATCGGCGGCCCCGCGGCCCTGACGGTCGCCGACCTCTCCTTCATCTCCCTCACCCTCGTGGTCGGGGCCCTCGCCGCGTGCACCGAGGCCGGCGGGGACCTCCTGCTGATGGTCAAGCCGCAGTTCGAGGTGGGCCGGGAGCGGCTGGCCCGGACCGGCGTCGTCAGCTCCGACGGCGAACGACGCCGCGCGGTCACCGCCGTCGCGGAGGCGGCGGCCCGCGAGGGGCTGGCCCTGTGCGGCCTCGCCCGCAGCCCGCTGCCCGGCCAGGACGGCAACCTCGAATACTTCCTCTGGCTCGCACGCCCCGGCGACCACGCCGCGGGCTCCGCCGGCCACCCCGTATCGCCAGGGGAGGATCCCGCACAGTGGGTCGCCGCCCACTGGCCTGCCACCGACCCCCAGGAGGCGCCCGCGTGACCCGCCGTGTTCTGCTCCTTGCCCACCTGGGCCGCGAGGACTCCATGCTCGCCGCCCGCGAGGCCTCGGCCCAGCTGTACGGATCGGGCCTGTCCCCGGTCATGCCCGCCGGGCAGCAGGCGCACCTCGAAGCCCGCTTCGACGGCCTCGACCACCCCACCGAGGTCCTCGGGCAGGAGGTCCAGCTCGAGGACGTCGAACTCGTCATGGTGCTCGGCGGCGACGGGACCATCCTGCGCGCGGCCGAGCTCGTCCGCCACGTCGACGTCCCGCTGCTCGGGGTCAACCTCGGGCACGTCGGATTCCTCGCGGAGAGCGAGCGGGCCGACCTGGCCCAGACCGTCCAGTGGATCGCCTCCAAGAGCTACTCCGTCGAGGAGCGCATGACCATCGACGTGACCGTGTGGCAGCACGGCACCAAGATCGCCCACACCTGGGCCCTCAACGAGGCGGCGATCGAGAAGGCCAACCGGGAGCGGATGATCGAGGTCGTCACCGAGGTCGACGGCAAGCCGCTCACCTCCTACGGGTGCGACGGGATCGTGCTCGCCACTCCGACCGGCAGCACGGCCTACGCGTTCTCGGCCGGCGGCCCCGTCGTCTGGCCCGAGGTGGAGGCCCTCCTCATCGCTCCGATCAGCGCGCACGCCCTCTTCGCCAAGCCCCTCGTCGTCTCCCCGCGCTCCACCCTCGCGGTCGAGATCCTGGGCCGCACCGACGCCGCCGCGGTGCTGTGGTGCGACGGGCGCCGGTCCGTCGACCTGCCGCCGGGCTCCCGCGTCGAGGTGACGAAGTCGCCCCTGCCGGTCCGGCTCGCGAGGATCAGCACGACCCCGTTCTCGGCGCGCCTGGTGCGCAAATTCGAACTGCCCATCCACGGCTGGCGAGGGCCCGCCGCCGGGGCCCCGCTCGCCGAGCCCGGGCCGATGGTCCCTGAGGTCCCGCCCGTGGCCTGGGCCCAGCGCGCCGCCGGGGACGTCGACGGCACCGAGGCAGCCAGCGAGGAGCACGCATGATCGAGGAACTGAGAATCCGCGACCTGGGTGTCATCACGGACGCGGCCCTGCCGCTCGGCCCGGGCCTGAGCGTCGTCACGGGCGAGACCGGCGCGGGCAAGACGATGGTGGTGACCGCGCTCGGGCTGCTGCTCGGCGGCCGCTCGGACGCCGGCGCCGTGCGCACCGGGGCGAAGTCCGCGGTCGCGGAGGCGACCGTGAAGCTCGAGCCCGGCCACGCCGCCGTCGTGCGCGCCGAGGAGGCGGGTGCGGACGTCGAGGAGCACGACGGCGCCGCCGAGCTCCTGCTGGCCCGCACCGTCGGCTCGGACGGCCGCAGCCGCGCCCACGTCGGCGGGCGTTCCGCGCCCGTGGGCGCGCTGGCCGAGGTCGGCTCCCAGCTCGTGGTCATCCACGGCCAGTCCGAGCAGCTGCGCCTCAAGGGACCGGCAGCCCAACGCCGCGCGCTCGACACGTTCGCCGGCGGCCCGCTCGCCGAGACCCAGTCCGCCTACTCCGCCCTCTACGCCGCGTGGACCGCGGCCCGGCGGGAGCTCGAGGAGCTCACGTCCTCCTCGCGCGAGCGGATCCGCGAGGCCGAGTCGCTGGGCGCCGCCCTGGCCGAGATCGCGGAGGTGGATCCCGAGCCCGGGGAGGACGCCGCCCTCAAGGCGGAGTCCGAGCGGCTCTCCAACGCGGAGGCGCTGCGCCTGGCCGCGCAGGAGGCCCACGAGGCCATCGTGGCCGAGGACTTCAGCGAGGTGGCCGACGCGACCACCCTCGTGGACGGCGCCCGCCGCGCACTCGAGCATGTCGCCGAGCACGACGCCGCGCTGGGCGCCTCAGCCCAGAGGCTCGCCGAGGTGGGCTACGCCCTCGCGGACATCGCCCAGGAGCTCGCCAGCTACGCAGCCTCGCTCGACACCGAGGGGCCGGGGCGCCTGGCCGAGGTTGAGGAGCGCAGGGCCGCGCTCGGCGGCCTGACCCGCAAGTACGCACCCACGCTCGAGGAGGTCATCGCGTGGGCCGAAGCGGGCCAGGCCCGCCTCTTCGAGCTCCAGGACGACGACGGGCGCATCGAGTCCCTCACGGCCCAGATCGCCGAGGATGAGGCACGCCTGAAGGAGCTCGCCGGCGAGATGACGGCCCTGCGCCGGGCCGCCGCCGTGGAGCTCGCCGAGCGCGTCAGCGAGGAGCTCACGGCGCTCGCCATGCCGGACGCGGCCCTCAAGGTCGAGGTCGAGGAGACCGGAGAGCTCGGACCCGACGGCTCCGACACCGTGGCGATCCTCCTGCAGCCGCACGCGGGCGCCCCCGCGCGCCCGCTGGGCAAGGGCGCCTCCGGCGGCGAGCTCTCGCGCGTCATGCTCGCGATCGAGGTGGTGCTGGCCGCCGTGGACCCGGTGCCCACGTTCGTCTTCGACGAGGTCGACTCGGGAGTGGGCGGCCGCGCCGCGGTCGAGATCGGACGCAGGCTCGCGATGCTCGCCCGCCACGTCCAGGTGCTCGTCGTCACGCACCTGCCCCAGGTCGCGGCGTTCGCGGACCGGCACATCACCGTGATCAAGACCTCGGTGGCCTCGGGCCGCTCGGCGGAGGGCGTCGCGGGCGTCACCTCGAGCGATGTGCGGGTCCTGGACGAGTCCGAGCGCGTGGTGGAGCTCGCGCGCATGCTGGCCGGCCAGGAGGACTCCGCCAGCGCCCGCGCACACGCCCTCGAGCTCCTCGAGGACGCCCAGTCCTCGAGGGCCGCCGCGGCCGGGTGAGGGCCCCGGCCGCGGGACGTGCGGGGACACGCCCGGCGGCGGGAGGCCCGCGCCTGAATCGGTGATAAGCTCGAATTCCGTGGTGCAGCGAACTCATTCCCGTTTTTCAGACTCCGCCAAGACGACCAAGCAGATCTTCGTCACCGGTGGCGTGGCCTCCTCGCTCGGGAAAGGCCTGACGGCGTCCAGCCTCGGCCACCTGCTGCGCGGCCGCGGCCTCTCGGTCACGATGCAGAAGCTCGATCCCTATCTCAATGTGGACCCGGGCACGATGAACCCCTTCCAGCACGGAGAGGTCTTCGTCACCGAGGACGGCGCGGAGACCGACCTCGACATCGGCCACTACGAGCGCTTCCTCGACGAGTCCCTCGACGGCTCGGCCAATGTGACCACCGGCCAGGTGTACTCGACCGTGATCGCCAAGGAGCGCCGCGGAGAGTACCTCGGCGACACCGTCCAGGTGATCCCGCACATCACGGACGAGATCAAGCGGCGCATGCGGCTGCCCTCCGAGGGTGAGAATGCCCCGGACGTGATCATCACCGAGATCGGCGGCACGGTGGGCGACATCGAGTCCCAGCCGTTCCTCGAGGCGGCGCGCCAGGTCCGCCAGGACGTGGGCCGGACGAACGTCTTCTTCGTGCACGTCTCACTCGTGCCGTACATCGGCCCGTCCCAGGAGCTCAAGACCAAGCCCACCCAGCACTCGGTCGCGGCCCTCCGCTCGATCGGCATCCAGCCTGAGGCCATCGTCATCCGCTCGGACCGCGAGATCCCCGACGCGATGCGGGACAAGATCGGCCGGATGTGCGATGTCGACACCGACGCGGTGATCAGCTGCCCCGACGCCCCGAGCATCTACGACATCCCGAAGGTGCTGCACGCCCAGGGCCTGGACTCGTACATCGTGCGTGCCCTGGACCTGCCGTTCAAGGACGTCGACTGGACCAAGTGGGACCGGCTGCTCGAGGTGGTCCACCACCCCGCGCACCAGGTCGAGATCGCGCTCGTCGGCAAGTACATCGACCTGCCGGACGCCTACCTGTCCGTCACCGAGGCCCTGCGCGCCGGCGGCTTCGCGAACGACGCCAAGGTCAACATCCGCTGGGTCCCCTCGGACGAGTGCCAGACGCCGGCCGGAGCCAAGAAGGCCCTCGCCGGCGTGGATGCGATCCTCGTGCCCGGCGGCTTCGGCATCCGCGGCCTGGAGGGCAAGCTCGGCGCCCTGACGCTCGCCCGTGAGACGGGCCTGCCCACGCTGGGCCTCTGCCTCGGCCTGCAGTGCATGGTCATCGAGTACGCGCGCAACGTCGTGGGGCTCGAAGGCGCCTCGTCGAGCGAGTTCGAGCCCGATTCGAAGTACCCGGTCATCGCGACCATGGCGGAGCAGCTCGACATCGTCGAAGGCAAGGGCGATCTGGGCGGCACGATGCGCCTCGGCCTCTACGACGCGGTCCTCGACGAGGGCTCCGTCGTCGCGGGGACCTACGGCACCACGAAGGTCGCCGAGCGCCACCGCCACCGCTACGAGGTGAACAACGCCTACCGCGAGCAGATCGCCGCCAAGGGCCTCGTCTTCTCCGGCACCTCGCCGGACGGGAAGCTCGTCGAGTTCGTCGAGCTGCCCAAGGACGTGCACCCGTACTACGTGGCAACGCAGGCGCACCCCGAGCTCGGCTCGCGGCCCACGCGTCCGCACCCGCTCTTCGTGGGGCTCGTCAAGGCCGCGCTCGAGCGTCAGGCCGGCCCTGCGGCCCCCAAGGGCCGCGGCCAGACGGGCACGGCCGACTCGGCTGGGGCCCCCGCAGCCGCTGCGGGCAAGGGCAAGTAGCGCCGTGGGCACGCACGCGCCGGGGGCGCACGGCGATCCGACGTCCGGCCACCGCGCCTCGGAAGTCGAGGATGCCCTGAGCCCGCGGCGCGTGCTGTCCTCCGAGACGGTCTACCGCGGGCGCATCTGGGACGTCCGCAGCGATGCCTTCGAGCTGGCAGACGGCGCCGGCACCCTCCAGAGGGACTACATCGACCATCCCGGGGCCGTGGCCATCCTCCCCATGGACGAGGACGGCCGCATCCTGCTGCTGCGCCAGTACCGCCACCCCGTCGGGATGGACCTCTGGGAGATCCCCGCCGGGCTGCTCGACGTCGAGGGCGAGCACGCCCTCGACGCGGCCTCGCGGGAGCTCGCCGAGGAGGCGGACCTGACCGCCTCCGAGTGGCACATCCTCGCCGAGTTCTTCACCTCCCCGGGATCCTCGAGCGAGGCCATCCGGATCTTCCTCGCCCAGGGGCTGACGGAGATCCCGCATGCCGACCGGCACGAGCGCACTGACGAGGAGGCGGAGATCGAGTTCGTCTGGGTAGAGCTCGACGACGCCGTGCAGGCCGTGCTCTCGGGCCGGCTCCACAACCCCAGCGCCGTGGTGGCGGTGCTGGCCGCGGACGCGGCACGGCGCAGCGGCTACGCCTCGCTGCGGCCGGGCGACAGCCCCTGGCCGGCCCACCCGGCCCAGCGCTGAGCTGCGCCGCCGTGCAGGCACCCGAACCCACGCTGGCCGCAGCGCCCGCCCCCGTCGCCCCGCCGGCGCCGGAGGTCCCCCCGGCGCTGGCCCGCGCCGTCGAGGACTACCTCCGGCACCTCGCCGTCGAACGCGGCCTCGCCGCGAACACCCTGGCCGCCTACCGCCGGGACCTCGCCCGCTACGGCGCCTACCTCGCCGGGCAGGGCGTCGGCTCGCCGCGCGGCGTCGAGCGGGGCCACGTCGGCGCCTTCGCCCAGGCGCTGCGCGACGGGGCCGACGGCGGCAGCCCGCTGACCGCGCGCTCGGCGGCGAGGACGGTGGTCGCCGTCCGCGGCCTCCACCGCTTCTGGGCCCTCGAGGGCACCACCCCGGACGACCCCGCAGCGGACGTCCACCCGCCGCTCGCCGGGCAGCGGCTTCCCAAGGCCATCACCGTGCACGAGGTCACCCGGATCCTCGAGGCTGCCTCGGCCGACACGCCCCCGGGCCTGCGCGACCGGGCCCTGCTCGAGTTCCTCTACGCCACCGGGGCGCGCATCAGCGAGGCCGTGGGCCTCGACGTGGACGACCTGCGGCTCGAGGCGGGCGACGGCGGTCCCGCGGTGGTCCGGCTCTTCGGCAAGGGCTCCAAGGAGCGCCTCGTGCCGATCGGCTCCTACGCGGCACGCGCGCTCGACGCGTACATCGTCCGCGGCCGTCCGGCCCTCGTGGCGAAGGGACGTGGCACCCCCGCCCTCTTCCTCAACGCCCGCGGCGGCCGACTGAGCCGGCAGAGCGCCTGGACCATTCTCAAGGACGTGGCCGAGAGGGCCCGGATCGACCGCGACGTCTCGCCGCACACCCTGCGCCACTCGTTCGCCACCCACCTCCTCGAGGGCGGCGCGGATGTCCGCGTGGTCCAGGAGCTGCTCGGGCACGCCTCGGTGACGACCACCCAGGTGTACACGCTCGTCACCGCGGACACCTTGCGCGAAGTCTACGCCGCCGCCCACCCGAGGGCCCGCGGATGAGCGCCGGCGCCCGGGCGCGAGGGGCGGCCTGATGGGCGCGCCGGTGGCGCTGTGCTTCCTCCTGCGCGAGACCGCGGCGGGCCGGGAGGTCCTGCTCGGCCGTAAGAAGCGCGGCTTCGGCCAGGGCAAGATCGTCGGCCTCGGCGGCCACGTCGAACCGGGGGAGACCCCGGCGGAGGCGGCCGTGCGCGAGCTCGAGGAGGAAGCCGGCGTCGTACTCGACCTCGCCGTGCTGGTGCCTGCCGGCACCGTCGACTTCCGCTTCCCCGCCCGGCCCGCGTGGGACATGGAGTGCACCATGTTCACCGCGGCCGTCTGGGACGGGGAGGTCGGCGAGAGCGAGGAGATCGAGCCCTTGTGGTACCCGGTCGAGGCCCTGCCAGTCGAGGGGATGTGGCAGGACGCCGACCACTGGCTGCCCCTGGTCCTGGCCGGCACCGTCGCGGACTTCTACGTGGAAATGGCCGAGGACAACGAGACGGTGTTCCGTTTCGCTGTCCTCGGCCGGTGATCCTCGAGGGCCCCCGAGAGGGCGCTCCGCGGGGCTGATCAGTCCAGGTGGCGCTCGTCCGGGCCGTTGTAGGCCGAGAGCGGGCGGATGAGCGAGTTGCTCTCGAGCTGCTCCATCACGTGGGCGGTCCAGCCGACGATCCGGCTGGCCACGAACAGCGGCGTGAAGGTGGGGATGTCGAAGCCCATCAGGTGGTACGCCGGGCCCGTCGGGTAGTCCAGGTTCGGCTTGATGCCCTTGGCCTCGTCCATCGACTGCTCCAAGCCGTCGTACAGGCCCAGGACCTCGGGCCGGCCGTAGAAGGCGATCAGGTCGTCGAGGGCGGCCTTCATGGTGGGAACCCGGGAGTCGCCGTGCTTGTAGACGCGGTGGCCGAACCCCATGACCTTCTTCTTGGCGGCGAGCGCCTCGTCCATCCAAGCCTTGGCCCGGACCTTGGCCTGCTCGTGCGTCTCGTCCGTGCGGATGCCGATCTCCTCGAACGTCTCCATCACGGCCTCGTTCGCGCCGCCGTGGAGCGGGCCCTTGAGGGCGCCGATCGCGGCCGTCACGGCCGAGTGGAGGTCCGAGAGGGTCGAGGTGACGACCCTGGCGGTGAAGGTCGAGGCGTTGAACGAGTGCTCGGCGTAGAGGATCATCGAGACCTCGAAGGCCCGCACCACCTCGGGGGCGGCCTCCTCGCCGAAGGCCATCCACAGGAAGTTCGCGGAGTAGCCGAGGTCGTCGCGCGGTTCCACCACGTCCTGTCCGCGCCGCCGGCGCTGGTCGTAGGCCACGACCGCCGGCATCGCGGCGAACAGCTCGAGGGCCTTGGCCAGGTTGGCCTCGCGGGAGTTGTCCCCGGCCTTGGGGTGCCGCGCGCCCTGCACGCTGGCCGCGGTCCGGCACACGTCCATGGGGTGGCACGTGGCAGGGAGCTCGTCGATGAGCCGCTTCAGGAGCGGGTCGAGGGCCCGGCCGGAGCGCTCGCGCGCCTCGAACTCCGCCAGCTGCTCGGGGGTGGGCAGCTCGCCGTGCCACAGAAGGTAGGCGACCTCCTCGAAGCTGCAGCGGGCGGCGAGCTCCTGCACCGGGTAGCCCCGGTAGAGGAGCGAGTTGGTCTCAGGGTTCACCTTCGAGATGGCGGTGTAGTCCACCACCACGCCGGCAAGGCCCTTCTTGATCTCTTCGGTGTTGGGCACCTGTGTCATCGCAGGACTCCTTCGTCAATGGCCCCGTGGCCTCAGTATCGGCCGGGAACCTGAAAGTTGAACACGCCGGTGTCGAAACGGTTGTACGCCTCGTAGTCAACCAGCTCGTAGAGGCGGGAGCGAGTCAGCATGTTCGCCACCTGGGCCTCCTGGGTGCCGTCCGCCCGGATGCTCTCCAGCGTACGTTCCGCGGCGCCCATGGCCATGCGCAGCAGGGTCACCGGGTAGATCACGAGGTTGATCCCCACACCGGCGAGCTCCTCGGCGGTGAACAGGCGGCTCTTGCCGAACTCGGTCATGTTGGCCAGCACGGGAACGTCCACGGCGTCGCGGATGGCCTTGAACTCCTCGAGGCTGGCCATGGCCTCGGGGAAGATCGCGTCCGCCCCCGCCTCGACGAGGGCCTTCGCGCGCTCGACGGCGGCCGCCAGACCCGCCGCCCCCTCGCCGGTGGCTCGGACGTCGGTGCGGGCCATGATGAGGAAGTTGGGGTCGCGGCGGGCGTCGGCGGCGGCCCGGACGCGCTGGAGCGCCGTGTCGAGGTCCACGACCGCCTTGCCGTCGAGGTGGCCGCAGCGCTTCGGGTTGACCTGGTCCTCGATGTGCATCCCGGCCAGGCCGGCGTTCTCGAGCTCCTGGACGGTGCGGGCCACGTTCATCGCCTCGCCGAACCCGGTGTCGGCGTCGACGATGGCGGGCAGGTCGGTCATCCGCGCGATCTGCCCGGCGCGGGTGGCGACTTCCGTGAGTGTGGTGAGCCCGATGTCCGGCAGACCGAGGTCGTTGGCCAGGACCGCGCCGGAGATGTAGACCCCGGGGAAGCCCTTCTCCTCGATGAGCCGCGCGGAGAGCGGGCTGAAGGCGCCCGGGAACTGCTGCAGGGTGCCCGAGCCGAGGATCTCGCGCAGCGTGGCGCGCTTCTGCTCGGGGGTGGTCGTCGAGTACAGCATCAGAAGAGTCCCTTCGGGGCGGAGGCGAGGTCGATCACGCCCTCCTTGGCGACGATGTTGAGCGCGTCCAGCTCTCCGGCGCCGAGCTCGGGCAGCCGCTGCACGGCGTGGAGGAAGCGCTCGATCTCCTCCGGGGCCACCGACTCGGCCGCCAGGGTCCTGAACTTCGCGATGTACTGCTCGCGGCCGAACGGGCGTGCGCCGAGCGGGTGGGCGTCCGCCACGGCGATCTCGTCCTCGATCACGGTCCCGTCGGCGAGCGTGATGGCCACGGAGCCGCCGAACGCCTTCTCGGCGATGTCGAGGGAGTGGTAGCGGCGCGTCCACTCCGGGTCCTCCTCCGTGGTGACCTTGTGCCACAGGGCCACCGTGTCGGCCCGGCCGGCGCGCTCGGGGGAGTAGGAGTCGACGTGGTGCCACGCGCCGTCCTGGAGGGCCACGGCGAAGATGTAGGGGATCGAGTGGTCGAGGGTCTCGCGCGAGGCCGTCGGGTCGTACTTCTGCGGGTCGTTCGCGCCGGAGCCGATCACGTAGTGGGTGTGGTGGCTGGTCCTGATGAGGATGCTGGCCACGTTCTGCGGGTCTGTCGCCTCGGGGTGCTCGCGGTGGAGCTTGCGGGCCAGGTCGATCCAAGCCTGGGCCTGGTACTCGGCGGAGTGCTCCTTGGTGTAGGTGTCGAGGATCGCGCGCTTCGCCTCGCCGGGCGCGGGCAGCGGGACCTCGTAGGCCGCGTCGGGGCCGTCGAGCATCCAGGCGATGACCCCGTCCTCGCCCTCGTAGATCGGCACGGGGGAGGTCTGGCCCCGCATGGCGCGGTCCACGGCCTCGACGGCCATCTTGCCGGCGAACGCCGGGGCGTGGGCCTTCCAGGTCGAGATCTCGCCCTTGCGGGACTGCCGGGTCGCCGTGGTGGTGTGCAGCGCCTGGCCCACGGCCTGGAAGATCGTCTCGATGTCGAGGCCGAGCAGTGTGCCGATCCCCGCGGCCGCGGACGGGCCCAGGTGGGCGACGTGGTCGATCTTGTGCTTGTGCAGGCTGATCGCCTTCACGAGGTCCACCTGGATCTCGTAGCCGGTGGCGATGCCGCGGATGAGGTCCCGGCCGGTCGAGCCGACGTGCTGGGCGACCGCGAGGACCGGCGGGATGTTGTCGCCCGGGTGGGAGTACTCGGCGGCGAGGAACGTGTCGTGGTAGTCGAGTTCGCGGACGGCCACCCCGTTGGCCCACGCGGCCCACTCGGGGGAGACCCGGTCGGTGACGCCGAAGAGGAGGGATCCTTTCCCCCCGGACGACGGCGCGTGGGCCAGCGCCTGCGCCCGCGCCGCGATGATGGGTCCCCGGTTGAGCGAGGCGATCGCGACCGAGGCGTTGTCGATGATCCGGTTGATGATCATCTCCGCGACCTCGTCGGAGACCTCCACGGGGTCGGCGGCGACCGCGGCGATCTTGTGCGCGAGCTGGTCCTCGCGGGGGAGGTTCTCCTCGCTCTTGTAGACGCGGACCTTGTGCATCTCGACCATGGCTGACCTTTCGGTGGGGCTTAGGGAAGCGGGTGGGTGTTCTTGATGTGGTGCAGGCTGTTGCTGAGGTGGACGGCGGTGGCAGCGGCCGCGAGGTGGGCATTGCCGTCCGCGATCGCCCCGGCGATGGCGGCGTGCTCCGAGGCCGCCTGCCTCAGGCGGGCCGCGTCATCCTTGGCCAGCCGCCGCACCCTGGTCAGGTGGACGCGCAGGCCTTCGAGCGACTGGGCAAGGTAGGAGTTGGCGATCGAGTCGTCGATCGCCGCATCGAGCTCGGCGGCGAGGGCGTAGTACTGCTGGCGCTGCGGATCCTCGTCGTGCAGGAGGGCTGGGGCCGCCGCGAACCGGTCGCGCAGCCCGGCGAACCGCTCAGGGTCACCGCGCAGCGCCGCGAGCGCGGCCGCCTTCGCCTCGAGCGCCTCCCGCAGCTCGAACAGCTCGTCGATGTGGGCCAGGGAGATGTCGCTGACCACCACGCCGCGGCCTCGCTGGGCCGAGGCGAGGCCCTCCGCGGTGAGGCGTGCCAGGGCCTCGCGCAGCGGGGTGCGCGAGACCCCGAGGCGTTCCGACTGCTCGACCTCGCCCAGCACCGTCCCGGGAGGCAGCCGCCATTCCACGATGTCCTCGCGCAGTGAGGCGTAGGCACGATCGCTGGCTTTCACGGCTCTCCTCTCCGGCCTCCGCATGGTGTCCGCCCATCGGCGCTTATGTATACATTGACAGGACCATCCGAGGAAATCAAGGCCAGCAGGGCGTTTTTGCCTGCTCAATGTATACAGAACCCTTGTCGTCCGCGGACCGCTGCCCTACGCTGGCCTCATCACGAGGAAGTGAGGAGAGCTGCCATGACCCAGGCAACAGGAATGCAGGGGACGGGACCGTATGCCGAGGCGTACCGCCGGAGCCTGGCGGACCGCGAGGCCTTCTGGCTCGATGCCGCCCAGGCCGTCGACTGGGTGGAGGAGCCCACGGCAGCCCTGGACGGCTCCGAGCCCCCGCTCTACCGGTGGTTCCCGGGCGGAACCCTCAACACGGCCTACAACGCCCTGGACCGCCACGTCGAGGCCGGCCGCGGGGACGCCGCAGCCCTGGTCTACGACTCGGCAGTGACCGGGACCAAGGCCACGTTCACCTATGCGCAGCTCACAGACCTCGTGGCCCGGTTCGCGGGCGCCCTGGCCGCCCGCGGCGTCGGGACCGGGGACCGCGTCGTCATCTACATGCCGATGATCCCGGAGGCCGTCGTCGCCATGCTGGCGTGCGCGCGGCTCGGAGCGGTCCATTCGGTGGTGTTCGGCGGATTCGCCCCGCGGGAGCTCGCCGCGAGGATCAGGGACGCGCGGCCCGCGCTCGTCGTGACGGCCAGCGGCGGCATCGAGCCGAGCCGCCGCGTCGAATACCTGCCGGCGGTCGCGGAGGCCCTCGAGATCGCGGAGATGCCGCAGGTCCCCGTCCTCGTCAAGGTCCGCCCCGGGTTCGCGCACCAGCTCGCGGACTATCCCGGCTGGGAGGACTACGACGCCGCCCTCCGGGCCGCCCAGCCCGCGGACTGCGTGCCGGTCGCGGCCTCCCACCCCCTCTACGTGCTCTACACCTCCGGGACCACCGGGACCCCCAAGGGGGTGCAGCGGGACAACGGCGGCCACGCGGTCGCGCTCGCCTGGACCCTGAAGAACCTCTACGGCGTGGGGCCCGGGGAGGTCATGTGGACGGCCTCGGACGTGGGCTGGGTCGTGGGCCACTCCTACATCGTCTACGGACCGCTCCTGGCCGGGGCCACGACCGTGCTGTACGAGGGCAAGCCGGTAGGCACCCCGGACGCCGGGGCGTTCTGGCGCGTGGCGGCGGAGCACCGGGTCAAGGTCCTCTTCACGGCGCCCACCGCCCTGCGGGCCATCCGCCGGGCGGACCCCGAGGCCGCGCTCCTCGCGGGCTACGACCTCTCCACGCTCGAGCGCCTCTACGCCGCCGGCGAGCGCCTCGACCCCGAGACCTACCGCTGGGCGGGGGAGAAGCTCAAGGTCCCGGTGATCGACCACTGGTGGCAGACCGAGACCGGATGGGCCATCTGCGGCAGCCCGCGCGGACTCGAGGAGCTCCCGCTCAAGGCGGGGTCGCCGTCGGTTCCGATGCCCGGCTACGACCTCGACATCCTCGACGGGGCCGGGGAGCCGGTCGAGGCGGGCGAGGAGGGCAACATCGTCCTGCGCCTGCCGCTGCCGCCCGGCACCCTCACCACCCTCTGGCACAACGACGAGCGCTACATCTCCTCCTATCTGAGCGCTTTCCCCGGCTGCTACGCCACGGGCGACTCCGGCTACCGCGACGCGGACGGGTACGTGTTCGTCATGGGCCGCACCGACGACATCATCAACGTCGCTGGCCACCGGCTCTCCACGGGAGCCATCGAGGCGGTGCTCGCAGGACACCCGGCGGTCGCCGAGTGCGCCGTGATCGGCCTCAGGGACAGCCTCAAGGGCCAGCGGGCCGTGGGCTACGTGGTGCTCAAGGCCGGGACGGAAGTGTCGGAGGAGGCCCTCGCCGCCGAGCTCGTGGCGCTCGTGCGCTCGCAGATCGGCGCCGTGGCCGACTTCAAGCAGGCCCTCGTGGTCGACGCCCTGCCCAAGACCCGCTCGGGGAAGATCCTGCGCAAGACCATGCGGCAGATCGCCGACGGCGAGGAGTACACGGTGCCCTCCACCATCGAGGACCCGGAGGTGATCGAGCGCCTCGTCCCCGTGCTCCGTGCCGGCTGACCAGCACGGGTTACCGACCGGTAACATGGCGGCATGCACCTGCTCCTGCGCACCCTGCTGCTCCTGGTCACCTCGCGCCGACGGCCCTCGCTGAGCCTGTGGGGGACCTCGTCGCTGAAGCTGCGCGTCCTCCCCACCGACATCGACATCGCCCTGCACGTCAACAACGGCATGTACTTCTCGCTCATGGACCTCGGCAGGTTCGACCTCATGGTGCGCGCCGGGGTCTGGGACCGCATGCGCGCCCGCGGCTGGAGCCCGGTGGTGAACCTCGAGACGATCACGTTCCGCAGGTCGCTGACCCTCTGGCAGGCCTACACCATCGAGACCAGGATCATCGGCTTCGACGAGAGGGCCATCTTCTTCGAGCAGCGCATGGTGGCCGGCGGGGAGATCTACGCCCGCGCCTACCTCGCCACGCGCCTCGTCTCGAAGTCCGGGCCGGTGGCCAACGAGGAGATCTTCGCCGGGACCGGCCGGCCGCCCGCCGACCTCGTGCTGCCCGAGTTCCTCCACCGCTGGCGCGAGGAGAATGCCCTGCCCAGCACGCGCCGCCCCGCCCCCCACCTCTGGTAGGGCTAGCGTGGGGTGATGGACTTCACGACGCGGCCGGAGCTTGCCGGCACCTTCGGCATGGTCTCGGCCACCCACTGGATCGGCGCGCAGGCAGGCATGGCGATGCTCGAGCGCGGGGGCAACGCGTTCGACGCCGCCGCTGCCGCCGGCTTCGCGCTCCAGGCCGCCGAGCCGCAGCAGAACGGCCCGGGCGGCGACATGACCCTCATCTTCGCCGAGCCGGGGCAGGCGCCGCGCGTCCTGAGCGCACAGGGCCCCGCCCCCGCCGCGGCGACGCCGGAGGCGTTCCGGGCGCTCGGCCTCGGACACGTGCCCGGCACGGGGCTCCTGGCCGCCGCCATCCCTGGATCGACCCTCGGCTGGCTCACGCTCCTGGCCGACCACGGCACCCTGGCCCTCGCGGAGGTCCTCGCGCCGGCGCTGGCGGTGGTCGAGGACGGCCTCCCCGTCGCGGCCCGCCTCGCCGCCGTCCTGGAGCGCATGGCGCCCCACTTCCGCAGCCACTGGCCCTCCTCCGCTGCCGTGTACGCCCCCGACGGGCAGCCCCTCGTGGCCGGCAGCCTGCTGCGCAACCCCGCCCTCGCCCGCACCTGGCACCGGCTCCTCGAAGCCGAGTCCCGCGCGGGCGCCGGCGGCGCAGGCCGCGCGGAGGCGATCGGCGCCGCCGTCCATGAGTGGACGGACGGCTTCGTCGCCGAGGCGATCGACGCTTTCTGCCGCACGCCGCAGCGGGACTCGAGCGGCGACGCGCACGCGGGGCTCATCACCGCGGCGGACCTCGCCGCGTGGCGTCCCCACTACGAGCCGACGGTCTCCCTCGACTTCCGCGGCTGGACCGTGCACAAGTGCGGGTTCTTCAGCCAGGGCCCCGCCTTCCTGCAGCAGCTCGCGATCCTGGACGCGGTCCCCGGCTTCGGCGAGGGAGTTCTCGCCCCGGGCACCGAGGGCTACGTCCACACCGTGCTCGAGGCGACCAAGCTCGCGCTCGCGGACCGGGACGCATGGTACGGCGACGGGCCCGGCGTGCCGGCCGCGGAGCTGCTCTCGCCCGAGTACGCCGCCCAGCGGGCGGCCCTCATCGGCAGGACGGCCTCACTCGAGCTGCTCCCCGGTTCGCCGGACGGCAGGGCGCCCCGCCTGCCCGACCTCGTGGTGCGGGGCGGCTTCGACGCGGCCGGGGTGAACGGGCTGGGGGAGCCCAATGCCGTGCGGGCGCTGCAGGAGGCTGCCTCGGGCGGCCTGCCGGCGGCGGACGGGAGGGCCAGGACGGACACCGTCCATGTCGACGTGGTCGACCGCTGGGGGAACTTCGTGTCGGCGACCCCCAGCGGCGGCTGGCTCTCGAGCTCGCCCGTCATCCCCGAGCTGGGGTTCCCGCTCGGCACCCGCCTCCAGATGGCGTGGCTCGAGGAGGGCCTGCCCAACACCCTCGCGCCGGGGCGCAGGCCGCGCACCACGCTCTCGCCCTCCCTGGCCCTGCGCGGCGGGGAGGCCGTGCTCGCCTTCGGGTCGCCCGGCGGCGACCAGCAGGACCAGTGGCAGCCGCACTTCTTCCTCGACGTGACCCTTCGGGGAGCCGGGCTCCAGGAGGCGATCGACGCGCCGGGGTTCCACTCCGTCCACTCGCCCTCGAGCTTCTACCCGCACGAGCACCAGCCCGGCGTGGCCCTGCTCGAGGGGCGGTTCGGGGCGGACGTCGTGGAGGGGCTGCGGCGGCGGGGCCACCGGGTCGGCGTGGCCGGGGACTGGGAGATCGGGCGGCTGTGCGCGGTGGCCCGGGACCCCGCCACGGGAGTGCTGCGCGCCGGGGCGAACCCGCGGGGGATGGCCGGGTACGCCGTCGGGCGCTGACCCCCGCGGGCGCCGGGCTAGGCGGACATCTCGCGGAAGGCCGCCGCGAGCTGGGGGTAGCGGAAGTCGAAGCCGGCGTCCTTGAGCACACCGGGGACGGCCCGGACGCTGTCGAGGGCGAGGTCGGGGTTGGTGCGCAGGACGCCGGCGGCCGCGCGCAGCAGCCCTGCCGGGGCCGGGATGCCGACGGGAACGCCCACGAACTCCCGGATGTGCGCCATGAGCTCGCGGTTCTGCACCGGCTGCGGCGAGGTGGCGTTCACCACGCCGTCGGGGAGCTCCACCGGCGCCTCGCCCGCCGAGGGCGGCAGGCCCAGGGCCGCACGGGCGACCCGCAGCCAGTCGGCCGCGTGGATCCAGCTGAACCACTGCTCGCCCGTGCCGAGGTGGCCGCCGGCCCCGAGCCGCGCTGGACCGGTGAGCCGGGACAGCACCGCGGCGTCGCGGTCCAGCACCACTGCCGTGCGCAGCACCGTCGCCCGGGCCGCGGCGGACGGATCGAACGCGGCCTCCCAGTCGCGCACCACGGCCGCGAGGCCGGGCGCGTCGGACGGGGGAGCGGCCCGCTCGTCCATCGGCTCCTGCGAGTCGCCGTAGATGCCGACGGCGCTCTGCTGTACCCAGCGCTCCACCGGCCGAGACCAGGTCTGGCTCGCCTCGACGAGGGCCCGCGTGGGCGCGACCCGGCTGTCGCGGAGCAGCGCGAGGTTCGCCTCGGTGCCCGGCCTGTCGAGGCTCACGCCGCTGAGGTTGACGAGGGCGAGCCTCCCGGCGCCGCCCAGCTCGGCGCTCCAGGGACCCTGGCTGCGCCCGTCCCAGAGGATCTGCCGGAAGGGCCCCGGCCGGTGGGACCGGGTGAGGAGGGCCACCTCGTGCCCCGAGCAGAGGAGGTCCGCCGCGAGCAGCGTGCCGAGGTATCCGGTGCCGCCGGCGAGGACGGTGAGCGGGGGCCGCGCCGCGTCGTCGGCCGTGTCGTCCGTGTCGCCGGCAGGGGCCGCGAGCCGGTACAGGCGCGCGCACTGCTCCGCGAAGCCGCGCACGAGGGGCTCGCCCGCCGTGAGGCCGAACTGCTGCGCGAGCGGGCCGTCGATCGCGACGCGCTGGGTGAAGAGCGTTCCGCCGTCCCGCTCCTGGAGCGACCACTCGATCTCCTGGCCGCCCCCGGGCTGGGGCTGGCGGAGCACGAGCCTGCGGCCCGGATCGACCTGGGTGACGGTGAACCCGGGAGCGGTGCGCCGGTGCAGGGCCCCGAGGACCCGCTGGGCGGGTGCATAGTGGCCCCGGGTGCCCTCCGCGAGCGCGGAGCCCAGTCCGGCCTCACCGACCGCGGGGTTCCATTCCGGCCACCGCCGCACCTCGGAGAGCACCTCCCAGAGGGGGCCGGCCGGGAGTCGGAACCACTGGGATGCCGTGCGATGCCAGGTCATCCGTGCAGTCTACTGGCCGCCGTACCGCGACGCGGCGGAGGCCTCGGGCCCGCCCTCGGCCCCCGCGATGGCCTCCGCGATCCGGTGGCATGCCTGCCCGAGCACGTCCTGCTGGTCGGGGGTGAGCGGGTCGAAGACGACGCGCCGGACGAACTCGACGTGGCCGGGTGCCGCCTCGGTGATCGCGGCCCTCCCTGCCTCGGTGAGGGTCACGTCCTGGCCGCGGGCGTCGTCTGCGGAGCAGCTGCGGTGGACGAGCCCCTTGGCCTCCATGCGCCGCAGGATGTGGGAGAGGCGGCTGCGCTCCCAACCGAGCTCCTGCGCGGCGGTCCCGGAGCGCAGCACGCCGTCGGGGCACTCCGAGAGCGTCGCGAGCACCGAGTACTCGGGTCCGGACAGCCGCGAGTCCCTCGTGAGCTGCCTGTCGATGGCGGGGGTGAGCCCCCACACGAGCCGGCGCAGGGCCAGCCAGACGTCCTTCTCGCGTTCGTCGAGCCAGTGCGGCCCTGCCGTGGTGTGGGTGCTCACAGCGTCTCCTCAGGTCCCCAGATGTTTGACACATCAATTATGCGCATGCTGTAGTTGAACCATCAAGTTTTGATTGATGCGTCAACAAGGAGAGCATATGAGCAAGATCGCCGTCATCACCGGCAGCACGCGTCCGGGCCGCAACAACCTCCAGGTCGCCGAGTGGGTGCTCGCGCGCGCCCAGGAGCGCCAGCCCGAGGTCGAGTTCGAGCTCGTGGACATCGCTGACTTCAACCTCCCGCTCCTCAACGAGGCGGTCCCGGCGGGCTACCAGCAGTACAGCAACGAGGCGACCAAGGAATTCTCGGCCCGCATCGACGAGTTCGACGGCTTCATCTTCGTCACGCCCGAGTACAACCACTCGGTGGCCCCGGCCCTGGCCAACGCGCTGTCCTACCTCAATGCGGAGTGGGCCAACAAGGCCGCGGGGATCGTCTCCTACGGCTCGGCGTTCGGCGTCCGCGCCGTCGAGCACCTGCGCGGGATCCTCTCCGAACTCCAGATCGCGCACGTGCAGAAGACCGGCATGTTCTCGCTCTTCGGCGACTTCGAGAACTTCTCGGCCTTCGTCCCGACCGAGATGCAGGCCGCCTCGGTCGATCCGATGCTGGAGCAGCTCGTGACCTGGACCAAGGCCCTCGAGTCCGTCCGTGCCGGGGCCGCCGTGCTCTGACGCGGACAGGGGTGGCGGCCGCGGCCCAACCGGACAAGGATGGTCGGCAGTGGCCACACGGGCCGCACGGGAAGGGGAGTCCATGGAGATCGTGCTCACCGGAGGAAGCGGGAAGCTGGGGCGGGTGGTCCTGACGCACCTGCGCGAGGCGGGCCACCGCGTGTGGAGCCTCGATGTGGCGGGGGAGAGGGACCCCGGGTTCATCCGCACCGACCTCACCGACTACGGCCAGGTGGTGGACGCCTTCCTCGGTGTCGACGACCGCCATGCCGGGATCGACGCCGTCGTGCACCTCGGCGCGATTCCGGCACCCGGGCTCGTCCCGGACGCCGCGACGTTCCGCAACAACATGCTGGCCACGTACAACGTGTTCCAGTCGGCGAGGCGGGCGGGCGTGAAGCGGATCGCCTACGCCTCGAGCGAGACCGTGCTCGGCCTGCCCTTCGACACCCCGCCGCCCTACATCCCGGTCGACGAGGAGTACGCGGCCCGGCCCGAGAGCACCTACTCGCTCGTCAAGCACCTCGAGGAGCAGATGGCGATCCAGCTGTGCCGCTGGGACCCGGAGCTGAGCATCAGCGCCTTCAGGTTCTCCAACGTCATGGTGCCCGAGGACTACGCCGCGTTCCCGTCGTTCGACGCCGACCCGCTGCAGCGCAAGTGGAACCTGTGGGGCTACATCGACGCCCGCGACGGCGCGCAGGCCGTCGAGAGGGCCCTCGAGTCTGCCAGGCCGGGCTTCGAGGCGTACATCATCGCCGCGGCGGACACGGTCATGTCGCGCAGCTCCGCCTCGCTGGCCGCCGAGGTCTTCCCCGGCGTCCAGGTGCGGGAGGGCCTGGGCGAGCACGAGACCCTGCTCGGGATCGACAAGGCCCGCAGGCTGCTCGGGTACGACCCGCGCCACTCCTGGCGGGACCACGTCTAGGAGGATCCGACGCCCGGCCGGGCCGCCCCGGCCGGGTCCCGAGACGCCGAGAGGGCCGGCAGCGAATCGCTGCCGGCCCTCTCGGGCTCACTGCCCACAGACGCCCCGTGCGGGGCGTCCTGGAATCAGAGCGGGCGGACCTTGGCGGCCTGGAGGCCCTTGGGGCCCTGCTGGGTCTCGAACTCGACCTTCTGGCCCTCGAGGAGCTCGCGGTAGCCGTTCGATTCGATGGCGCTGAAGTGAACGAACACATCAGCGGAGTTGTCGTCGGGGGCGATGAAGCCGAAGCCCTTTTCGCTGTTGAACCACTTGACGGTGCCGGTTGTCATGACTGCCCTTCGGGGTCGGTGCAGGTCCCGACGGTCGGGACCTGATATGCAGCGGTGTTCGTAAAACCGCTAGCACGCACCGCCCTGGCCATCCGGTGGAGGCAGGAGCCGTACAGGCACAACGTGAAACACAACGACTACAGGTACAACGGTACAGGAGCGCGGCCGCCGGTGCGAGCGCCACGCAGGACCTATTTCTGCGTGGCCTGTTCCTGGCCCGGTCGGTCAGTCGATGCCGAGCTCGACGTCGGGGTTCTCCTCCTCCTCGGAGTCGAGCTCGATCATCCGGCGCGGATCGTGGAGCGGGTCGAGCTCGTCCATGGTCTCCGGATTGTCGCTCGACCCCTCCGGGGCCTGGCTGTCGCGGCCGTCGAGGGGCTCGGTGAGGTCATCGTCCTCGGTGTTGCCGAAGTCGAGGCTGTGGGTCATCATGCGTCCTCTCGCTGTTCCTGCATCAAATCTAGGCCGCTTGCGCCGCTCGCGACAGGGCCTCCGCGGCGGCACTCAGCCGGTCCAGCGGTACTCGTTCTCGGGACGCCCCGGCGCGCCGTACCGGGCCGAGCGCGTGACCTCCTTCGTCTCTGCGAGGTGCTCGAGGTACCTCCGGGCCGTCACCCGTGAGACGCCGACGGCCTCGGTCACCTCCGAGGCGGACACCGGCGCGTCCTTGGCCCGGAGGACGTCGCGGATCGCCTCGAGTGTCCCCGCCGAGAGGCCCTTGGGCAGGGGCCTGGCGACCGGGGTGCGGAGCACGGCGAGCGCCTCGTCCACGGCAGCCTGGGACGCCGGGCCCGCGCCGTCCGCGAGGGCCTCCCGGTAGGCGCGGTAGTGCTCGAGCCGCTCGGCGAACGCGGCGAAGGTGAACGGCTTGATGAGGTACTGCACCACGCCGACCGAGATCGCCCGGCGCACCACCGGGAGCTCGCGCACCGCCGTGATCGCGATGATGTCCACCGGATGGCCCGCCGCCCGCATGCGCCGCCCGACGTCCAGCCCGTGCAGGTCGGGCAGGTTCATGTCCAGCAGGACGAGGTCCACCGGCTCGCCTGCGGCCGCCAGCTCCCCGGCCAGGCGCAGGGCCGACGCGCCGTCGTGCGCCGTCCCGGCGTGGACGAACCCCGGGACCCGGCCCACGTACGCGGCGTGCGCGGCAGCAGCGATGGGCTCGTCCTCGACCACGAGCACCCGGATACCCGGGGCAGCGCCGCCTCGGGGCCTCGGCCCGCTCACGGCGCGGCCTCCTTCCGCGGGATCTCGACCGTGAACACGGCCCCCGCCCCGCCCGTGATGGACAGGGTGCCGCCGAGCCGCTCGACGGACCGCTTCACGAGGGCGAGGCCGAGCCCGCGGCCGTGGCCGGCATGGGGCTTGGTCGAGTACCCGTAGCGCAGGATCTTCTCCGCCTCGCCGCCGGGGACGCCGGGCCCCGAGTCGGCGACCTCGATCACGAGTGAGGTCCCGTGCTCGGCGATCTCGAGCGAGACCCAGCGCGGGGCGTCCGCCGCAGCGGCGGCGTCGATGGCGTTGTCGACGAGGTTGCCGACGATGGTCACGAGGTCGGCCGCCGCGAGCCCCGCCCCGGCCAGGGACGCGGTGGCCTCGGCGTCGAACCGGACCCCCCGCTCGTTCGCCTGGGCCGCCTTGCCCATGATGAGGGCGGCGAGGACGGGCTCGTCGATCGAGACGACGAGCTCGTCGGCCAGCGACTGGCTCAGCCGCAGGTCCTCGGTCGCGAAGGCCAGGGCCCGGTCCGTCTGCCCGAGCTCGAGGAGCGAGACGATGGTGTGCAGCCGGTTGGCGTGCTCGTGGGTCTGGCTCCTGAGCGCGTCGGACAGGGTGCGCATCGTCTCGAGCTCGTTGCCGAGGGCCTCGATCTCCGTCTGGTCCCGCAGCGTCGCCACCGAGCCGAGGACGCGGCTGCGCCGGCCCTCCTGCGACACCGCGGGCTCCTGGTTCACCACGAGGACGCGCTCGTCGGTCACATGGATCTCGTCGCGCGCCGTCCGCCCGCTCGCGAGCAGCTCGCGCAGGCTCTCCGGGACGCCGAGCCGGCTGAGGGCGGGCGGCGCGGAGAGGGAGCGGCGGCGCCCGCGCGGGGCGCGGGGGCCGGCGTCGTCCGCGTCCGGTTCCTCCGGCAGGCCGAGGAGGCGGGAGGCCTGGTCGTTGCGGATCACCACGCGCCCCTTGGCGTCCACGAGGAGGACCCCCTCCCGCACCGAGTGCAGCACCGACTCGTAGTAGGCGAAGAGCTGGCCGAGCTGCTCGGGCCCGTAGCCGCGCGTGACCCGCTTGAGGTACCGCCCCACGCCGAGCGAGCCGAGGGAGCCGAGGGCGAGCACGGCGGCGGCGATCGCCAGGAGCGCGGGCAGCCGGCCGGCGACGGCGACCTCGATGGCGCTCACCGTCACGCCGGCGGCGACCATGCCGATGACCTTCCCGCCGTCCCTGATCGGCACGATGGTGCGCACGGAGGGTCCAAGGGTCCCCTCGACCTCCTCGGTGAACGGGTGCCCGGCGAGCGCCTGGTCGATGCTGCCGATGTACTTGCCGCCGATCTGGGTGGGGTCCGGGTGCGTCCACCGGGTCCGGTCCGGGGCCATGATCGTGATGAAGTCCAGGCCCGCGTCGGCCATCACCTCCATCGCGTACGGCTGGAGGGCGGTGGTGGGGTTGACGGCGGAGGCGCGCCGGGCCGCGTCCACCACGAACGGGCTGTCCGCGAGGGCCGAGGCCACGGCGAGGGTGCGGCGCCCGGCCTGCTCGTGCGTCTGGTCCCGGGCGTCGACGTACATCGCCGTCCCCATGAAGCCCGTGAGCACGATGACGGCGAGCACGAGGGTCCAGAGCATCCGGGCTGCGAGGCTCAGCGGGCGCATCGGCTCCTCTCCTCCTCCCAGTGACCAATATGACCGCAACGGTGAGGTCTGTCACAGCGTCATCCACAGTGGAGTGTGAACCGGCCCACCCGGGCCAGAAGTCAAGGTATCAACGAAGGAGCACTCCGTGGCAATGTCGCCTACGGCACCCGATGCGGCGCCCGCGAAGAAGAAGTCGGTCGACCGCACCCATTGGCTCTACATCGCCGTCGTCATCGCGGTGGTCCTCGGCGTGGCCGTGGGCCTCATGTTCCCGGGCAAGGACGGGTTCGCCGCGAACCTCAAGCCGCTCGGCGACGGGTTCGTGGCCCTGATCAAGATGATGATCTCCCCGGTCATCTTCTGCACGATCGTCCTCGGCATCGGGTCGATCGCGAAGGCCAAGACCGTCGGCAAGGTCGGCGGCCTCGCCCTGCTCTACTTCATGGTCATGAGCACGTTCGCGCTCGGCATCGGCCTCGTCGTGGGCAACCTGGTCCACCCGGGCCAGGGCCTCAACCTCAAGGACGCCACCTACAAGGCGACCGAGTCGGCAGGCACCACGGACTTCCTCCTCGGCATCATCCCCAAGTCCCTGCTCTCCTCGCTCACCGCCGGCGACGTCCTCCAGACCCTCTTCGTGGCCCTCCTCGTGGGCTTCGCGCTCCAGCGCATGGGCAAGACCGGCCGGCTGCTGCTCGACTTCATCGCCCAGGCGCAGGCCCTCGTCTTCCGGATCCTCATCATGATCATGTGGGTCGCGCCCATCGGCGCGTTCGGCGCGATCGCCGCCGTGGTCGGCGCCACCGGCTGGAAGGCAGTCCTCAGCCTCGCGACGCTCATGATCGCGTTCTACATCACCTGCATCCTGTTCATCGTGGTGGTCCTCGGCACGGTCCTCAAGGTCGTCTCCGGCGTGAACATCTTCAAGCTCATGAAGTACCTCGGCCGCGAGTACCTCATCATCGTCTCGACGTCCTCCTCCGAGGCCGCCCTGCCGCGCCTGATCGCCAAGATGGAGCACCTCGGCGTCTCCAAGCCCGTGGTCGGCGTCACCGTGCCCACGGGCTACTCGTTCAACCTCGACGGCACCGCGATCTACCTGACGATGGCCTCCCTGTTCATCGCCACCGCGATGGGCCAGCCGCTCGCCCTCGGCGAGCAGATCGGGCTGCTCATCTTCATGATCATCGCCTCCAAGGGCGCCGCGGGCGTCTCCGGCGCCGGCCTCGCCACCCTCGCCGGCGGCCTCCAGGCCCACGCCCCGCAGCTCGTGGGCGGCGTGTCCTTCATCGTCGGCATCGACCGGTTCATGTCCGAGGCCCGCGCCCTGACCAACTTCACCGGCAACGCGGTGGCCACGGTCCTCATGGGGACCTGGACCAAGGAGATCGACGCCGCCCAGGCGACCGAGGTGCTCTCCGGCCGCCTCCCGTTCGACGAGACCACCATGATCGCCGGGCACGGCCACGGCGAGGGCGGCGAGGCCGAGGTCGGGGCCACGGGGGCCGGAGCCGAGGAGGAGCTCGTCCGCGCCTGACCGGCCGCTGCCGGATGCCGCACACGACGGCGGGCGGCCCGCCTCCACGGGTGGCCCGCCCGCCGTCGTGCTCGCCTCCGGGACCGCGAACCTTGAAGTTCCAGTTGAGGGTGAGGCGCGCCGGGGGCCGATTGTCAAGGTCCGCACAATGCATGTCGCCCGTGTGTAGGCTGGTGAGCCAAGGACGCCGTAGGCATGCGAATCGCCGCCAACGAGATCGAAAGTGTGGATGGACACGTGAGCACAGAACAGAGCGCAGCGACTCTGGACGGCATCTCCGGCTCCCTCGAGGGCACGGAGGGCGCGGTGGAGCTCGGACCCACGGGCCGGCCCCTGCACACGTTCGCGGTCCCCGCGCCCCTGAGCTCGCACGGACCGGCCCGCATCATCGCGATGGTCAACCAGAAGGGCGGGGTCGGCAAGACGACCTCGACCATCAACCTGGCCGCGGCGCTCGCGGAGTACGGCCGGAAGGTCCTGCTCGTCGACTTCGACCCCCAGGGCGCCCTCTCCGCCGGGCTCGGCATCAACCCGCACGAGCTCGACACCACCGTCTACAACGTGATGATGGACCGCCACGTGGACGTCCGCCAGGCCATCCGCAGCACGGAGGAGCCCAACGTGGACCTCCTCCCGGCCAACATCGACCTCTCCGCCGCCGAGGTGCAGCTCGTCACCGAGGTGGCGCGCGAGCAGGTCCTCGCGAGCGCGCTGCGCAAGGTCGAGGACGAGTACGACGTCATCCTCATCGACTGCCAGCCCTCCCTCGGCCTCCTCACCGTCAATGCGCTCACCGCCGCGCACGGCGTGGTCATCCCGCTCATCTGCGAGTTCTTCGCGCTGCGCGCCGTGGCCCTGCTCGTCGAGACGATCGAGAAGGTCCAGGACCGCCTCAACCCGCGCCTCGTCGTGGACGGCGTGCTCGCCACCATGTACGACGCCCGCACGCTGCACAGCCGCGAGGTGCTCGCCCGCCTCGTCGAGGCGTTCGGCGACAAGGTCTTCGAGACCGTCATCAAGAGGACCATCAAGTTCGCCGACGCCACGGTCGCCGCGGAGCCGATCACCCGGTACGCGTCCAACCACCCGGGTGCCGAGGCGTACCGCAGCCTCGCCCGCGAGCTCGTGGCCCGCGGTGGAGCTCCCTGACATCCAGCCGGCCGACTCCGCGCCGGGCGCGGGCGGCTTCGAGGTCCGCCTCGAGAACTTCACCGGCCCGTTCGACCTCCTGCTCGGACTCATCGCCAAGCACCGCCTCGACATCACCGAGGTGGCCCTGGCGACCGTCACCGACGATTTCATCGCCTACACCCGGGCGCTCCAGGCCAGGGGAGAGGACTGGGCGCTCGACGAGGCCAGCGAGTTCCTCGTCATCGCCGCGACCCTCCTCGACCTCAAGGCCGCCAGGCTCCTGCCCCAGGGCACGGTCGAGGACGAGGAGGACGTGGCCCGGCTCGAGGCCCGCGACCTCCTCTTCGCCCGTCTCCTGCAGTACCGCGCCTTCAAGGAGATCGCCGGGATCTTCGCCGCGACGCTCGACGCCGAGGCGCGCCGCTTCCCGCGCTCAGTGACCCTCGAGCCGGCCTTCGCCGCCCTGCTGCCCGAGCTCGTGTGGCGGCACACGCCCGAGCAGTTCGCCGCCCTCGCAGCGAAGGCCTTCGCACCCAAGGAGGCCCCGCCGAGCGAGGTCGGGACCGCGCACCTCCATGCGCCGCCGGTGAGCGTGCGCGAGCAGGCCGAGCTCATCGGCCTGCGGCTGCAGGGCTCAGGGCCCCTGAGCTTCCGCGCGCTGACGGCCGACGCCGAGACACGGCTTGTCGTGGTGGCCCGCTTCCTGGCCCTGCTGGAGCTCTTCCGCGACCGGGCCGTGGCCTTCGAGCAGGCGGCGCCGCTCGCCGAACTGAGCGTGCGGTGGGCCGCGGGGGAGGACTGGAGCGCCGAGCGGGTCAGCGAGGAGTACGGGGATGCCCCGGACAGGGAGGGACAGCATGCAGCAGGCTGATCCGGCGATCCGCGCGGCCCTCGAGGCCGTGCTCATGGTCGTCGACGAGCCGATCAGCGCGGCCGAGCTCGCGGCCACCCTCGAGGTGCCCCAGCAGGAGGCGGAGGGCGCGCTCGAGGAGCTCGCCGCCGAGTACGCGACGCAGGGAAGGGGATTCGAGCTCCGCGCCGTCGCCGGCGGATGGCGGTTCTACTCGCGCCCCGAGTACGCGGACATCGTGTCCCGGTACGTGCTCGAGGGCCAGACCGCCCGCCTGACCCAGGCCGCGCTCGAGACCCTCGCCGTCATCGCCTACCGCCAGCCGGTGGGCCGCTCGCGCGTCGCGGCC
Organism: Sinomonas soli; assembly: GCF_054782415.1. Classification (NCBI taxonomy): domain Bacteria; kingdom Bacillati; phylum Actinomycetota; class Actinomycetes; order Micrococcales; family Micrococcaceae; genus Sinomonas; species Sinomonas soli. The sequence goes on along the minus strand of NZ_BAAGSN010000011.1, from coordinate 429,046 downwards.
ATCCGGGGGGTCAACGTCGACTCCGTGGTGAAGACCCTCGTGGCCCGGGGCCTCGTCGAGGAGGCCGGCACCGACCCCGAGTCGGGAGCGATCCTGTACCGGACGACGTCGTACTTCCTGGAAAGGCTCGGGATCGGCTCCGCCGCCGAGCTGCCCAAGCTCTCGCCGCACCTGCCCGGGCTCGACGAGCTGGGCGGGATCGACGCCTCGTTCTGAGGCCCCGGGCGGCCCCGGAGGGCCGATCCGGTATCCTTGACGGGGGCGTTCGCCCACTTTCTACCACCAACGCAGCCCCGGAGGGGCTGCTTCATACTGCAGAGGCATTGGTTATGGCACAGGCGGGACGCCAGGGTTCACCACGCAACGGGGACAACAACCCCCGCAGGAACAGCGCGCGCGGCAGCGCGGCGCGCGGAGGCGCCAAGGGCGCCCCGAAGGGCGGGCAGCGCAAACGCGGCGACCGCCCCACCCCCAAGGGGACGGGCGCTGCGCCTTTCGCGAACGAGCGCTTCGGCAGGAGCCTCGGCCCGGTGGGCAAGGCCGGCCAGGGCGCGGCCCGCAGGCAGCCGGCCGCCCTGCCGGCGCACGAGCCGCGCACCCGGGCCCAGATGGCCGAGGACGGCGTGCGCCTGCAGAAGGTCATGGCCAACGCGGGCGTCGCCTCGCGCCGGGTGTGCGAGGAGCTCATCGCCGAAGGCCGCGTCGAGGTCAACGGGCAGATCGTGACCGAGCTCGGCACCCGGGTGAACCCCGAGACCGACGTCATCCACGTCGACGGGGTCCGCGTCCAGACCGACGAGCACCTCGTCTACATGGCGTTCAACAAGCCCCGCGGCGTGGTCTCCACGATGGATGACCCCGAGGGCCGACCGTGCATCACGGACTACCTGCGCCCCGGCTCGCCGGAGCGCCTCTTCCACGTGGGCCGCCTCGACACGAACACCGAGGGCCTGCTGCTCCTGACGAACGACGGCGAGCTCGCCAACCGCCTCACGCACCCCTCCTACGAGGTGCCCAAGACGTACGTCGTGCAGGTGCGCGGCCCCATGCCCCAGGGCATCGGCGCCCAGCTGCGCCGCGGCGTCGAGCTCGAAGACGGCCTCGCCAAGGTCGACTCGTTCCGGCTCGTGGACTCCACGCCCGGGTTCGTGCTCGTCGAGGTGGTCCTCCACTCCGGCAAGAACCGGATCGTGCGCCGCATGTTCGACGCCGTGGGCTTCCCGGTCCAGCGGCTCGTGCGCGCCAAGATCGGCCCGATCGGGCTCGGCGACCAGAAGCAGGGCACGATCCGCCGGCTCGGCAAGCAGGAGATCGGGCACCTCATGGCCGCCGTCGGCCTGTAGGGGGAGAGCATGTCCGCAACACACCTGCACGGGCCGGTCGTCGTCATCGGCACCGGGCTGCTCGGGACGAGCATCGGCCTCGGGCTCGAGCACCGCGGCGTCCCGGTCTTCCTCGAGGACACCTCGCCCACCAACCAGGCCGTCGCCGTCGACATCGGCGCGGGCCGCCCCGTCGCCGAGCTCGAGGCGGACCGCGGCGCCCAGCCGGAGCTCGTGGTCGTGGCCACGCCTCCCGACGTGGCCGTCGACGTCGCCGCGCACGCCCTTGCGCGCTGGCCGCACGCCACCGTCGTGGACATCGCCAGCGTCAAGGGCGCCATCGTGCGCGGGCTGCGCGCCCGCGGCGCGGACCTGGCCCGCTACGTCGGCACGCACCCGATGGCGGGCCGGGAGAAGTCCGGCCCGGTCGCCGCCCGCGGCGAGCTGTTCACCTCGATGCCCTGGGTGGTCTGCGCGGCGCCCGAGTCCGAGCCCGGCGCGGTCCGCCTCGCCAAGGCCCTCGGCTCCGACCTCGGCGGCATCGTCGTCGAGTTCGACGCCGACGAGCACGACGAGGCGGTCGCCCTCGTGAGCCACCTGCCCCAGGTCATGTCCTCGCTGCTGGCCTCGCGCCTGCAGGGCACGGACCTGCGGCTGCTGGCCCTCGCCGGCAACGGCCTGCGCGACACGACGCGCATCGCGGCGAGCGACCCGGGCCTGTGGGTGCAGATCCTCGGGGCGAATGCGGGCAGGATCGTCGAGCACCTGTACGGTGTGCGCGAGGACGTCGAACGCCTCATCCGTACCCTCGAGGCACCCACAGCCCCGGGGGCCCGGCTCGACCTGGCGCAGCTCATGACCGAGGGCAACGCGGGCCAGGCGCGGATCCCCGGCAAGCACGGGGGGCCGCCGCAGGCGTTCGCGTGGCTCACGGTCCTCGTCGACGACAGGCCCGGGCAGATCGCCCGGCTCCTGACGGAGATCGGCGAGATCGGGGTGAACCTCGAAGACCTCCGCCTCGACCATTCGTCGGGGCGGAACGTGGGCATGGTGGAGATCTCGGTGCTGCCGAGCAAGCACGACGCCCTGGTGGCGGAACTGGAGGAGCGCGGATGGCGGGTACTGCAATGAGCGAGCGGGAGACGGAGCACGGCATGCAGCCCGGGACGGAGCTCCATTCCCTCAGCACGGCACAGGGCACGTCCGTGCGCTACACGCCCGCCCCCGGCGCCGAGCCCCTGCGGCTCGGCCGGCCCCTCGTCGTGGCGATCGACGGCCCGAGCGGCTCGGGGAAGTCGAGCGTCTCGAAGGAGGTCGCCCGGCGGCTGCGGCTGGCCTACCTCGACACCGGCGCCATGTACCGCGCGGTCGCGTGGGACTGCCTCGAGCGCGGACTGGACCTTACGGACGGCGCCCTCGTGGAGGCCGCCGCCCGGGGGCTCGACCTCGAGCTGAGCACGAGCCCCGCCACGGATCGGGTCCTCGTGCGCGGCGCGGACGTGACCGCGGCCATCCGCGAGCCCCGCATCTCCGCCTCGGTGAGCGCCGTTGCGACCAACCTCGGCGTGCGGGACGAGCTCATCCGCCGCCAGCGCGCGATCATCGCGGCCCACGGCCGTCGCATGGTCGTCGAGGGCCGGGACATCACCACCGTGGTGGCGCGCGACGCCGAGGTGCGGCTCCTGCTCACCGCCTCGGAGGAGGCCCGCATGCGCCGCCGCGGAGCCCAGCTCGGCGGCACCCAGAACGCCGAGGAACTCCGCGAGCAGGTCATCGCCCGGGATGCGAAGGACTCCGCGGTGGCCAGCTTCACCCAGGCCGCCGACGGCGTCTACACCGTCGACTCCTCGGACCTCGACTTCGACCAGACCGTCGACGCCGTCCTCGGCGTCGTGCACGCGGCCGTGAGCCGCCCGGCCGGCGCGTGAGCCCGGCCCACTGACACCCTTCAAGGAGACCCCCATGACCGATTCCCTGGACACCGGGACCGCCGGCGCCGCCGGGAACGACGAGTACGTGCCCGAGGGCGCCGATCAAGTCGCCGAGCACCTCGCCGCGATGGACGACGCCGAGGCGGAGCAGCGCGCGGCGACCCTGCGCGCGGGCCTGGACGACTACGACCTGGACGAGGAGGACGCGCGCCTCCTCGCGGGCGGGGGCGAAGACTGGGACGCGGACACGCCGACCCGGATGGACCCCGTCCTCGCGATCATCGGCCGCCCCAACGTGGGCAAGTCGACGCTCGTCAACCGCATCCTCGGCCGCCGCGAGGCCGTCGTCGAGGACGTCCCCGGCGTCACCCGCGACCGCGTCTCCTACCCCGCCGAATGGACCGGCCGGAAGTTCACGCTCGTGGACACCGGCGGCTGGGAGCACGACGCCAAGGGCCTGCACGCGATGGTCGCCGAGCAGGCCGAGGTCGCCGTCAGCATGGCGGACGCCGTCCTGTTCGTCGTCGACGCCACGGTCGGGGCGACGGCCACCGACGAGGCCGTCATGCGCATGCTGCGCAAGTCCAAGAAGCCCGTGCTGCTGGTGGCGAACAAGGTCGACGACTTCGCCCAGGAGGCCGACGCCTCCATGCTGTGGGGCCTCGGGTTCGGCCAGCCGTACCCCGTCTCGGCCCTCCACGGGCGCGGGGTGGCGGACCTGCTCGACGCCGCGCTCGAGGTCCTGCCCGAGTTCTCGGCCATCGCCGGCGTCGAGCGCTCCGGGGGCCCACGGCGCGTCGCCCTCATCGGCCGCCCCAACGTGGGCAAGTCCTCGCTCCTGAACAAGCTCGCCGGCTCCGAGCGCTCCGTCGTGAACGAGCTCGCGGGCACCACCCGGGACCCGGTCGACGAGTACATCGAGCTCGGTGGCCGGACGTGGCGCTTCGTGGACACCGCGGGCATCCGCCGCCGGCAGCACATGGCCCAGGGCGCCGAGTACTACGCGTCGCTGCGGACGCAGGCCGCGCTCGAGAAGGCGGAGGTCGCCGTCGTGCTCCTCGCCTCGGACGAGGTGCTCTCCGAGCAGGACGTGCGCATCCTCTCGCTCGCGATCGAGTCCGGCCGCGCGCTCGTCATCGCGTTCAACAAGTGGGACCTCATGGACGACGAGCGCCGCCGCTGGCTCGAGCGCGAGATCGAGAAGGACCTCGCCCACGTGGAGTGGGCGCCGCGCGTCAACCTCTCCGCGAAGACCGGCTGGCACCGCGACCGCCTCGTGCCCGCGCTCGACAAGGCCCTCGCCGGCTGGGACACCCGCATCCCGACCGGCCGCCTCAACGCGTTCCTCGGCGAGCTCGTCGCCGCGCATCCGCACCCGGTGCGCGGGGGCAAGCAGCCGCGCATCCTCTTCGGCACCCAGGCCCAGAGCCGGCCGCCGAAGTTCGTCCTGTTCACCACCGGGTTCCTCGACCCCGGCTACCGCCGCTTCATCACCCGCCGGCTCCGCGAGACGTTCGGCTTCGAGGGCACACCCATCGAGATCAGCATGCGCGTCCGCGAGCGCCGCTCGAAGAAGAAGTAGCCCCGCACGACGCCGGCGGGCCGCCCCTCGCGGGCGGCCCGCCGGCGTCGTCCTCGGGAAGAGCTACAGTGGAAGGAGCCGGTAGGACGTCCCCGCGCAGCGGTCGACGCACCTCACGCGCCTTGTTCCCCTGAGATCTGGGAGGTTCTCCCGCACGCTCGCCTCGGTCCGTCCTGCCGCAGAACAGGAGGATGAGTGACCGAAGCAGCGGATTTCAGCGGACCAGAGGCGGAGTCGCCGGCGGCGACGATCGAGCGCAGCCGGCTTGGCGGCACCGAGAGGCGCCGCACCGGCGGAGGCGAGGGCAGACCCCCCGTCTCGAGCACCGAACTGCGCCGGGGCCCCGCAGACTTTGCGGACGGCCATGGCCCGCGGGTCCGCTGGAGGGTCCTCGTCGTCGCGTCGGCGGTCATCCTCGCCTTCTCCCTGTGGGCCATCCTCGCCCCCGGCCAGGCCGCCGGCACCATGCACACGGCGGTGGGGTGGGTCTCCGTGAACGTCGGCTGGTTCTACGTGCTCACCGTGACGGTCGTCATCGTCTTCGTCCTCTGGGTCGCCCTGTCCAAGGAAGGCGGCGTCCGGCTGGGCCCCGACCATTCCCGTCCCCAGTACGGCCTGTTCACGTGGGTTGCCATGCTCTTCGCGGCCGGGGTCGGCATCGACATGCTCTTCTACTCGGTCACCGGGCCGATCACCCAGTACATGGCCCCGCCCTCGGGCGCCGGCCAGACTCCGGAGGCCGCCCGGGACGCGGTGGTCTGGACGATGTTCCACTACGGGATCGCCGGGTGGGCCATGTACGCCCTGCTCGGCATGGCCATGGGCTACTTCGCGTACCGGTGGGGGATGCCCCTGTCGATCCGGGCCGCCCTCTACCCCCTCCTGGGCAGACGCGTCCAAGGAGCCATTGGGGACGCCATCGACGTCTTCGCGCTCGTCGGGACCGTGTTCGGAGTCGCCACGTCGATGGGCATCGGCGTGGTGCTCCTCAACGTCGGGTTCTCCGTGCTGTTCGGGCTCGAGCAGGGCCTCGGTCTCCAGATCGCGCTCGTGGTCGTGGCGGTCGTCATGACCATCGCTGCCTGCACCTCCGGGGTGGACAAGGGCATCCGCCTCGTCTCCGAGCTGAACCTCTGGAGCGCGGCAGCGATGGTGCTCTACATCCTCGTCACGGGGAAGACCTCGTTCATCCTCAACGGCACCGTGGAGAACATCGGCCGGTTCGTCGCCACCCTTCCCGAGCGCATGCTCCAGACCTTCGCCTACCAGGACGGCGGCTCGGAATGGATGGGATCGTGGACCTTGTTCTTCTGGGCGTTCTGGCTCGCCTGGGGGCCGTTCGTCGGGCTGTTCCTGGCCCGCATCTCGCGCGGGCGCACCCTGCGGGAGTTCGTCATCGCGGCTGTCACCGCCCCGGTGCTGTGCGACGTCATCATCGTCGCGATCTTCGGCAACAGCGCACTCTCGGAGGTGCTGGGCGGAAATCTCGACTTCGCCGACCTGGCGATGGAGAGCCCGGAGCGGGGCTGGTACGCGCTGCTGGAGATGTTCCCGGGAGCCCCGTTCCTCATCGGACTGGCGACTCTCTCCGGCCTCCTGTTCTACCTCACGAGCGCCAACTCCGGGGCCATGGTGATGTCCAACTTCTCCTCGTCCATCCCCGACCCGGGCCAGGACGGGGCCAGGTGGCTGCGCATCTTCTGGGCCGTGCTGACGGCGGTGCTGACCGTGGCGATGCTCGTGGCGGGCGGCGTGGCGACGATGGAGTACGCAACGCTCGTCTTCGCGCTGCCGGTGACGGTCATCGCCTACCTCGTGATGGCCTCCTTCTCCAAGGCGCTGCGGATGGAACGCGCCGAGCGCGAGGGGCAGGTGCTCCGAGGCAGGACGACGGCCGCCCGCGGCGGCGCCGTCCCTCAACGGAGCTGGCGCCAGCGCATCGCAGGGCTGCGCTCCTACCCCTCGGCCAGGGCCGTGGCCCAGTTCATGGAGAAGACCGTCCGGCCCGCCCTGACGGACGTGTCCGCAGAGTTCGCCGCGCAGGGCTACGACGCGAGCCTGGGGACCTTCCCCGACGAGCGGACAGGGATCCTCCGCCACACGCTCGCCGTCGCCATCGACCATGAGCGGGACTTCCACTACGAGGTCGCGGCCGTCGAGGCGCCCGTGCCGATGTTCGGAGGCCGTGTGAACCCGGAGGAGGAGTCGTACTACCGGCTGGAGGTGTTCACCCAGACCGGCTCCGAAGGGTACGACCTCATGGGCCTGAGCCGGCAGCAGGTGATCGACGACGTCCTCGACCGCTACGAGGCGCACCTGGCGTTCCTCGCCTACTCTGCCGAGCACTCGGCCGCCTCGATGCTCACGCCGCCGGCGGCGCTCACCACGGGGCAGCTCCCCGCCCTGCCTGAGGGCGCCGGAAGCCCCAGAACCTGACGGCCGCCTACAGCGCCCCGGGGCCGCCGCGAGGGAGGCTCGCCGACCCCTTCCCGATTCGCGCCGAGCGCCCCGGTCGGATATGCTGGAGCGGTTGCTTCGCCGGGCGTGAGAGCGTCGGGCGCGGGCGATGTTCGGGCTGTAGCGCAGCTTGGTAGCGCACTTGACTGGGGGTCAAGGGGTCGCAGGTTCAAATCCTGTCAGCCCGACCAGGAGGGATCCGATCCGCGGACGCGGGTCGGGTCCCTTTCTCGTTCCCTCCCGAGGAATACGCATGCACATGCATGCAGTTGACGCCCCTGTGAAGGCCTTCGGATTCCTCTCGTTCGGACACTACGCCCCCGCGCGGGGCTCGCAGACGGGCAGCGCGGCGGACATGATCCGCCAGGCCGTCGACCTCGGCGTCGGGGCAGACGAGCTCGGAGTGAACGGCGCCTACTTCCGCGTCCACCACTTCGCGCCGCAGCAGGCCGCCCCCGTGCCGCTCCTCAGCGCGATCGCAGCGAGGACGGCGCGCATCGAGGTCGGCACCGGTGTGATCGACATGCGCTACGAGAACCCGCTCTACCTCGCCGAGGAGCTCGCGGCCCTCGACATCATCAGTGCCGGCCGGATCGCGATCGGCGTCAGCCGCGGCTCGCCCGAGCCGGCCCTGCGCGGGTACGAGGCCTTCGGCTACACGAGGGCCGAGGACCCCCGCGGCGCAGACCTCGCCCGCGCCCACTTCGAGACGTTCCTCAAGGCCATCGACGGCGAGGGCATTGCGCCCGCAGACCCGCGCCAGGCACCGGCCGGGACCCTCCTTCCGATTGAGCCCCACTCTCCGGGCCTGCGCGAACGGATCTGGTGGGGGAGCGGCACCCGCGCGACGGCCGAGTGGACCGGAAGGCTCGGCCTGAACCTCATGAGCTCCACCCTGCTGACCGAGGCCACCGGGGTGCCGTTCCACGAGCTCCAGCGGGACCAGATCGATGCCTATCGGGCCGCCTACAGGGACGCCGGGCACACACGGCCCCCGCGCGTCTCCGTCAGCCGCAGCATCTTCCCGATCGTCAACTCCAAGGACGCGATGTACTTCGGCCGGCGCACGGACTCGGACCAGATCGGCATCATCGACGGCTTCCAGTCCACCTTCGGCAAGACCTACGCGGCCGAGCCCGAGGACCTCGTCGAGCAGCTGCGGGCCGACTCGGCCGTCATGGCCGCCGACACCGTGATGCTGACCATCCCGAACCAGCTCGGGGTCGACTACAACCTGCACATCCTGGAATCGTTCGCCCGGTTCGTCGCCCCGGACCTCGGCTGGAAGCCCAACACGGATGGCCCCGTCGAGGGCGATCCGGTCGCCTGACCGCGCCGATGCCGCACCGCTGGCCGTCCGGGCGCGCTCCGGCTAGCGTGTGCGGCATGGCAGACATCCTCCTGTTCCACCACGCACTCGGCCTCACGCCCGGTGTGGCGTCCCTCGCGGAGACCCTGATCCGCAATGGGCACACCGTGACGACGCCGGACCTGTTCGAGGGCAAGACCTTCGCAACCATCGACGAGGGGGTGGAGCACGCCCGCGGGATCGGCTTCGGCGAGATCGTGGCCCGCGGGGAGCGTGCCGCGTCGGCCCTGCCGGCGAACCTCGTCTACATGGGCCTCTCCCTCGGCGTGCTGCCGGCCCAGAAGCTCGCCCAGACGCGCCCCGGAGCGCGCGGCGCGGTCTTCTTCTATTCGTGTGTGCCGGCCGAGGAGTTCGGCGGTCCGTGGCCGGCCGGCGTCCCCCTCCAGGTCCACGGGGCAGGACAGGATCCGATCTTCATGGAGGAGGGCGACGTCGACGCGGCCCGCGCGATCGTCGCCGGGGCACAGGACGCAGAGCTCTTCCTCTACCCGTCCTCTGCCCACTACTTCGCCGACTCGAGCCAGACGGGCTTCGACGCGGCTTCGGCATCGCTGGCGGTGGACCGCGTCCTCGCCTTCCTCGACCGCATCTGAGCCGGCCGCGCGCCTCCTGCCTACTTGAGGAACTTGGAGGTGCGGCGGTCCGCGAGCGGCTTCCCGCCGGTCTGGCACGTGGGGCAGTACTGGAGCGCGCTGTCCGCGAAGGAGACCTCCAGGATCGTGTCCCCGCACACCGGACACGGCTCGCCCGCCCGCCGGTGCACGCGCATGATCCGGCGCTTCTCGTCCTTGAGCTCCTCCGGGGGATGGCCCCGGTCCTCCTCGACGGCCTCCGTGAGGACCCGCCGCATCTGTTCGTAGAGCCGGGCGGTGGAGGCATCGTCGAGCGTCGAGGCGATCGCGAACGGAGAGATCTTCGCCGCATGCAGGATCTCGTCGCTGTAGGCGTTGCCGATCCCGGCGATGGTCTTCTGGTCGCGGAGCAGGCCCTTGACCTGCTTGCGGTGGTTCAGGAGCTTCCGGAAGGCCTCGAGCGTGAAGTCCTCCGCGAGCGGCTCGGGACCGAGGTCCGCGATGGCGGGCACGTCCTCGAGGCGGCGCACGATGTGCACGGAGAGCCGCTTCCAGGTCCCTGCCTCCGTCAGGTCGATTCCGGTCTCCTCGCCGTCCCGCACGAACCCGAAGCGCGCCGCGACGTAGCCCTTGCCCCGGGGCGGGGCGGCCTCGGGGAGGCGGTCCGTGACCCGCACCCACCCGCCCAAGGCGAGATGGACGACGACGGCGAGCGGGCCGGCGTCGTCCGCCCCGCCGCCGCGGGACGCGCCATCGCCGGCGGAGGGCGGCATGGTGACCATGACGAGGAACTTGCCGCGGCGGCCCACGGAGTCGACACGCCGTCCCACGAGGGCGGTGTACGGCGGATCCGCGGTCTTGAGCGCGTTGATGGCCCCGATCCGGACCTGGTCTACGACAGCCCCGGCAAGGCGCAGGTCGAGGTACTCGGCCAGCGCCGTGACCTCGGGCAGCTCCGGCATGGGACCCCTCCTGACCCTCGATGGACTGCTCGTGCTCCATCGTGGCAGGAAACGGCGCCCGGCGCAGCGGGCCGTGGCGAATCCGCCGCCGGTCCTTGTGCCTATACTTTCAGCGACACCGCACCCAGAGGCGACCCGGGCACGCCCGCAGGCCTCGACGTCGACGAAAGGCGAGCCCCATGAGCAACGTCCCCGCCGAGCTGTCCTACACGGCAGAGCACGAGTGGGTCTCGGCCGAGCCGGGCGACGGCGTGGTGCGCATCGGCATCACCGACTTCGCGCAGGATGCCCTCGGCGACGTGGTCTACGTCCAGATGCCCGAGGTCGGCACCGAGGTGAGCGCCAACGGCGTCGTCGGCGAGGTCGAGTCGACCAAGAGCGTCAGCGACATCTACGCCCCGGTGGGCGGGACCGTCGTCGCGAGGAACGAGGCCCTGGACACCGATCCGGCGCTCGTGAACTCCGATCCCTACGGCGAGGGCTGGCTGTTCGAGGTCCGGCTCGCGGACGACGCGCAGACGGACAGCCTCCTCAGTGCCGCCGAGTACGAGCAGCAGGTAGGGTAGAAGTCTGATTCCGGGACTGTTCAGGAGGAACTGATGGTGAGCCACGAGCGCCGGGACGTCGGCGCCGACGAGGTGACGCAGCGTCAGGAATCGGCGTCGGAGACGACGTCGATCCACATGCCGCCGATCCATGCCGACACGACGATCGCACCCGCGCTGAGCGCCGAGGAGGCCAAGGCGGTCGCCGCGCTGCCCTATGGCTCGGCGCTGCTCATCGCGCATGCCGGACCCAACGCGGGCGCACGGTTCCTGCTCGACTCGGACGTCACGACGGCGGGCCGGCACCCGAACGCCGACATCTTCCTCGACGATGTGACCGTCTCCCGCCGTCATGCGCAGTTCCGGCGTGTGGGCCGGGGCTTCGAGGTTGTCGACGCGGGCAGCCTCAACGGCACCTACGTCAACCACGACCGGGTCGACCAGGTGGCCCTGCGCAACGGTTCGGAGGTGCAGATCGGCAAGTTCCGGCTCACCTTCTACCTCAGCCCCGCACAGAGCCCGGTGCGGCCTACCGCCTGAGGGGCGGATCTATGGCAGCTGCTCAGCCTGAGCGCAAAGGGGCCGCGGCCCTGAACATCGGTGAGGTCCTGGCCACCCTGGCCGAGGACTTCCCGTCGATGACCGCGTCCAAGATCCGGTTCCTGGAGGACAAGGGCCTCATCGCGCCGCACCGGACGCCCTCGGGCTACCGGCAGTACAGCGACGGCGACGTCGAGCGCCTCCGCTTCATCCTGGCGCTGCAGCGCGACCAGTACCTGCCGCTGAAGGTCATCAAGGACTACCTCGACGCGGTCGACCGCGGTGAGCGGCCGGAGAGCCTTCCGGGCGGAGCGAGCATCGCCCCGCGCGCCGTCCCCGAGGAGCCGGGGGCCCAATGGGGCGGGACGCGCCCCCGCTCGCTGGGAGAGGCCCAGCTCCGGGCGGAGTCGGGAGCGAGCGCTGCCCTCGTCGAGGCCATGGCCACGTTCGGACTCATCAGCGCCGAGGACGGCCGGTTCGACGAGCACGATCTCGCCGTCGCCCGCTCCTGCGTGGCCCTCGCGGACCACGGCCTCGAGCCCCGGCACCTGCGGCCCTTCCAGACCACCGCGGAGCGGGAGGTGGCACTGATCGAGCGCGCCGTGGCGCCGAGCGCGTCGCGCCGGGACCCCGCTTCGCGGGTCCGGGCCGCCGAGGAGGCGCGCGAGCTCGGGGAGCTGTTCCTGACCCTGCACCGTGCACTGGTCCACGGGCTGATCTCGAGGATGGATGGCTGATGATCGAGGTAGAAGTCGTAGGAGTCCGCATCGAGCTGCCGTCCAACCAGCCCCTGGTCCTCCTGAAGGAGGCCCACGGTGAGCGGCACCTGCCGATCTGGATCGGCACCGCGGAGGCCAGCGCCATCGCCCTGGCCCAGCAGCACGTCGTGCCCCCCCGGCCGCTCACCCATGACCTTCTCGTGAGCGTGGTGCACAGCCTCGGCCGGCAGATCGTCAGCGCGACCATCGTGGCCGTGGAGGACAGCGTGTTCTACGCGCAGCTCGGGTTCGACGACGGGACCACGGTCGAGTCGCGGGCCTCCGATGCCCTCGCCGTGGCCCTGCGGGTCAACTGCCGGATCTGGTGCGCGGACGCCGTCCTCGAGGAGGCCGGGGTCCAGCTCGCCGAGGGCAGCGACGGGACCGAGGAGGGCGCGAGCGCCGAGGAGGAGGAGACCGAGATGCGCCGCTTCCGCGAGTTCCTCGCCGACGTGGAGCCGGAGGACTTCGACGAATGAGCCGTCCCGCCGGGCACCCCCGGCGCGGCTGCAGCCGACACGCCCCGGCCGCCGGGGGCGATGTCTTTGATTTCGACCCCCGACGGTTCTAACGTCGTTAGAGACAAGCTCCCATTGCTTCCCCGACAGCTTCAGGTGACACTGGAGGGTGGACCCGAGTGTAATTACACGAGGGGCACTTTCGAGGCTTCCTGGCGGAGGATGCGATTTCCCCCAGGGGAGCTGTGAAGGAGGGTTTAGTGAGTCCCCAGCGCGAGCACGGAGATCTCAGGCACATTTCCGGCACCGGCACCGAGACGCCGACCGGCACTCAGGGCCTCCTCTTCGACGACGACCTCCCCGCCCTGGACGAGGAGGCCGGCTACCGAGGCCCCACCGCGTGCAAGGCCGCCGGGATCACCTACCGCCAGCTCGACTACTGGGCCCGCACGGGCCTCGTCGAGCCCACGGTGCGCGGGGCTGCGGGCAGCGGCTCCCAGCGCCTCTACGGCTTCCGCGACATCCTCGTCCTCAAGGTGGTCAAGCGGCTGCTCGACACCGGGGTGTCGCTCCAGCAGATCCGCAGTGCCGTCGGGCACCTCCGGGAGCGCGGCGTCGAGGACCTCGCGCAGATCACCCTCATGAGTGACGGCGCCTCGGTGTACGAGTGCACCTCGGCCGACGAGGTGATCGACCTTGTCCAAGGAGGGCAGGGCGTCTTCGGCATCGCCGTTGGACGCGTATGGCGCGAGGTCGAGGGGAGCCTCGCCGAGCTGCCGAGCGAACACGCCGCAGACCAGACGTTTCCCGGGGACGAGCTGAGCAAGCGCCGCGCCGCCCGCCGGACGGGCTGAGCCGCCGGACCCGTCGACCCGGGGGAGCGAAGCTGCACCCGGGAACAGACGTCGAGGGGCCGCCACCTGCAGGTGGCGGCCCCTCGACGTCTGTGCTGTGCGTGCGGGCGGCGGAGCTAGCGCGCCACCCGCGGGCGGAGCTCCCGGGCCTGCTTGACGACGGCGCCGAGCAGCTCGTCGTACAGCGCCGCGGTGCCGCGGGCCGCCTCGCCGGGCCAGTGGTGCACCGCATGCGCCGCCCCCTGGATCTGCTGCCAGTTGGCCACCTCGGGGATCTGCGGGTCCAGCAGGAGCGGACCGAACATCTGCTTCATCTCCTCGAGCCGGTAGCCGTGCTCGGTGGAGGAGGGACGGACCCTGTTGGCGACGATGCCGGCGGGGGCGAGCTTCGGGGCGTACTCCTGCTTGAACAGCTGGATGGCCCGCAGCGTCCGCTCGGTGCCCGCCACGGAGAACAGGCCCGGCTCGGCGACGAGGAGCACGCGGTTGCTCGCAGCCCATGCCATCCGGGTGAGGCCGTTGAGCGAGGGCGGGCAGTCGATGAGGACCAGGCCGTAGCCCTCCAGGCCGTGGAGCACGGTGGTGAGGCGGCGGAGATCCCTGCGGCCGAGGTCGGGCCGATCGTAGATGCCGCTCAGCGATCCGCCGTAGGCCACGTTGAGCACCCGGTTCTGCTGGCCGTTCAGCGCCGCGGCGCGCCGCACCCAGGGGCTCGCCACCGCGTTGTCCTCGAGGAAGACCCGCTTGGGGGACTTGAGCAGCCGCCCCACCTCGAGTTCGCGGTCGGGATTGACGCCGAGCGCGGTCGAGGCGTCAGCATGCGGGTCGAGGTCGACCACGAGAGTGGGGATCCCGGCCGCGAGGGCGGCCGACGCGAGCCCCGTTGTCACCGAGGTCTTCCCGACCCCGCCCTTCAGGCTGCTGATGCTGACTACTTGCACGTGAGAATCCACTATCTATCCGCTGGCCGACCGTTCCATCCTAAAGGGAAGCGGGCAGCCGCCCCCGCCACGCCACGGCCGGGGAGCGTCCGGCCCCCTGCCTTGTCCACGTGGCGAGACGTTACATCCGTGATTCAAGACACAAGCCATTCCCTGCTACTTTGCTGGCATAGACACTAGGCACCACCTAGTCAATCCTGCGTTGCGACAACAGGAGTCCCATGTTCTCCAAGATTCTGGTAGCGAACCGCGGTGAAATCGCCATCCGCGCGTTCCGGGCGGGCTACGAGCTCGGTGCCAAGACGGTTGCCGTGTTCCCCCACGAAGACCGCAATTCGATCCACCGGCAGAAGGCAGACGAGGCCTACCTCATCGGCGAGGAGGGCCATCCGGTCCGGGCCTATCTGGATGTGGACGAGATCGTCCGCGTCGCCAAGGAGGCCGGCGCGGACGCCATCTACCCCGGCTACGGCTTCCTCTCCGAGAACCCGGAGCTGGCGCGCGCGGCCGCCGCGGCCGGCATCACCTTCGTCGGCCCCCCCGCCGACGTCCTGGAGCTGGCCGGCCACAAGGTCCACGCCCTCCGCGCGGCGCGCGAGGCCGGCATCCCCGTACTCAAGTCTTCGGCGCCCAGCTCGGACCCCGAGGAGCTGATCGCGGCCGCGGACGAGATCGGCTTCCCGATCTTCGTCAAGGCCGTCGCCGGCGGCGGCGGCCGCGGCATGCGCCGCGTCGACACTCGCGAGGCCCTCCCGGAGTCGCTCAGCGCCGCGATGCGCGAGGCCGACGCCGCATTCGGCGACCCCACCGTGTTCCTCGAGCAGGCGGTGCTGCGCCCGCGCCACATCGAGGTCCAGGTCCTCGCCGACGGCGACGGGAACGTGGTCCACCTCTTCGAGCGCGACTGCTCCCTGCAGCGCCGGCACCAGAAGGTCATCGAGATCGCCCCGGCCCCGCAGCTCGACGAGTCGATCCGGCAGGCCCTCTACGCGGATGCCATCAAGTTCGCCAAGGCCCTCGGCTACGTCAACGCAGGCACCGTCGAGTTCCTCGTCGACACGGTCGGAGAGCGCGCGGGGCAGCACGTCTTCATCGAGATGAACCCCCGCATCCAGGTCGAGCACACGGTCACCGAGGAGGTCACCGACGTCGACCTCGTCCAGGCCCAGCTGCGCATCGCCGCCGGCGAGACGCTCGAGGACCTCAGGCTCACCCAGGACCGGATCCACCTCAAGGGCGCCGCGCTCCAGTGCCGCATCACCACCGAGGACCCGGCCAACGGCTTCCGCCCTGACGTCGGCAAGATCACCGGCTACCGCTCCGCCGGCGGCGCGGGCGTGCGCCTCGACGGCGGCACGGTCTACCAGGGCGCCGAGATCAGCCCGCACTTCGACTCGATGCTCGTCAAGCTCACGTGCCGCGGCCGCGACTACGCCACGGCCGTCAAGCGCGCCCGCCGCGCCCTGGCCGAGTTCCGCATCCGCGGCGTGTCCACGAACATCCCCTTCCTCCAGGCCGTCCTCGACGACGACGACTTCGTCGCCGGCAACGTCGCGACCTCGTTCATCGACGAGCGTCCCGAGCTGCTGAAGGCGCGCTCGTCCGCCGACCGGGGGACCAGGCTGCTCAGCTGGCTCGCGGACGTGACGGTGAACAAGCCCAATGGCGAGCTCAAGGTCCATGCCGACCCGCAGGACAAGCTCCCGAAGGTCGACCTCGCCGACGCTCCGGCCGGATCCCGCCAGAAGCTGCTCGAGCTCGGCCCGGAAGGATTCGCCAAGGCCCTGCGCGAGCAGAACGCGGTCGCGGTGACGGACACGACCTTCCGCGACGCCCACCAGTCGCTGCTGGCGACGCGCGTGCGCACCCGGGACCTCGTCGCGGCCGGCCCGGCGGTCTCGGTGCTCACGCCCGAGCTCCTCTCCGTCGAGGCGTGGGGCGGGGCGACGTACGACGTCGCCCTCCGCTTCCTCGGCGAGGACCCCTGGCAGCGGCTGGCCGCCCTGCGCGAGGCGCTCCCCAACATCTGCCTCCAGATGCTCCTGCGCGGCCGGAACACGGTCGGGTACACGCCGTACCCCGAGGAGGTGACCGCCGCCTTCGTCCAGGAGGCCGCAGCCACCGGGATCGACATCTTCCGCATCTTCGACGCCCTCAACGACGTGAACCAGATGGCCCCCGCCATCAGGGCCGTGCGCGAGACCGGGACCGCGGTGGCCGAGGTGGTGCTGTGCTACACCGGCGACCTCCTCGACCCCGCCGAGGACCTGTACACGCTCGACTACTACCTCGGGCTTGCCCAGAAGATCGTCGACGCCGGGGCCCACATCCTCGCGATCAAGGACATGGCCGGCCTCCTGCGCCCGGCCGCGGCGGCCAAGCTCGTGCGGGCCCTGCGGGAGCGCTTCGACCTGCCCGTCCACCTGCACACGCACGACACCGCGGGCGGCCAGCTCGCGACCCTGCTCGCGGCGGTCGAGGCCGGGGTCGACGCCGTCGACGTCGCCTCGGCGTCCCTGGCCGGCACCACCAGCCAGGTTCCGGCGTCCGCCCTCGTGGCCGCGCTCGCCCACACCCCCCGCGACACGGGCATCTCGCTGGAGAAGGTCAGCGCGCTCGAGCCGTACTGGGAGGCCGTGCGCCGCGTCTACGCTCCCTTCGAGTCCGGGCTTCCGGGTCCGACGGGGCGCGTCTACCACCACGAGATCCCGGGCGGCCAGCTCTCCAACCTGCGCCAGCAGGCCATGGCCCTCGGCCTCGCGGAGCGGTTCGAGGCCATCGAGGACATGTACGCGGCCGCGGACCGGATCCTCGGCCGGCTCGTCAAGGTCACGCCGTCGTCCAAGGTGGTCGGCGACCTCGCACTGCATCTCGTGGGGCTCGGTGCGGACCCCGAGGAGTTCCGGCAGAACCCGCAGAAGTTCGACATCCCGGAGTCGGTCATCGGCTTCCTCAGCGGCGAGCTCGGCGACCCGCCCGGCGGCTGGCCGGAGCCGTTCCGCACCAAGGCCCTCCAGGGCCGGACCGTCAAGGTGCGCGAGGAGAAGCTCTCGGCGGAGGACTCGGCCGCGCTCCAGGGCGACTCGGCCACGCGCCGGGCCACCCTGAACCGGCTCCTGTTCCCCGGTCCGACCAAGGACTACCTTGCGAACAGGGAAGCCTACGGCAACCTCTCGGTGCTCGATACGCGGGACTACCTCTACGGCCTCCAGCGAGGCCACGAGCACATCATCGAGCTCGAGAAGGGCGTGCGGCTCATCGCGCAGCTCGAGGCGATCTCGGAGCCGGACGAGAAGGGCATGCGCACCGTCATCGCGACGCTGAACGGCCAGTCTCGCCCGGTCGTCGTGCGTGACCGGTCCGTGCAGAGCAACGTCAAGCAGGCGGAGAAGGCGGATGCGACCAACCCCGGCCACATTGCCGCCCCGTTCGCCGGGGCGGTGACCGTGACGGCGAAGGAGGGCGACCTCGTCCAGGCCGGCGATTCCGTCGCGACCATCGAGGCCATGAAGATGGAGGCCGCCATCACCTCGCCCGTGGCCGGCAAGGTGGCCCGCGTGGTCGTCTCCGGCGTCGAGCAGGTCCAGGGCGGAGACCTCCTGCTCGTGGTCGGCGCGGAGTAGCCGCCGACCGTCCCGTGCCCGGACCCTCCCGCCGCCCCGTCGCCGCCCCGCAGGGCGGAGGCGGGGCGGCCGCTAGACTGGGCGCGATCCAGGACGGCGGTGGTCCGTACCGCCGCCGTCCTCACCACCCACGAGGCGAACGGGAGCCATGAGCGACAGCACGCCCAAGCCCGCACCGCGGCGCAGTCCGTCCCAGGACGAGCCGGAATCCACCCAGGACGCCCCGGCCGAGGACGGCGCGGGGGAGGAGGCGGCAGGAGCGCAGGCCCCCGAGCCTGCCGCCGGCCCGGGCGCCGCCCGAAGCCCGCTCGGAATCCTGTCCGTGCCGCTCGATCTCGGGTCGGTGCCGCCGGCCCCGTCGACGCCCCCTGCTGGATGGCTCGCGGACGCCCAGGCGGCGCCCGTTCCGCCCGCGGCCGCCTCCGGCGATCCTGCCGCGGTTCCCGGGGAGGCCGCGGCCTCGGCCGAGATCGGCTACCAGCCCCGCGGCTCCGTCCAGGAAGGGCCCGACGCCGGGCAGGCCGACGCTGGCGGCGGGGCACCGGCCGTGAGCGAGCGCCGGTCGCGGTCAGAGGGGCCGGAGTCGGCCACGTCCCTGACCTCCGACCGCCTCGTGGCCAAGAGCCCGGCCGCCCCGGTGGGCGGCTGGCGGCGCTGGCTCTACTTCGCGACGTTCGGCTACGTCAATGTGGGGGACTCGGATGCGGTGCGGATGCAGCGTGCGCTCGAGCACCGGATCGCCGTGCGGCTGGGGGAGAAGACGCGCTACGTGCCGGTCCTGTCGCGCAAGGGCGGCGTCGGCAAGACGACGGTGACGACCCTGCTGGGAATGGCCCTCGCCGATCTGCGGGAGGACCGGGTGATCGCCATGGACGCCAACCCGGACCGGGGCACCCTCTCCGACCGGAACCCCGGCCGCGCGTCCCATACCGCCCGGCAGCTCGTCAAGGACCGCTTCGAGGTGAACTCCTTCGCCCAGCTGTCCAACTACACGGCCCGCGAGGGGTCGCGGCTCGACGTCCTCGCCTCGGACGCGGACCCCATGGTCGCGCACGCCTTCAACGACGCCGACTACCGGGCCGTCACGGACATCCTCGGCCGCTACTACTCGATCGTCCTCACCGACTCCGGCACAGGGATGGTCCACTCCGTGATGCAGGGGACGCTGGAGAAGGCCGACGCCGTCGTGCTCGTCTCGGGCGGCAGCGTCGACGAGGCGCGGCTCGCCTCCGAGACGCTCTCATGGCTCGAGGCGCACGGGCGGGACGACCTGGTGCGCAAGGCGATCGTCGTGGTCAACGTCTCCGCCGGCAATGGCACCCGGGTGAACGTGGACGAGATCGAGGAGCACTTCCGCACCCGGGTGGGCCACGTGGTCCGGATCCCGCACGACCGGCACCTCGCCGAGGGCTCGCAGATCGAGTTCGCGAAGCTGGGGGCCGCCACACGGGAGGCGGCGATCGAGCTCGCCGGCCTGGTCGTGGACCAGCTCACCGACTGAGCAGCAGCGCAGGCACAACGGCAGGGCGGCGGGCTCAACGGCAGGGCGGCTCAACGGCAGGGCGGCGGCCCCGGCACGGGCCGGGGCCGCCGCCCTCGCGCTGGAGCGCCGGGTCAGACCACGCTCGGCTTGGGCGCCGAGTAGATGTCCTCGACGTAGCTGCCGAAGTCGGCCATGACCTGCGCGCGCTTGACCTTGAGCGAGGGCGTGAGGTGCCCCGAGGACTCAGTGAAGTCGGTCGGCACCACCCGGAAGGACTTGATCGCCTCTGCCTTGGAGACGCTCTCGTTCGCGCGGTCGATGATCGCCTGCACATGGGCGAGGACCCCCGGATGGGAGGCCGCGTCCTCGAGGGAGAGCCCGGCGGGAAGCCCCTGCCGCTCGAGCCAGCCCGGCAGGGCCTCCTCGTCGAGGGTCACGAGGGCGCCGATGAAGGGACGGTTCTCGCCCACCACGACGACCTGGGACACAAGCGCGTCGGCGCGGATCTGGTCCTCGAGGTGCGCCGGGGCCACGTTCTTGCCGCCCGCCGTGACGATGATGTCCTTCTTGCGCCCAGTGATGCGCAGGTAGCCGTCGGCGTCGAGCTCGCCGATGTCACCCGTGTGGAACCAGCCGTCCGTGAACGTCTCGGTCTGCAGCTCGGGGAGCCGGTAGTAGCCGCGCATGACGCTGACGCCCTTGGCGAGGATCTCGCCGTCGTCCGCGATCCGCACCGAGTTGCCGGGAAGGGGGGCGCCGACCGTGCCGATCTTGACCAGGGAGGGTGTGTTGACGCAGATCGGGGCCGTGGTCTCGGTGAGGCCGTAGCCCTCGAGGACGCGGAGGCCGATGCCGTGGAAGAAGTGGCCGAGCCGTTCCCCGAGGGGGCCGCCGCCCGAGACCGCGTACTTGACGTGGCCGCCCATGGCCGCGCGCAGCTTCCGGTAGACGAGCGCGTCGTAGAGGGCATGCTGCAGCCGCAGGCCCAGGGAGGGACTGCCGCCGTCGGCGTGCGCCTTCGACCAGGAGATGGCGATGTCGGCAGCGCGGTGGAAGATCTTGCCCTTGCCCCCGTCCTCCGCCTTGGTCAGCGCCGAGTTGTAGACCTTCTCGAACACCCGCGGGACCACGAGGATGAAGTTCGGCTCGAACCCCTGCAGATCGGCCAGGAGGTTCTTGATGTCCGGGGTGTGCGCCACCTGGCAGCCGGCGGCGACGGCGAGGACGGAGATGAACCGGGCGAACACGTGGGCGAGCGGCAGGAACATGATGGTCTTCGCCCCAGGCTCCACGACCTCGCCGAGCGCCGCCATGGCGTTCTCGGACAGTGCCACGAAGTTCCCGTGGGTCAGCTCGCACCCCTTGGGCCGCCCGAGCGTGCCCGAGGTGTAGATGATGGTGGCCAGCGACTCGAGGGTCGGGGCGGAGCGGCGCGCCTCGAGCTCCTCGTCGGAGACCCGTTCGCCGGCAGCCGCGAGCGCGCCGAGGCCCGCGGGGGAGAGCTGCCAGACATGCCGCATGGCGGCGAGGTCCTCGGAGTCGATGGCAGCGCGGATGGCGTCCTCGTGGTGGGCGGTCTCGCCGAAGGCGGCGACCGCGCCCGAGTTCCCGAGGTTCCAGGCGATCTGGCTCGGGGAGGAGGTCTCGTAGATCGGGACGGACACCGCGCCGGCGAACCAGATGGCGAAGTCGACGAGGCTCCACTCGTAGCAGGTCCGGGCCATGATGGCGACGCGGTCGCCGGGGGCGACCCCTTCGGCGATCAGGCCCTTCGCGATCCGCTCCACCTCGGCACGGAACTCCTTGGCCGTCACGTCCTCCCACGCGCCCGAGGTTCCGCGCTGGGCGAAGAGGGGCGGGTTCGAGGGCTTCTCGGCCTGCTCGATGACGAAGTCGGCGATGTTCCTGGCGACGGGGGCGGGGACGAGGGGCGGAATGGACTTTTCGCGCACGATATCTCCTTCGGTACCTCCCGGTGCGCGGGAGACGGCTTAACCATATCCAAGCGCACTGAACGGGGTGTGCCTTGGATCACGGCTGATGCTACTGGTCAGTAACAATAGCGGCCCCCGGTCCCGGGCCGCCAGTAGAATGGCCAGCGTGCGCAGACCCCGCTTGGCCCCGACCTTCCGGCCCCGCGACCCGCGGCTGAGACGGAGGGGCCTCGCGATCGGCATCGACATCGGCGGCACGAAGGTCGCCGCAGGCGTGGTCGACGCCGACGGCCACGTGCTGCAGCGGGCGCGCCGGGCGACGCCGGGCACCCGCCCGCGCGAGGTCGAGCGCGTCATCGCCGAGCTCGTCGACGAGCTCAGCGTCGAGCACCGCATCGCCTCGGTGGGGATCGGCGCCGCAGGCTGGATGGACCTCGACGGAGGGACCGTGCTCTTCAGCCCGCACCTGGCCTGGCGCAACGAACCGCTCCGCGCGAACCTCGAATCGCTCCTGCGCCGCCGGGTGCACCTCGCCAACGACGCCGACGCCGCCGCCTGGGCCGAGTGGCGCTTCGGTGCCGGGCGCCAGGAGAGCCGGCTCGTGTGCATCACGCTCGGCACCGGGATCGGCGGAGCGATGGTGATGTCCGGGCACCTCGAACGCGGCCGCTACGGCGTCGCGGGCGAGTTCGGCCACCAGATCATCATGCCCGGCGGCCACCGCTGCGAATGCGGCAACCGCGGCTGCTGGGAGCAGTACGCCTCCGGCAACGCGCTCGGACGCGAAGCGCGCGAGCTGGCCCGCGCAAACTCCCCGGTCGCCCAGGAGCTCCTCCGCGCCGTGGACGGCGATCCCGAGCAGATCACCGGCGCGATCGTCACCGAGCTCGCCCGGGCCGGCGACGCCGCCTCGCGGGAGCTGATTGAGGACGTGGGCGAGTGGCTCGGGCTCGGGCTCGCGAATCTCGCCGCGGCGCTCGACCCGGGCACCTTCGTGATCGGCGGGGGGCTCTGTGACGCGGGGGAGCTGCTGCTGGCACCCGCGCGCAGGGCCTTCGCACGCAACCTGACCGGCCGCGGCTTCCGGCCGCCCGCGCGGATTGTCCGTGCGGCGCTCGGCCCCGAGGCCGGCCTCATCGGCGCGGCAGACCTCTCCCGCGTCCACCTGCGCTCGCACGGCTCGGCGCGCTGAGCGGGGCGCCTCAGATCCGGGCGCCGTCGTCTCCGTCGTCCTTGCTGCGCGGCAGGCGCATGATGAGCGTCCCGACCCCTGCCACGAAGGCCGCGACGAGCAGCACGATCATGTAGCCGGGGACGGTGCGCCACGCGAGCGCGCACACCAGTAGGCCCACCGGGCCGCCGAGGGCGCCGCACCACGCGAGCACTGCCACCGGGTCGGCCCCGGCCAGGACGGGGGCGGGCTCGTCGGGGACGAAGTCGCCCGGCAGCCCCTCCGGCTCCTCGCCGACCGGTCCGCGGCCGCGCGGTCCAGCGATCCCGAGGGGGTCGTACCGCGAGAAGCGGGCCGGCCCGGCGTCGTCCTCCCGGCCGCCGGGGGCGGACAGGCCCTCGTCCGGGCCCGCGGGGCGGCCGTCCTGGTGCGTCGGCCGGTCGGGCAGCGGGCTGGAGGCGGAGGCGCGCTCGGCCGCGGAGGGCTCGGTGGGGGCGGGGCCCGCGGCACGGTCGTCTGCGGATCCGCCGAGGCGGGCCACGAGGTCGCGCCAGGCGTCGTCGTCCGCGGCGGGATCGTGGCGGTCGGGGTCAGGGCGCCCGTTCACGCGGCATCCCCAGCGTCCGTGCTCCGGCTGGCGGCGGCCGACCCCGCGGCGTCGACCGCCTCGCGGATGAAGGCGACCGAGCCCCGGAAGATCGTCTCGGCGTCGTGGTCCAGGGTCGCCACGTGGTAGCTGTTGGCGAGCCGGACGATGCGGATGTCCGCCCCGCCGTAGCGTGCGGCGATCGCGCCCATGCTGCGCTCGCTCGTGACGACCCTGTCGACGGTCGAGCGGAACACCTGCAGCGGTGCGCTCGCCTGCGGCAGGGAGGCGACCGTGTCCCGGAACAGGAGCTTGAGCTGGTGCGCCGCGGCGACCGGGACCGCCTCGTAGGCGCCCTCGTCCTGGCCGGCGAGCTTGATGTCGTTGCGGATGCCGGGCACCGTCCGCATCACGTGCCGCAGGACGGCGGAGAGGTGCGAGCGCGGGTCGTCGATCACGAGCCCGGGGTTGACGACGCTGACGGCGGCCACGGGGCGGTGCGCGGCAAGGCGCAGCGCGAGCGCCCCGCCCATCGACAGGCCGGCGGCGACCACGGCCGAGCACTCGCGCGCGAGCTCGAGGTAGGCGGCCTCGTAGGCGTCGTACCACTCGTGCCACGACCGGCCGGCGAGGTCCTCGATGGAGGTCCCGTGGCCGGGGAGGAGGGGCGTGGCGACGCGGAACCCGGCGCCCCGGAGCGCGTCCGCCCAGGGCGCGATCCCGCCGAGCCCGCCCGTGAAGCCGTGGCTCAGGGCGACGCCGACGGTGGAAGGGTCCATGGCAAGCATTATGCACCGGTGTGGGGCGGTTGCGCCGAGTCCGGAGCGGGACACTACAGTGAAGCCTGGAACGCGCTCCCACGGCGGAAGGACCTGCGTGGTCTACTGGATCCTCAAGCAGATCTTCATCGGTCCCCTCGTCAAGCTGCTGTACCGGCCCTGGACCAAGGGGCTCGTGAACGTCCCGGCGCGGGGTGCGGCCATCCTGGCCTCGAACCACCTCTCGTTCTCCGACTCCATCTTCCTGCCCCTCATGGTCCGCCGTCCGGTCGTGTTCCTCGCCAAGCAGGAGTACTTCACCGGCCGCGGCCTCAAGGGCTGGCTGACGGCGGCGTTCTTCCGCTACACGAACCAGCTGCCGATGGACCGTTCCGGCGGCGAGGCGTCCGCGGCCTCCCTCGAGGCCGGCGCCCAGATCCTCGAGGGCGGGGGGCTGCTGGGCATCTACCCCGAGGGGACGCGCAGCCCTGACGGGCGCCTGTACCGCGGCAAGGTCGGCGTGGCCCGGCTCGCGCTCCTGAAGCAGGTGCCGGTCCTCCCGGTGGCCATGATCGGCACGGAGAAGGTCCAGCCGATCGGCCAGCGCATCCCCTCCATCCGGCGGGTCGGCATCATCGTCGGCCAGCCGATGGACTTCTCCGAGTTCTACGGCCAGGCCGACGACCGGGCCGTCCAGCGCGAGGTCACGACCCGGATCATGCGCCAGATCCAGCAGCTGTCCGCCCAGGAGTACGTCGACGCGTACGCCGCGGATGTCAAGGCCAGACTGGCGCAGGAGGCGGCGCAGAAGCGGGCGGGCGAGCCCCCGGCCGACGCATAAGCGCGGCGCCGGGCTGTTGGCATAGCCTTGGACCGTGACTGATCTCTCCGTATCGCCCGCGGCCCGATTCACGAGCACCGCACAGAGCGGCGCCGCCGACTACCCCGGCCTCGACAACTGGCGCTCCCTGCCGATCTCGCAGCAGCCGTCCTGGTCGGACCCGGACGTCTTCCGCGCGGCGATCGCGGAGCTGTCGATCCTCCCGCCGCTCGTCTTCGCCGGCGAAGTGGACCTGCTCCGCGAGCGGCTCGCGGCCGCAGCCCGCGGCGAGGCCTTCCTCCTCCAGGGAGGCGACTGCGCCGAGACCTTCGGGGCGGCCACGGCGGACCGGATCAGCGCGCGTGTGAAGACCATCTTGCAGATGGCAGTGGTGCTGACCTATGGCGCCCAGCTGCCCGTGATCAAGATGGGCCGCATGGCCGGCCAGTTCGCCAAGCCCCGCTCCTCCGACACGGAGACGCGGGACGGCGTGACCCTCCCGGCGTACCGCGGCGACATCGTCAACGGCTACGACTTCACGCCCGAGTCCCGCGCGCACGACGCCGCCCGGATGCTCCGCGCCTACCACACCTCGGCGTCAACCCTGAACCTCATCCGCGCGTTCACGCAGGGCGGCTTCGCCGACCTGCGCCTTGTGCACACGTGGAACAAGGGGTTCACGGAGAACCCCGCCCACGCCCGCTACGAATCGCTCGCCCGCGAGATCGACCGCGCGATCAAGTTCATGGACTCGTGCGGGGCCGACTTCGAGGCGCTCAGGCGCGTCGAGTTCTTCGCGAGCCACGAGGCGCTGCTGCTGGACTACGAGCGCGCGCTCACGCGCATCGACTCGCGCACGGGCCTGCCCTACGACACGTCCGCGCACTTCCTCTGGATCGGCGAGCGGACCCGGGAACTGGACCACGCCCACGTGGACTACCTCTCCCGCGTGCGCAACCCGATCGGCGTCAAGCTCGGTCCTTCGACGACGGGCGACGACGCCCTGCGGCTCATCGACAGGCTCGACCCCGAGCGCGAACCGGGCCGGCTGACGTTCATCACGAGGATGGGCGCCCAGAATATCCGCGAGAAGCTGCCCCCGGTCGTCGAGAAGGTCACGGCGTCCGGAGCCCAGGTCCTCTGGGTCACCGACCCGATGCACGGGAACACGGTCACGAGCCGCAACGGCTACAAGACCCGCCGCTTCGACGACGTCGTGGACGAGGTCCGCGGCTTCTTCGATGTGCACCAGGCGCTCGGAACGGTCCCGGGCGGCCTGCACATGGAGATGACGGGCGACGACGTCGCAGAGTGCCTCGGCGGCTCCGACCCGATCGATGAGGCGGCCTTCGAGGACCGGTACGAGTCGGTGTGCGATCCGCGGCTGAACCACATGCAGTCCCTCGAGATGGCCTTCCTCGTGGCGGGGGCGCTCTCCAAGCGGGCCTGATCCTGTGTGCGGCGGGGCGCCGGCCGAGGCCGGCGCCCCGCTACACGACGGTGAGGGTGACGACGCTGCCCTCCGGCACGTCCTTGTCCACCGGATCCTGGGCACGGACGGTGCCGAAGAATCCGCCGAGGATGTTCTCGACGCGGACGTCGAACCCGAGCTGCCTGAGCGCATCGGTGGCCTGGCCCACCTGCTTGCCCACGAAGCTGGGGACGTGCACCATCCTGGGGCCCTTGGACACGGTGAGCGTGACCGCGCCGCCCTTGGTCAGGGTTGCGCCGGGGGAGGGGTCCTGGGCGGCGACGGAGCCTTTGGGGATCGTCCGGTCGTTGACCTCGTCGGAGGAGACCTGGGGATCGAGCCCGGCGGCGCGCAGCGCGGCGAGTGCCTGAGACTGCGCCATGCCCACCACACGGGGCACCGGGATCGGCTGAGGGCCCTTGGACACGATCAGTGCCACGGTGGAGCCGTGGCGCAGAGGCGTCCCGGACCCGGGGTCCTGGGACAGGACGATCCCGGCCGGCACGGTGTCGTCGTAGGCCTCCTTGACGGCGCCGACGGTGTTCTTCGCCGCGGTGATGGCCGCCTTCGCATCGTCGAGGGACTTGCCCCTGAGATCTTCGAGGGGGAAGAGCTGCGGGCCCTTGGACACGAGGACACTCACGCCCTGGAACTTCCGGATCTGGGTCCCCGGAGGCGGCGTGGAGTCCACGATGAGCCCGGTCGTGACCGTGTCGTCGAAGACGTCCTGGGTGGAGAAGGAGAGCCCGGCCCGGTCGAAGAGCGGCCGCGCCTGGTCCACGGTGAGGTCCTTGACGGGTGGGACGGTCGCCGCCGCGCCGGGGCCGACGCCGAAGAACCAACCCGCCAGCGCGGCCACGACCGCGAGGACGATGATGACGGCGGCCCAGAGGGCCCCGCGGCGCCGTGACCGTCCGGGCCCCAGCGTCCGGGTCGGGGTCGCCGCCGCGGCGGCGGTGCGGCGGGCGGCCTCGCGGTCCCGGCGGCGCTGCTCGCGGGCCGTCGTGGCGGGGCCTGCGGGGATGACGCTCGTGCGCTGGGCGGTGGAGGCGATCACCTCGGTGCGCCCGGCCGGGAGCATCTCGGTGTGCCCCGGCGCGGGATGGGGGAGGTGTTGGGTCTGCGCCGCGTGCAGGTCCAGCTGGGCGTCGCTGAGGTGGGTGCGGATGTGCCGGATCTCGCCCAGGAGCGCCTCGGCGTCCACCGGGCGGTCCTCCGGATCCCGCGCACACGCCCACTGCACGAGCTCGTCGAGCTCGGGGGAGAGGCCGGGCAGGAGGTCGGACGGGGGAGGGACATCGCGGGTCGCGTGCTGCATCGCGACCTGGACCGGCAGGTCCCCGCGGTAGGGCTGGTGGCCGGTGAGCAGCTCGTAGAGCATGATTCCGACCGAGTAGAGGTCGCTGCGCTCGTCGCCCCCGCTGCGCTGGACGAGCTCCGGGGCGATGTACGCGACGGTGCCCATCGTGACACCGCTGGTGGTCGAGGTGGTGACGGCCCGGGCGAGCCCGAAGTCCGCGACCTTGATCTGCCCCGAGTCCCCCAGGAGCACGTTCTCGGGCTTGATGTCCCGGTGGACGAGGCCTGCCGCGTGGGCGGCCGCGAGCCCGTCGACCACGGCGTCGATGAGCGCGAGGGCCTGCCGCGGTGCCAGGGCGCCGTGCTCGTCGAGCAGCTGGCGCAGGTTGCGGCCGGGCACGTACTCCATCACGAGGTAGAAGACGTCCCCGTCATGGCCGCGGTCGAGGACCGCGACCACATGGGGGTGGGAGAGCCGGGCCGCGGCCTTGGCCTCCTGCTCGAGGCGCTCGGCGAAGGCGGGGTCCTGGCTCAGATGGGGATGGAGGACCTTGAGGGCGACGTCCCGGTCGAGGTTCGTGTCGGTGGCGAGGTAGACCGTCGCCATGCCGCCCATGGCGAGGCGCGCGGCAACGCGGTACCGGCCGCCGACGAGCGATCCGACGAGCCCATCGCTCAGCTTTCCGTTCACCCCACGATCCTAAGCGCTCGCCCGCGGCGGACGCCCGAGGCGCCCCGGGGCCCGGAGCGGCCGCGGGGCAGCGCCGTCAGCTGAAGGTCTTCCGGTGCGCCTTGATCGCGGCCACATACTGCTTGGTGTCCTTGTACATGCCGTGCTTCGCCACGGAGTACTGGCCCTGGTAGTAGCCGGCGATCGCGGTGTCCTCGTCCTTGCTCGTCCGCAGGAGGGCACGGATGATGGCGATCCCGGCGGTGGCGTTGTCGTGCGGGTCGAGCAGGTTGAGCCTGCGGCCCACGAGGTCGGAGGCCCACTGCCCCGACGTGGGAACGAGCTGCATGGTCCCGATGGCGTTTGCCGGGGACACGGCACGCTGGCTGAACCCCGACTCCTGGTAGGCGACCGCCAGGGCGAGCGCCGGGTCGACGCCCATGCGGCGGGCCGTGTCGGCGACGATCTGCTTCATCGCCGCCCTGCTCGGCACCGGCGCGGCGTTGAGGAGTCGCTTGTTCTCGTTGGCGGAGGCGACCACGGCGTCGGGGTACTTGAAGCCGAAGAACGTGTCCTCCACGAGCGGCTTGGGCTTACCCGAGGACGCCTGCGTGATGGCGGCGGCCGGCTCGGCCTTCCCTGCCGGGAGCCTGAGGGTCCGGCCCGCGTAGATGATGCTCGTGAGGCTGAGCCCGTTGGCCGCCAGCAGGCTTCCCAGCGGCACCTTGAGGCGGGCGCTGATCCCGTAGAGGGTGTCGCCGGGCCGGATGGTGTAGCTGCCTGCGCTCGCCCCCTGTGCGGGCTTCGCCGGAGAGGACGACGGCGCGGCGGAGCCGTGTGCGGCCGATCCGCCGGTGAGCCGCAGCTGCTGGCCCGGATAGATGATCGTGGTCGGCGTGAGGTGGTTCAGGGCCAGGACGTCGGGGACCTTGAGTCCGAATCGCCCGGCGATCGCGGTCACCGTGTCTCCGGCTCGCACCGTGTACTTCTGGCCGGGCCCGGCCTTGGCCGGGGCGAGCCGGCTCGGAACCATCGTGGGCACCTCGGCCGCGGGCACGACGGCGGCCTGCACGGCGGTGCGCGCGCCGGCCCCTGTGAGGGCGCCGGACTGGGCGACGGACTCCACGGGCGCAGCTGAGGCGGGCGCGGCGAGCGCGAGCGAGGACAGGGCCACGGCGGGGAGGACCGCCGTCGTCGCCGCGACGAGGGGAAAGCTGGGCTTGGCGGCAGCGCTCCCGCTGCTTCCGGACGTGCTCATCGGTCGACCTCCTTGAGCCGGGGTGATGTCACTCGTGTGATGGCGGCTGTAAATTCAGTGATGGTGCCTGTGTGATTAATTTGACTGGTGTTACTTAAGTGACCGATGTGAATCTCTCACGATTCGGCGCGAGGTACAAGGCGCCGGAGGTGCCCCGCCGCTGCCTGCGCCGACTAGGTGGAGCGGCCCGGGCCGTGGCACGCTGGTGGCGTGAGTGATATCGAGAACCTGGTGTCTGAATGGCTGCCCCTCCCGGACGTCGCGGAGCGGCTGGGACTGCCGGTCACCAAGGTGCATGGCCTGATCGACGAGCGCGCGCTCGTCGCCGCGCGCGTGGGCGAGCGGAAGATCCGCTCCGTCCCGGCGCTGTTCCTCGACGGCGACCACGTGGTGGACAGCCTCAAGGGCACGATTGCCGTCCTGGCAGACGCCGGCTTCAGCGACGAGGAGCTGATCGCCTGGCTCTTCACGCCCGACGAGTCCCTCCGTGGCCGTCCCATCGACGCGCTCCGCGAGGGCCGCAAGACCGAGATCCGGCGACGCGCCCAGATTCTGGCCTGGTAGCCGGACCCCCGGCGCAGGCCAGGGTCCAGGCCCCGGAGCCGGTCCGCCCAGGCGGAGCGGGTCCGGGGCCCGAGCTGTCCCTCAGGGCACGCCGCCCGTCAGGAGGCGCGCCGCACCGCGGCCTTGCCGAGGGCCTCGAGCGCAGCGCTGACCACAGGGCCGACGTCCAGTCGCGCGAGGGCACTGAACGCCTCCCCGGCCAGCCTGTCGATGAGCCGCTCGGTGGCGTCGAGGGCGCCCGTGGAGCTGATGATGTCGCGCAGCCTGCCGACCTCGTCGAGGTCGAGGTCGCCCCGCCCGAGGCCGCGTTCGAGCTCTGCCGCCGCCGCGCCGTCGGCCGTGTCGAGCGCGAGCGCGACGAGCATCGTCCGCTTGCCCTCGCGGAGGTCGTCGCCGGCGGGCTTGCCCGTGGCGGCCGGATCGCCGAACACCCCCAGCACGTCGTCCCGGAGCTGGAACGCCTCGCCGAGCGGGAGCGAGAAGGCGGAGTAGGCCGCCAGCAGGGCCTCGTCGGCTCCGGCGAGCGCCCCTCCGATGCCGAGCGGGTGCTCGGTGGAGTACTTCGCCGACTTGTACCTGATCACCGTGCCCGCCCGGGCCACCGCCTCCGTCCTCGGGCGCGTCGGACCAGCGACCTCCTCGAGGATGTCCAGGTACTGCCCGGCCATGACCTCGGCCCTCATCGTGTTGAAGATCCGGCGCCCTGGGGTGCCGATCCCGGCCGCGGGCCCGACCGCGGTGAAGGCCTCCTCGCTGAAGGAGAGGCAGAGGTCGCCGGTGAGGATCGCCGCGGCGTGGCCGAAGCGCGCTGCATCGAGCGCCCAGCCCGACTTGGCGTGCAGCGCCGTGAACCGCTCATGCACGCTCGGGGCACCGCGGCGGGTGGCCGAGCGGTCGATGATGTCGTCGTGGATGAGGGCCGCGGCCTGGAAGAGCTCGAGGGCGGCCCCCGCGCGCACCGGCTCGGCCGCGAGCTCGGAACCGCCCGCCCCCCGCCAGCCCCAGTAGCCGAGCAGCGCGCGGAGGCGCTTGCCGCCCGAGACGAGGCCGGAGATCGCGTCCATGAGGGCAGCGACGTCCGCCGAGACCCCGGCCATCACCGACCGCTGGCGGTCCAGGAAGGAGCGCAGCTCCGCCTCGAGGGCATCCCGGTAGCGGGCCTGCTCCTCCTCGACGCCCGCGCCGGCGCCGGCTCGCTGCTCGTTCACCGTGTCCCTGTCCGCTGACTACTTCAGCGACGAGGGCGCCACCGAGACGCCCACGGTCGCGACCGCCTGCTTGTTCGCGGTGACGACCGTGACCGTGGCGGTCTCCGAGCCGTTAGAGCGCACGAAGTCCCGCACGAGGGTCCCCGCGGCGGCCATCGACGCCGAGGTGCTCGACGAGGCGCTCGCGGCCGGCACGGCGGTGAACCCCTCGCCGGTGAGGGTCTTCGTGTAGTAGTCGAGCATCTCGGGGGCCGAGGCCGAGCTGCTGCCCGCGACGAGGGAGGCGACGGCGGGCGACGCCGAGGCATCGAAACTCGTTGCGAGAGCCGTGGCCCCGGGCATGAGCGGAAGCGTCTGGGCCGGGAAGCCCGGCGCGATGGCGCTCACGGTGGCGTTCGCGGCCGAGGCGGACGCCGTGGCCCGCCCGGTCACCGTCGAGGACGGCGACGGCGAGGCGGTGGCCGCTGCAGAGCCCGCCGGAGCCGGGCTCTGCGCCGCGCTCCCTGTCTGGCCCCCGCAGCCCGCCACCGCGAGCGCGGTGGCCATGAGCGCGGTGGCCCCTGCGAGCCGTCGGTTCCTCCCGGTGATGTTCGCCATGCGCCTGGTGTCTGCCTTTCGTTTCTGCTGCAAGGTCCCGCCCAGTCTAGTGGCCCGGCGCGGAGCCTCCGCCGCCTACGATGGACCGGTGGGAACGGACGGTGGTGGCCCCGGCGAGGAGCCCCTGGGCCAGATGCGGCGCCGCGGGATCCTGCATGTCGACATGGACGCCTTCTTCGTCGCCGTCGAGCAGCGCGAGCGGCCCGAGCTGCGGGGGCGCCGCGTGATCGTCGGATTCCCGGCGGAACGGTCCGTGGTCCTGTCCGCGAGCTACGAGGCACGGGCCTTCGGCATCAGCAGCGCCATGCCGATGCTCATCGCGCTGCGGCGCTGTCCCGGTGCCATCGTGGTGGAGCCGAGGCACCACCTCTACTACGAGGTCTCGCGGCAGCTCATGCGGCTCTTCGCGGACTTCACCGACCTGGTCGAACCGCTGAGCGTCGACGAGGCCTTCCTCGACGTCTCCGGAGCCGTGCGGCGCCTCGGCGCGGCGCCCGAGCAGATCGCCGCCCAGATCAAGGCCCGCATCCGGTCGGAGCTGGGCATCACGGCCTCGGTCGGGGTCGCCTCGACCAAGTTCGTGGCCAAGATCGCCTCGACCCGGTCCAAGCCGGACGGGCTGCTCGTGGTCCGCCCGGAGGACACGGTGCCGTTCCTCCACTCGCTCCCCGTGGGGGCGCTCTGGGGGATCGGAGGCAAGACGCGGGAAGTCCTGGCCCGCCTCGGGATCCACACCGTCGGCGACCTCGCCCAGACGCCGGACTCGACCCTCCGGCGCTCGCTCGGCGCCACCGGCCTGCAGGCCAAGCGCCTGAGCTGGGGTATCGACGGGCGGGCCGTGACGCCCGCACGCGAGGAGAAGAGCATCGGTGCGGAGGAGACCTTCGCCGTCGACGTCGCGGAGGACGCCGCACTGCACGCCGAGCTCCTGCGGCTGGCCCACCGCGTCGCCGGACGACTCAGAGGCCAGGGGGTCGCCGCGGGAACGGTCGCGCTCAAGCTCCGGTACTCGGACTTCTCAACCCTCGCGCGCTCGCACACCCTGACTGTTCCCACCGACAGCGCCCAGCACCTCTACAGCGCAGGGCGCCAGCTCCTCGCAGCCCTCGGCCCGCGGCCCCTTCCGGTCCGGCTCATCGGCCTGCGGGGCGAACGGCTCTCCCGGTCGGCCGGCGCGCCCCGCCAGCTGAGCCTGGACCGCACCGAGGACAACTGGCGCACGGCCGAGGAGGCCCTCGACCGGGTGTCCGAGCGGTTCGGCTCCGGCATGGTCCGGCCGGCGCGCCTCCTCGGGGAGCGGAGTACCGGCCCCCAGCGGGACGGGCACACCGCTCGGGAGTGAGCGGCGCCCGCGACGCACCGGGCTCCCTTTTGGAACCTACCCGGACGTCATATCCTTAAGGAACCTCGAAATATTGGGTGCAGTGAGTCGGCTGGGAAGTCCATCTGGGGTCGGGTCGCAGCGGCTCGTCGGTCAGGGGAACCCGCGGCTGGTTCAATGCGTTGGTGCAGATGATGGAGGCCGTCCATCATCTGCATGCGTGAAGGAGTCGCCATGCCTCTCTCGGAGCACGAACAGAAGATGCTGGAGCAGCTTGAGAAGCAGCTCCACGAAGAGGACCCCAAGTTCGCCGATTCCATGGGCGCCGATGCCCTCAAGACGTTCTCGACCAAGCACATTGTGCTCGGGGTCCTCGGCGTCATCGCGGGCATCCTCGTCCTCCTGGTCGG
Organism: Sinomonas soli; assembly: GCF_054782415.1. Classification (NCBI taxonomy): domain Bacteria; kingdom Bacillati; phylum Actinomycetota; class Actinomycetes; order Micrococcales; family Micrococcaceae; genus Sinomonas; species Sinomonas soli. Next base: position 395,582 of record NZ_BAAGSN010000011.1, on the reverse strand, counting down.
AGTGAGCATCCAGAACATCTTCGTGGGGGTCCTCGGCTTCCTGCTGATGGGCGGGAGCGTCTACTACGGAACCCTCAGGCGGCCAGGGCGCCGCCTCCGCTCCGGCGGCTCGAAGCGGACGAGCAGTGGGTTCCTCCGCAAGCTCGAGGCCCAGTGGGAGGAGCGGCGCAGGGACGAGAGCTGACCCGTCCCACCCGGACCGCGTGCCGGTCCCCGCGTCGAGGCGCCCCAGCGACTCCAGAGCCACGCCCCGCCTGACGGCCTGACTGTGCCCCGGAACTCCACGGTTCCGGGGCACAGTCGTGTCCTGGCGCCCCACGGGCTCCTCCACTCCGCTCCCTGGGCTCCACTCCGCTCCCTGGGCTCCACTTCGCTCCCCGGGCTCCACTTCGCTCCCCGGGCTCCACTTCGCTCCCCGGGCTCCACTTCGCTCCCCGGGCTCCACTTCGCTCCCCGGGCTCCACTTCGCTCCCCGCTGGTCCCTCGGCGGCCGGCTGCGCCTCTCGCGGCGGCCAGCCCCGCCCGCCGCAGTGCCCTCCGGCCGCCCCTGAGCCCCACCGGATGCCCACATCCCTCCACCGGCCCTCCACCGCGCCCCCACGGCGGAGATCCGCATGAACGCGGGGGAGTTCCTTGTACAGATGGTGCGACATGGGGGCCGTGTCGCGTTGACGGGGGAGGACTGTGGAGTAAAGTGGGGGATGTTGGAGGGAAGTGGCGGATAGGGACGTTCAGCCTCGCGCAGACGGGTGGTGGTGCCGGTGTTGCTCGGTACTTATTCGCCGCGTCTGGACGAGAAGGGGCGACTCATCCTCCCGGCGAAGTACCGAGACGAACTGGCCGAGGGGCTGGTTCTGACCCGGGGCCAGGAGCGCTGCATCTACGTCTTCAGCCAGAAGGAATTCGAGAGGGTCCACGAGCAGATGCGGGAAGCCCCTATCTCCTCGCGTCAGTCGCGTGACTATCTCCGGGTCTTTCTGTCTGGGGCCTCCGACGAGGTGCCCGACAAGCAGGGGCGCGTGACGATCCCCCAGAACCTGCGCAAGTACGCAGGCCTGGACCGGGACCTGGCCGTGATCGGCGTGGGGACCCGGGCGGAGATCTGGGACGCCCAGGCCTGGGAGGACTACCTGTCCGAGAAGGAATCCGCCTTCTCGGAGACCGACGACGACGCCATACCCGGGATCGTCTGATCCCGCTGGCTGGCCGAGATCTCCAGCCGCCCCGCAACGCTTCCTGGCTCACCTTCCCCGGAGCCAGGCGGCAGACCGGCGCGGAGGGGGATCTGGACCAGCCGGACCCGGAGCATCCGCTCCAGACGAGACGCATGCACGGGAGGAGTGGACCATGCCGAACGACGACCAGCAGGACAGGCCCACGTCCGACCGCCACGTCCCGGTGCTGCTCGAACGCTGCGTCACGCTGCTGTCCGGCGGCGTCGAGGCCGCGATCGCCGCGGGGCGGACTCCCGTGGTGGTGGACGCGACCCTCGGGATGGGCGGCCACAGCGAGGCGATCCTCGCACGCTTCCCGACGGCGACGCTGGTCGGGATCGACCGCGACGAGCAGGCCCTCGCGCTCGCCGGCGCCCGGCTCGCCCCGTTCGGGGAGCGCGCGCGCCTCGTGCACGCGGTCTACGACGAGATCCCCGAGGTGCTCGAGGAGCTGGGCCTGCCCGGAGCCGACGGCATCCTCATGGACCTCGGTGTCTCCTCGATGCAGCTGGACGAGCGCGAGCGCGGATTCGCCTACTCCTACGACGCCCCGCTCGACATGCGCATGGACACCAGCCGCGGCCCGACCGCCGCAGACGTCGTCAACACCTACAGCGTCGAGGACCTCATCCGGATCATCCGCTCGTGGGGCGAGGAGAAGTTCGCTGGCCGGATCGCGAAGAACATCGTCGCGGAGCGCCAGAAGCAGCCCTTCACCACCACCGGCCAGCTCGTCGAGGCGATCCGCGCGGTGGTCCCCGCGGCCGCTGCCCGGACCGGCGGCCACCCAGCCAAGCGCACCTTCCAGGCGCTGCGGATCGAGGTCAACGAGGAGCTCGACGTGCTCGAGCGGGCCGTCCCAGCGGCGATCGGCGCCCTCACCCTCGGCGGCCGGATCGTGGTCATGAGCTACCACTCGCTCGAGGACCGCATCGTCAAGGCCGCCCTCCAGTCCCGGAGCCGGTCGACGGCGCCTCCCGGCTTCCCCGTGGAGCTCGAGGAGCACCGACCCGAACTGAAGATCATCACCAAGGGAACAGAAGTGCCGACGGAAGCCGAGATCGCGGAGAACCCCCGCGCAGCCTCGGCTCGCCTCCGCGCGGCGGAACGCATCAGGGCAAGGAGTGGAACATGAGCGCAGCAGCACAGCGGAAGGCGGCGGTGGCCGGGACGTCCGCCCTCACGACGGCGGCACCCCGGCGGGACGCCCCGTCCGCGGCGCCGCGCCGAGCGCCCCTGTCGGTGGTCCGCACGGCGCCCGTGCGCCGTCGTGCTCCCTTCGCCATCTTCTGCCTCGGCGTCCTCGCCGCTGCCCTGCTGGCCGTGCTCGTGCTCAATGTGTCCGTCTCGACCGGCCAGTACCAGCTCGTGCAGCTGCGCAACGACCAGCTGAGCCTGCAGAAGCAGAACCAGGAGCTGACACAGCAGGTCCAGAACTTCGAGGCTCCCCAGAATCTGGCCGCGCGGGCGGCACAATATGGAATGGTCGCCTCGACGTCCAATGGCCAGATCGACCTGAAGACGCTCGCGGTGACCGGCAATGCCAAGGCGGCGGAGAAGGGTGCCCCCCAGGGTGCCACGATCGCGACGCCCGCCGTTCCCGGCCAGCTCTCCGCCGCGCCGGCAGCGACGACCAAGGACGCACTCGCGCCCGGGGCAGCGGCCTCCACGGCCTCGAACGCCCCGGCCGCCAAGCCGGCGGACAAGCCCGCCGCGAAGGTGGACCTCCACGGCGGCTCCATCCCGGCTCCCGCGCAGAAGACGCCGGGCCAGTAGCCTCGCGGCCCAGCGGCCCGGTGCCAGTGCGGGACCGGTGCGGCCGAGCGCAGCAGCAGGGAGATCGGGAAGCGTAGGGACACACGTGGCAGCGAAGAGCACCGACACACAGGGCAGGCAGACGCGCGGCGGCCCGCGCAAGGGCGATGACGGGCCGCTGCGGCGCACCCGCCGGGCCACGAGCCGGCTCCGTCTGGGCCTTGCGGCCATGCTCGCCCTGCTGATGCTCATCGGCGGCCGCCTCGTGCTCGTCCAGGGCATGGACGTGGGCGGCCTCGCGGAGGCGGCCCTGAGCAAGCGTCTGCAGAAGACGGTGCTCCCGGCCGAACGCGGCCAGATCGTCGACATGAACGGGACCGTCCTCGCCTCGAGCGTGGTCCGCTACAACATCACCGTCGACCAGCGCATCGCCTCATCCAAGGACTTCACCGAGCTCGAGCAGCGCGTCGACGCGGGGGACGGCACCAAGAAGATCGTCACGATCACCCGGGACCAAGCGGTCCAGCAGCTCGCCGACGCGGTGGGCAAGCCCGCTGCCGACGTTGCCGCCGCCATCACGGGCGACAAGCCCTTCAACTACGTGGCCCGCGACGTCACTCCGGACACCGAGGCGCGGGTCATGGCCATCGGCTTCCCCGGGATCCTCTCGGAGGGCGTGACCCAGCGCGTGTATCCCAACGGCGCCGTGGGCGGCAACCTCGTGGGCTTCGTCGGCTCGGATGGCACCGCCCTCGCCGGCCTCGAGCAGACCCAGGACAGCGTGCTCAAGGGCCAGGACGGCTCCCGCGAGTACGAGATCGGGGCCGACGGCCTGCGCATCCCCGTGGCCACCGACAAGCTCACCCCGGCCCAGGACGGCAAGACCGTCAAGCTCACCATCGACTCCGACCTCCAGTACTTCACCCAGCAGGCGATCCAGACCCAGACGGACAAGTACAGCGCGGAGTGGGGCATCGCGATCGTGATGGACGCGAAGAACGGACACATCCTCGCCATGGCGGACTCAAACTCGGTCGACCCCAACGACCCCGGCAAGACCGCAGCGAAGGACCGCGGCGCGCGGGCCGTCACCGCTGCGTACGAGCCGGGATCGGTCGAGAAGACGATCACCATGGCGGCGCTCATCCAGGAGGGCAAGGCCAACCCCCTCTCGCAGTACACGATCCCTCCCACCTACACCGTGGACGGCCAGACGTTCGCGGATGCCTTCACGCACGGCACGGAGCAGCGCACGCTCGCGGGCATCCTCGGCTACTCGATGAACACAGGCACCGTCATGGCAGGCAAGGCCCTCTCCCCGCAGCAGCGCTACGACTGGTTCACCAAGTTCGGCATCGGCCAGCCGGTGGACGTCGGCCTGCCCGGGGAGGCGCTGGGCGTCCTGCACACTCCCCAGGAATGGGACGGCCGCCAGCAGTACACCATCCTCTTCGGGCAGGGCGTGACCCAGTCCACGCTGCAGACCGTCCGCGCGTACCAGGCGATCGCCAACGACGGCGTCATGGTCCAGCCCAGTCTCATCAGCGGGTACATCGACCAGAACGGGCACGCGACCTCGCCGCAGACGGCCCCGCCGACGCAGGTGGTCAGCAAGGACACAGCACTGCAGGTCCAGCAGATGCTCGAGAGCGACGTCACGGAGGGGGAGGTCAAGCCCGCCGCCATCGATGGCTACCGGGTCGGCGCCAAGACGGGCACCTCGGAGGCCCCCAGGGAGGACGGGGTGCCAGGGTACGACGGCGTGACGTCCTCGCTGATCGGCATGGCACCGATGGAGGACCCGCGCTATATCGTCGCCGTCGTGATCCAGCGGCCCAAGGGCGACATCTTCGGCATCGGCAACGCGGACGTCTTCCGCTCGGTGATGAGCCAGACGCTCCACAAGTACGGCGTGCCGCCGTCCACAGGGACCCCCGCGAAGCTGCCCCAGTACGCCAAGTGAGCACGTGACGACGGCCCGTTCCGGGCGCCGCCCCACGGCGGCGCCCGGAACGGGCGTTATAGAGTTGGAATCCCGATCGATGAAGGTGAACGTGAGCGAGCAGCCCATGCCCACGGGCAGGAGTGCCTCCCCGGGGGGCACCCAGCAGGACAGTCCCCCGGCCCTACGCCCGGCACACGTCGACCCGGTGCCCCTCGCCGAGATCGCCGCGCTCCTCGGCCTGCCCCAGGACGGCCTCGAGGAAGCGCCGGCAGTGACCGGCGTGACCATCGACTCGCGCGCGGTGCTCCCCGGCGACCTCTACTTCGCCCTGCCCGGCGCCTCGCGCCACGGCGCCGACTTCGCCCGCCAGGCGGTGGATTCCGGCGCTGTGGCCATCGTGACCGATCCCGACGGGGCCCAGCAGCTGGCGCTCTCGGAATCGTCCGTCGAGGTGCCCATCCTCGTCCTGGACGCCCCGCGCGCGGCGGTGGGCGGCGCCTCGGCGCTCGTCTACGGCACGCACGGCGGCCGGAACACGGCGGCCCTGACCCTGCTCGGCGTCACCGGGACGAACGGCAAGACGACCACGACGTACTTCGCCAATGCCCTCCTCCGCGCCCTGGGGCACCGCACGGGGCTCATCGGGACGATCGAGATCTCGGCCGGGGGAGAGCCCATCCCGAGCCGGCTCACCACGCCCGAGTCCCCGGAGGTCCACGCCCTCCTGGCGGTGATGCGGGAGAAGGGCGTGGACGCGGCCTCCATGGAGGTCTCCTCGCACGCCATCGAGTTCGGCCGGGTCGACGGGGTCCGCTACGACGCCGTCGGCTTCACCAACCTCACCCAGGACCACCTCGACCTCCACGGCACGATGGAGGACTACTACGCGGCCAAGGCGCGGCTCTTCACATCGGAGCGCGCCACCCGCGCCGTCGTGACGGTCGACGACGCGTGGGGCCTCCGCCTCGCGGCCGAGGCTCCGATCCCGGTCACCACCCTCCGCACCGAGGCCGCAGCGCCGGGGGAGGGGGCGGACGCGGCGGACTGGACGGTCGTGGATCCCCGCCGGTCCGGCGTGGGCACGGCCTTCGAGCTGCGCCGCACCGACGGCACCGTGCTGCGCGTGCGCTCGGGCCTGCCCGGCGGCTTCAACGTGGCCAATGCGGCGCTGGCCGCGCTCCTCGTCCTCGCCGCGGGCGCCACGGTCCGCGACGTCCAGACGGCCCTCGACACCGACCCCTTCACCATCGAGGTGCCGGGCCGCATGCAGCTGATCGGGACGGCCCCCACCGCCGTCGTCGACTTCGCCCACAACCCCGACGCCCTCGAGCGCGCGCTCGACGCCGTCCGCCCGCCGGGGCCCGGGCGCCTCATCGTCGTGTTCGGTGCTACCGGCCAGCGGGACCAGGGCAAGCGCCCCATCATGGGTGCGGTCGCCGCGCGCGGCGCCGACATCGTCGTCGTCACCGACGACGACCCGCACGACGAGGACGCCGCCGCCATCCGGTCGGAGGTGCTCGCCGGGGCGCGCGCCGAGGCAGCCGAGCACGGCCTCGGCCGCCGCATCGACGAGGTCGCGCCCCGGGCGGAGGCCATCCGCCACGCGGTCTCGCTCGCGGCCGAGGACGATGTGATCCTCGTCGCCGGGAGAGGGCACGAGTCCTACCAGGAGGTCAAGGGAGTGAACCTCGTGCTCGACGACCGGCTCGAACTGCGCACTGCCCTCGCCGACCATGGCCGCCCCCTGGTCCAGGAACACCCGGGATTCCCCTCAGCGGGTGCCGACGCACTAGAGTCCGATGCGCAATGATTGAGTTCACAGCGGCGCAGATCGCCGAGATCACGGGCGGGCGCCTCCTCGCAGACCCCGCCATCGTCCCCACCACCGTCGTGACCGACTCACGGGAGGCCGGCCCCGGCTCCCTGTACGTGGCCAAGCCCGGCGAGCACGCCGACGGGCACGCGTTCGTCGGCGCGGCCTTCCGCGCCGGCGCGACCCTCGCGCTGTGCGAGCGCGAGGTCTCCGACGACGACGGCTCCATCTACCCGTGCGTCGTGGTCCCCGACGCGGTGCTCGCCATGGGCGCCCTGGCCACCGCCGCTGTGGCCCGGATCCGCGCGGCCCGGGCAGAGCGCGGCGAAGACTTCACGGTCGTCGGGATCACCGGCTCCGCCGGCAAGACCACCACCAAGGACCTCCTGGCCGGAATCTTCCGCTCCACCGCCGCCGGCTCGGCCACGCCGGTCGGGACGGTTGCCCCGCAGGGCTCGTACAACGGCGAGGTCGGAGTGCCGCTCACGGTCTTCCGCGCGGACTTCACGACCCGCTACCTCGTGGTCGAGATGGGCGCCACCGGCATCGGCCACATCCGCTACCTCGCAGACATGGTGCGGCCCGACATCGGGGTCGTCCTGATCGTCGGGACGGCGCACGCCGGCGAGTTCGGCGGCGTGGAGAACATCGCGAAGGCCAAGGGCGAGATGGTCGAGGCGCTCGCCCCCGAGGGCACCGCCGTGATCAACCTGGACGACCCCCGCGTGCGGGCCATGGTGTCCCGGACCGTGGCGCAGCCGGTCTTCTTCACGGCCCACCCCGAGGCCGCGCTCGCCTACGCCGAGCGGGGGACCGTCGTCGCGGCGCATGGGGCGTCGGTCGATGCCGGCGGCTCCCCGGTGTTCGAGCTGTCGGTGGGCACGCAGGCGCCGGTCCACGTCGCCAGCCGCCTCATCGGCGCGCACCACACGGGGAACCTGCTCGCGGCAGCCGCCGCGGCGCACGCGGCCGGCGTCCCGCTCGACCAGATCGCCGAGTCGCTCTCGGCCCAGGGGCCGGGCAGCCGCTGGCGCATGCAGCGCACCGAGCGCGCCGACGGCGTGACGGTCATCAACGACGCCTACAACGCCAACCCCGAGTCGATGCGCGCCGCGCTGCAGACGCTCGCCGACCTGGGCCGCGGACGGCGCACATGGGCCGTCCTCGGCGCCATGCTCGAGCTCGGCGACGAGTCGATCGCCGCGCACACGGCCGTCGGCACCCTGGTCGTGCGCCTGAACATCGACCGGCTCGTCGTGGTCGGCCGCGAGGCCCGCCCGCTGTACATCTCCGCGGTAAACGAGGGCTCCTGGGGCGACGAGACGAGCTTCGTCGAGGACGCCGAGGCGGCCTACGCCCTGCTCGAGGAGGAGCTCGCCCCCGGCGACCTCGTCCTCGTCAAGTCGTCCAACGGCGTCGGGCTGGGTGCCCTGGGCGATCGGATAGCATTGGCGCAGCAGCCGGCCACCGCGGACATCCAGGAACGGAGCTGACGTGATCGCACTGCTGATCGGCGGCGGCCTCGCCCTCCTCTTCGGGCTCGTGGGGACCCCGCTCTTCATCCGCCTGCTCGTCAAGCGCGGATACGGCCAGTTCATCCGGGATGACGGCCCCACGACGCACCACACCAAGCGCGGGACCCCGACCATGGGCGGCGCGGTGTTCGTGCTGGCCTCGGTCGTGGCGTACTACCTCACGCACCTCATCACGTGGCTCATGAACCCCGGGGCCACCAGCCCCACGGCGTCCGCGGCCCTGCTGCTGTTCCTGATGGTGGGCATGGGCCTCGTCGGCTTCCTCGACGACTTCATCAAGATCACCAAGCAGCGCAGCCTCGGCCTCAGCGCGCGGGCGAAGCTCATCGGGCAGGGCCTCGTGGGCATCGCGTTCTCCCTGCTGGTCCTCCAGTTCCCGGACCACCGTGGCCTGACCCCGGCGTCGACGCACATCTCGTTCCTGCGGGACATCCCTTGGCTCGACCTGGCGTTCGGCGGAACCGTCCTGGGCGCCATCCTCTTCGTGATCTGGTCCAACCTCATCGTGACGGCCGCCAGCAACGGAGTGAACCTGACCGACGGCCTGGACGGCCTCGCCGCGGGCGCCTCGATCATGGTGTTCGGCGCCTACACCATCATCGGCATCTGGCAGAGCAACCAGGCCTGCGGCTCCGCCCGCGTGATCGGGTCCGTGTGCTACGAGACCAGGGACCCGCTCGACCTCGCGCTGCTGGCCGCCATCATGAGCGCGGCCCTCGTCGGGTTCCTCTGGTGGAACACGTCGCCGGCCAAGATCTTCATGGGGGACACGGGGTCGCTGGCGATCGGCGCGGCCGTCGCGGGCTTCGCGATCCTCTCCCGCACCGAGCTGCTGCTCATCATCATCGGCGGCCTGTTCATGCTCATCACGCTCTCGGTGATCCTCCAGGTCGGCTACTTCAAGGCGACCAAGGGCAAACGGCTGTTCAAGATGGCACCGCTGCAGCACCACTTCGAGCTCAAGGGCTGGGCCGAGGTCACCGTGGTGGTCCGCTTCTGGATCCTCGCCGGGCTCTGCGTCGCAGGGGGCCTGGCTGTCTTCTACGCAGAGTGGGTGGCTGGACTGTGAAATCGTTCTCGGAGAAGTCGTCCCCTGACTCGGCCACCGCGGCCCGGCTCGCCTCCCTCACCTCCTGGGACGCTGACTGGTCCGGGCTGCGCGTCGTCGTCGCCGGCATCGGCGTCTCCGGCTTCGCGGCCGCCGACACCCTCATCGAGCTCGGCGCGCGTGTCGTCGTCGTCGACGCCTCCGTCACCGAGCGCGCCGAGGCCCAGGCAGAGACCCTGCGGATCGTCGGCGCCGAGGACGTCCTGCTCGGGCCGGACGCGGTGGCGCGCCTTCCGCAGGTCGACGGCGAGTGGCCCGAACTCGTGGTGACGTCGCCGGGGTGGCGGCCGGACCAGGCGATGCTTGCCGAGGCGGAACGCAGGGACATCCCGGTGTGGGGCGACGTCGAGCTCGCCTGGCGCGTGCGGACCCGGCGGGGCAAGAAGACGGCCGACTGGCTCGCGATCACCGGGACGAACGGCAAGACGACCACGGTCGGCATGACGGAGTCGATGCTGCGCGCCGCCGGCCTGACCGCCGTCGCCGTCGGCAACGTCGGCACGCCGATCCTCGACGCCATCCGGGAACCGGTCGAGTACGACGTCTTCGCTGTGGAGCTGTCGAGCTTCCAGCTCCACTGGGCGAGCTCCCTCTCTCCCGTGGCGTCGGTGGTCCTGAACGTGGCCGAGGACCACGTCGACTGGCACGGCTCCTACGAGGCGTACCTCGCCGACAAGGCGAAGGTCTACGAGAACACGCAGAAGGCGTGCATCTTCAACGCCGAGCAGATCGAGACCGAGCGCATGGTCGAGGAGGCGGACGTCGTCGAGGGATGCCGGGCGGTCGGATTCACCACCCGCACCCCCGCCGTGAGCATGCTCGGCGTCGTCGAGGGCCTCCTCGTCGACCGGGCCTTCATCGAGGAGCGCCGCGACCACGCCGCGGAACTGGGTGCGCTGGCCGATCTCGGACCCGTCGCGCCCAGGCACATGGTGGCCAACGCCCTCGCGGCCGCCGCCCTCGTGCGCGCCTACGGCGTCGAGCCCGCTGCCGTGAAGGCGGGCCTGCAGGCCTACCAGCCCGGCGACCACCGCATCCAGCCCGTCGCGGACATCGAAGGCGTGGCCTGGGTCAACGACTCCAAGGCCACCAATCCGCATGCCGCAGCGGCCTCGCTGTCCGCCTTCGGGCACGTCGTCTGGATCGCCGGCGGCCTCGCGAAGGGCGTGGGCTACGACCAGCTCGTCGCCGAGCACGCGCCCCGGCTCCGCGGCGTCGTGCTGATCGGGCGCGACAGCTCCGAGCTCGCCGGGGCGCTCGCGCGACACGCACCGAATGTCCCCGTCTACCGCGTCGACCCGGGCCAGACTGGTGGGGACCAGTCCGCCGGCGCTGCCCTGGCGGGGAGCAACGTGATGGCCGCGGCCGTCCGGCTCGCCGCTGAGCACGCGGGGCCGGGGGACACCGTGCTGATGGCGCCCGCCGCGGCGTCCATGGACCAGTTCGACTCGTATGCCCACCGTGGGACGGCGTTCGTCGAGGCGGTGCACGCGCTCGCCCGGGACGGGGCCGGACCCAGCAGGGACCGGGGAGAGACGACCGAGGAGTAGCAGATGGCGAGTCCAGCCCAGGAGCAGCGGCCCCCCGCACGGTTCCTGCGCGCACCGCTCGCCTTCTGGCGGCGGATCGCGCGGCCGGACTCGGCCAGCAGCGGCACGAGCTACTTCCTCATCCTCGGCGCCACCCTCGCGCTGACGGCGATCGGCATCATGATGGTGCTGTCCGCCTCGAGCGTCGAGAGCATCGCCGCGGGTGAGAGCCCCTACACGGCGGCGCTGAAGCAGGCGCTGTTCGGCCTCGTGGGCCTCGTGGGGATGTTCGTCCTCTCGCGCATCAACGTGCGATGGCTGAAGCGCCTCGCCTGGCCCGGAATCGGCACCACGATCGTGCTGCTCGTGCTCGTCCAGCTGGTCGGCCGGCGCGTGCTCGGAAACCGGAACTGGATCGACATCGCCGGCTTCAGCCTCCAGCCCTCGGAGTTCGCCAAGCTCCTGCTCGCCCTCTGGATGGCCACGATCCTGAACAAGAAGGCGGACCTGCTCGACCGCTGGGGCCACGCGCTCGTCCCCGTCGCCCCCGTGGGTTTCGGCATCGCCGGCCTCGTCATCTGGGGCCATGACCTCGGCACCACCCTCGTCATCCTGCTCGTGGTGGTCGCCGCCCTGTTCTACGCCGGGGTGCCGACCAAGCTCTTCGTGGCCTCGGGCGTGCTCGTGGTGGTCGGCGCTGCCGCCCTCGCCGTCACGAGCCCCAACCGCATGTGCCGCATCTACAACTGGGTCGGGCAGGAGCCCGACTTCTGCAAGGCGGACGGCGGCGACTTCGGCTACCAGGTGCAGAACGGGCTGCAGGGGCTCGCCTCGGGCGGCTGGCTCGGCGTGGGACTCGGACAGAGCCGGCAGAAGTACAGCTGGATCCCCGAGGCGCACAACGACTTCATCTTCGCGGTGCTCGGAGAGGAACTGGGGCTCTTCGGCACCCTCCTCGTCCTCGCCCTCTTCGCGGTCCTCGCGGTGGCGGTCTTCCGCGTCGTCTCCCGTCAGACGGAGCTGTTCCCGCGGATCCTCGGCGGCACCATCATGGCGTGGATCCTCGGCCAGGCCGCCATCAACATGGCCATGGTCACGGGGATCGCCCCGGTGATCGGCGTCCCGCTGCCGTTCATCTCCTCTGGCGGCTCGGCCCTCGTGAGCTGCCTCTGCGCGATCGGCGTAGTGTTGTCCCTGGCCCGCGAGGACATGCGCCCCGTGCGGGCCCGGCGCCCCGGCCGCACGGCGGCCCAGGGCGACCGCCCGGGCACCGCGGGCCGGCGTCCGGCCCCGAGGGCCGCCAAGGTGCCCGCGGCCGCGGGGAGGGCCGCGGCCCGACCTGCCCCGCGGCCTGCACCGGCGGCCCCACCGCCGCGCGGCACCACGGCGCAGCATCACACCCAGCGGAAGGCCAGCACCTAGTCATGCCCCATGAGGATCCCTCCGGGACCCCCGTCCCCGCCCCGGGACCGTCCGTCGTGCTCGCGGGCGGCGGAACCGCCGGGCACATCAGCCCGCTCCTGGCGATCGCGCGGGCGGTCGTCGAGGCCGCTCCCGGGGCGAAGGTCCTCGCCGTCGGCACGGCCGCGGGCATGGAGACCAGGATCGTCCCCGAGTCGGGATTCGAACTGGCGGTGATCGACCGCGTGCCCCTCCCGCGCCGGCCCAGCGCTGACCTCCTCCGGCTCCCGCTCCGGTTCGCCCGCGCCCTGCGCCAGTCCGAGGAGATCCTGCGTCGCGCCGATGCCGATGTCCTCGTCGGCGTCGGCGGCTACGTGTGCACCCCGATGTACCTCGCGGCGCGCCGCCTCCGCATCCCGATCGTCGTCCACGAGGCGAACACTCGCGCGGGCCTCGCCAACCGCGTCGGTGCCCTGCTCACCCACCGGGTCGGCAAGGCGTTCCCTGCCACCCGACTGCGCCATGCCCGCACCGTGGGGATGCCGATGCGCCGCGAGGTCTCGGAGCTAAACCGCTCCACTGCCAGGGCATCCGCCCGCGCAGGCCTCGGCCTCGACCCCGCGAAGACCACCCTCGTGGTCACCGGCGGCTCCCTCGGTGCCGCGGCCCTGAACCGCACCGTCGCCGCCTCGCTCGCGGCCCTGGACGGCGCCGGTGTGCAGACCCTCCACATCACCGGCCGGGGGAAGACCGTCACCGACGCCTCCGGGGCTCCCCTCAGCGCCCCCGGCTACCGCCAGACGGAGTTCGTCGACGCCATGGAGGCCGCCTACGCTGCCGCGGACCTGATCCTGTGCCGGGCGGGCGCCGGCACGGTCTGCGAGGTCGCCGCCGTCGGGCTGCCCGCGGTCTTCGTCCCGCTGCCCATCGGCAACGGCGAACAGGCCCTCAACGCCCGGGGCCTCGTCGAGGCGGGGGCCGCCCTCCTGGTCAAGGACGCCGACTTCTCGCCCGAATGGCTCGCCGACCAGGTCCTGCCACTGCTGGCCGACCCCGCGCGGCTGGCCGAGATGTCCCGCCGGGCGGCGCGGCTCGGCGTCCGGGACGCGGACCGGTCCATGGCCGCCATGGTGGTCGAGGCCGCAGCACTGCAGGAAGGAACGCACGCATGAGCGCCGCCAGTCAGCACACAGCCGAGCTCGCGTCCCTGGGCAAGGTCCACTTCGTGGGCATCGGCGGCGTGGGCATGTCCGCCGTGGCCCGCGTGATGGTCGGACGCGGGGTCAGCGTGAGCGGCTCGGACGCGAAGGACCTGCCCGTCATGGGGGACCTCGCCGCGCTCGGAGCGCGGATCGCCGTCGGCTATGACGCTGCGAACCTGCAGGACGCAGACACGGTCGTGCGGGGCTCGGCGATCCGGCCGGACAACCCCGAGCTCGTCGCGGCCTCCGCCCGCGGGCTGCGCGTCCTCCACCGCTCCGAGGCGCTCGCCGCGGCCATGGGCCAGGACCGGGTCATCGCCGTCGCCGGCACCCACGGCAAGACCACCACCACGTCGATGGCCACCTGGATGCTCCGCGGCGCCGGGATCGACCCGAGCTTCGCGATCGGGGCCAACGTGCCTGCCCTCGGCGTCAACGGCGCGGCCGGCCGGGACGCCGTCTTCGTCGCCGAGGCCGACGAATCGGACGAGTCCTTCCTCAACTACCGCCCGGTGACCGAGATCATCACCAACGTCGAGGCAGACCACCTCGACCATTACGGCACGGCCGAGGCCGTGCACGCCGCCTTCGACGCCTTCGCCGCGCTCGTGCCCGCCCACGGTCTCGTCCTCGCCTGCGCCGACGACCCGGGGGCCCGGGCCCTGGGCCTGCGGCTCCGGGAGCGCGAGGGCGCTCCCCGGGTGCTCCTCTACGGCACGGGGGAGGACGCCGACGTGCGCCTGTCCTTCGATCCCGCCGGCTCCGAGGTCCGCTGGGACGGCCGGGTGCACCCGCTGCCCCTGCGCGTCCCCGGCCTGCACAACGCACTGAACGCGACCGGGGCCTTCGCCGCCGCCGTCGACGCCGGCGCCGACCCCGGCCTGGCCTCGGCGTCGCTGGCCGACTTCGCCGGCGCCGCACGGCGCTTCGAGCTCAAGGGGGAGGCCGGGGGAGTGCGGGTCTTCGACGACTACGCCCACCACCCCACCGAGGTGCGCGCCGCCCTCGCCGCGGCCCGGGCCGTGGCAGGGGGCCACCGCGTCCACGTGCTCTTCCAGCCCCACCTGTTCTCGCGCACGCGGGAGTTCGGTGCGCAGTTCGCCGAGGCGCTGTCCGCCGCGGACACTGTGCGGGTCATGGACATCTATCCCGCCCGGGAGGACCCGATCCCGGGCGTCACGAGCGAGCTCGTCACCGCGCACCTGCCGGCGGGGGCGTACGGACCGGACCCGGCGGCCGCCGTCGCGGAGCTCGCCGCGGCCGCTGCGCCCGGGGACATCGTGCTCACCGTGGGCGCCGGTGACGTCACGGCTCAGGGTGCGGCGCTCCTCGAGGCCCTCTCCGTCCGCCCCTCCGCCCCCGAGGCGCACCATGGCTCCTAGCGGGCGTATTCCCCGCGTCCCGCGGGTCCCGGGACGGGACGACACGGCGGGGGGGCGGCCGGGCAGGGAACCCCAGCAGCCCTCGCGCGAGCGCCCCGCTCCGCCCGCATCGCCGGGGACGGCGCACGACGCCGGCCGCCCCCCGTCGTCGGCCAGGGTCACCGTCCGCAGCGGCCCCAAGGTCACCCTGCTCGGCTCGGCCGAAGCCGGCCCTTCCGCCGGCGACACCGGTGCGGCCGCCCCGCCCGCGGATGCCGCGCCGGCGCACGACGCGCAGGCCCCCTCCAAGCGGCCCAGGTCCGCGCTCTCCGACCTGCCCACGCTCGCCGGGCTGCGCAGCACCCAGGACCCTGACGGCCCGGCGGACGGGTCCGCCGACGTCCTAGCCTTCCCCGAACCGCCGCACCGGCGGCGCCGGCGGCGGCTCCTGCTCGCCGCCGCGATCGCGGCAGCGCTCGTCGCCGGGCTGTTCGCCGTGCTGCTGTTCACCCCGCTCGTCGCCGTCCGCTCGATCACGGTCCAGGGGACCCACCTGCTGGCCGTGCAGCAGGTCGAGGGCGCGCTCGCGCCTGTGCGCGGGCAGCCGCTCGCCACCGTGGGCACCGACGAGGTGGGCCGCCTGCTCGGCCAGTTCGTCCAGGTGAAGTCGGTGCGGGCCCGCGCAGTGCCGCCGGAGACCCTCGTGGTCGAGGTCGTCGAACGGGTGCCCGTGGCCCTCGTCAAGCAGGGGCAGAAGCTCCTGGTCGTGGACGGCGACGGCGTGGTCCTGGGCGAGGCGCGCGACATTTCCCAGTACGCCGTTCCGGTCATCGACGGTTCGGCGATGCCCATGGGCCAGGCGGTCTTCAAGGCGGTGACCGCCGTGCTCGCCGCGCTGCCCTCCGATGTGCTCGCGCAGCTGGCCACGGCGTCGGCGCAGTCCCCGGACTCGGTCCAGCTCAAGCTCGCGGACGGCCGGAGCGTCGTGTGGGGCAACGCGGACGACAGGGAGCTCAAGGCCAAGGTGCTGGCCGCCCTCATGAAGGCCTCCACGACGCCGCAGAAGGGGCAGGCCCCCGTCCAGGTCTTCGACGTCAGCACGCCACGCCATCCGGTGACACGATGACCGAGACGATGACCGACGCGATGACCGGGTGCCCCGGGCGGGTGTGGCACAGTGGAGTGGGTGAAATGAACGGGTGTCCCCGAGGACGTGGCGCGACACGCCAAGGCGGTCGTTGCACGCCCTCAGGCCGCCCCCTACCGTCTTCCTAAGAGCTACTTGACATAACTATAACCTTCAACTTGAAGGTTAAGGTTGTGGACTCCGGGCTTCTTGCAGAACCAGCAGGCTTTCGAACAAGGGACACTCAACGTGGCAGCACCGCAGAACTACTTGGCCGTCATCAAGGTCGTCGGCATTGGCGGCGGTGGCGTGAACGCAGTCAACCGCATGATCGAAGTCGGTCTGCGAGGCGTGGAATTCATCGCCATCAACACGGACGCCCAGGCGCTGCTCATGAGTGACGCGGACGTCAAGCTGGACGTCGGCCGCGAGCTCACCCGCGGCCTCGGGGCCGGCGCGAACCCGGAGGTCGGCCGCCAGGCCGCCGAGGACCACGCCGACGAGATCGAGGAGGTCCTCCGCGGGGCCGACATGGTCTTCGTCACCGCGGGCGAGGGCGGCGGCACCGGCACCGGCGGCGCGCCCGTCGTGGCCCGGATCGCGCGCAGCCTGGGCGCGCTGACCATCGGCGTCGTCACCCGGCCGTTCACCTTCGAGGGCCGCCGCCGCGCCACGAGCGCCGAGAACGGGATCGAGGCGCTGCGCGACGAGGTGGACACCCTCATCGTCATCCCCAACGACCGCCTGCTCTCCATCAGCGACCGCAACGTCTCCGTCCTCGACGCGTTCCGCTCCGCCGACCAGGTCCTGCTCTCCGGCGTCCAGGGCATCACCGACCTCATCACGACTCCCGGCCTGATCAACCTCGACTTCGCCGATGTGAAGTCCGTCATGCAGGGCGCTGGTTCCGCCCTCATGGGCATCGGCTCGGCCCGGGGCGAGGACCGCGCCGTCAAGGCCGCCGAGCTCGCCATCGCCTCGCCCCTGCTCGAGGCCTCGATCGACGGCGCCCACGGCGTCCTGCTCTCGATCCAGGGCGGCAGCGACCTCGGGCTCTTCGAGATCAACGAGGCCGCCCGCCTCGTCCAGGAGGTCGCCCACCCCGAGGCGAACATCATCTTCGGCGCCGTGATCGACGACGCGCTCGGCGACGAGGCCCGCGTCACGGTCATCGCCGCAGGGTTCGACGACGTCCGCGCGACCTCGCCGTCGCTCGAGGACACCAAGGCGGCCGCCGCGCAGGCTCCCGCGGCCCCGACGGCCCCGGCTGCTCCCGCCGGCCACGGTGCCGCGCCGCAGTCCTCCGTCCCGCCGCGCCCGAGCCAGCCTGCCCCCGCGCACGCAGGCCTGAGCCAGTGGAGCCAGAGCCGCCCGGGCATGCCGGCCGACGGCGGCTTCGACGTCGAGCTCCCCGCCGTCGTCGAGCCCGATCTCTCGGGCAACCGCAACGACGACCTCGACGTGCCCGACTTCCTCAAGTGAGCCGCGGCGCCGCTGCGGCCGCGCCGGCCGAAGGCCCCTTCTGGTGGCGCCGGGACGTCCGTCCCGGCGTCACCGTCGCGTTCACGCGCGCCGCGGCGGGGAACCTCGCGTTCCACGTCGGGGGCGATGACGACGGCGTCCGCCGCCACCGGGCGGCCCTCGCCGCCGCCGCAGGGGTCCCGTCCTTCCAGTACATGAGCCAGGTCCACGGGCGCGAGGCAGCGTGGGCCGGCGAAGACTCCGTGCCCACCGCCGACGCGCTCCTCTCGCGCGGCGCGCCCCTCGCCGTCATGGTGGCCGACTGCGTCCCCGTGGTGCTCGTGGGCGAGTTCGCCGACGGCCGGCCCGCCCTCGCCGCCGTCCACGCCGGCCGCCCGGGCCTCGTCGCCGGGGTGGTCCCCGAGGCGGTCGCCAGGCTCCGTGAGGCCGGCGCGCGCCGGCTCGAGGCCTGGCTCGGTCCCAGCATCTGCGGGACGTGCTACGAGGTCCCGGCGCAGCTGCGCGACGAGGTCGAGGCCGCGGTGCCTGGAACGGCGGCGACCACCAGCTGGGGGACGCCAGCCCTCGACCTGCCGGCCGGGGTGCGGGACCAGCTCGCCCGGGCCGACGTGGCCGTCCACCGCGGGGCGGAGGCGTGCACCTACGAGCACGACGAGTTCTTCTCCCACCGGCGTGCCCCCGGCGTCGGGCGGATCGCCGGGCTCGTCTGGTCCCATGGCTGATCGCGAGGGGCGCCGCGAGGAGCTCGCCGACCGGCTCGCCCGGGTCCGGGAGCGCATCCGCGCGGCCTGTGAGGCGGCCGGGCGGACCGAGGAGCCCCGGCTCATCGTGGTGACCAAGTTCCACCCAGCCTCCGACGTCCGGCTCCTCGCCGAACTGGGCGTGACGGACGTGGGCGAGAACAGAGACCAGGAGGCCGCGGCGAAGGCCGCCGAGCTCGCCGGCCTCGGCCTGCGCTGGCACTTCATCGGCCAGCTGCAGACCAACAAGGCCAAGAGCGTGGCCCGCTACGCCGAGGCCGTGCACTCCGTGGACCGCCCCCAGCTTGTGGCCGCGCTCTCGCGGGCCGTCGTCGCCGCGGGGCGCGAGGATCCCCTCGCCTGCCTGATCCAGGTGAACCTCGACCCGAGGGCCTCGGGCCGCGGGGGAGCGGCCCCCGCGGACGTCCCGGAGCTCGGCGCGCTGATCGACGGCTCGCCGGGGCTGCGCCTCGCCGGGGTGATGGCGGTGGCTCCGCTCGGGGCCGACCCCGCGGAGGCCTTCGCCAGACTGGCCGAGGTCGGGGGAGGGCTGAGGCGGGCGTTCCCGGAGGCGACGATGCTCTCTGCCGGCATGAGCCAGGACCTCGAGGCGGCCGTCGCCGCAGGTGCGACACACCTGCGGATCGGCACCGATGTGCTCGGCCCGCGGCCGCCGGTGGGGTAGCTTCGTCACTGTCGGGCCCTTCTGGGCCGAGTGGCCCGGCTTTGGCGTTTGCACCCAGCGGCCCGAGGACAGGAGTCGAGCATGGCTGGCGCTCTGCGCAAGACGATGATCTACCTCGGCCTGGCGGACGGCGAAGAGCAGTTCGAGACCGAGGCCCACGACGCACGGACGGAAGAGGAACAGCCAGTGCACACTGAGCGCGAGGACCGCCGCACGGCGTTGGCCACCCGCGAGGCGACTCCGGCCGAGGTGGAGGAGTATCGTGCTCCCGTGACTCCCATCAAGCGTGCCGCGGCCGTGCGCGAGGACGGCGGACTCCGCCAGATCACCACGGTGCACCCGCGCTCGTACAACGACGCCAAGGTCATCGGCGAGAGCTTCCGCGAGGGCATTCCGGTCATCATGAACGTGACGGACATGGGCGAGGCAGATGCCAAGCGCCTCGTCGACTTCTCGGCCGGCCTGGTGTTCGGGCTCCACGGCAGCATCGAGCGCGTCACCAACAAGGTGTTCCTGCTCTCGCCCTCGACCATCGAGGTCCTCGGCGAGGACAAGAAGGTCGCCGACAACCAGGCAACATTCTTCAACCAGAGCTGAGCCACGCAGCGCCATGGGCTTCCTGTTCGCCATCCTGTACCTCGTGCTCGAGCTGTTCTTCATCGCGCTCGTCGCCCGCCTCGTGTTCGACTGGGTGCAGTCGTTCGCGCGGTCCTGGCGGCCGCGGGGTGCGGCGCTCGTCGCTGCCAGCGCCGTGTACACGGTGACGGACCCGCCTATGAAGCTCTCGCGGCGTTGGTTCAGGCCCCTCCGGCTCGGGGCGATGAGCCTCGACTTGGCGTTCATCGTCCTCGTCATCGTGGTCGTGATCGCGATGTCGATCGTGGCAGGCCTCGCCTAGGGGCGCCCACAGTCCTCCCAGCTCGTGCCCGCCCGCTGCCGCGGCGGCGGCGTGCCGAGCATCCACCAGCAAATTCAAGATACGGTAGTCGTGGTGGCGGATGCTGCCTGACCGATTAGACCAATGAGGTGAGCAGATGGCTCTGACGCCAGAAGACGTTGTCAACAAGCGGTTCCAGCCGACCAAGTTCCGCGAAGGCTACGATCAGGACGAAGTCGACGATTTCCTCGATGAGATCGTGATCGAGCTCCGCCGCCTCAACCAGGAGAACGACGAGCTCCGCAAGAAGGTCGCCGAGCTCTCCGGCAAGCAGGGTGCTGCCCCCCAGGCCGCCGAGAAGCCGGCGCCTGCCGAGGTGCGCGAGGAGACCAAGCCCGAGCCCGCCAAGGAGGTCGCCCCGGCCCCCGCAGCGCAGGCGCCGAAGGCCCCCGCCCAGGGCGGCGACGGCCGCACCGCGGTCGCCGAGTCCGCTGCAGGCCTGCTCGCCATGGCGCAGCAGATGCACGACAAGCACGTGCAGGACGGCCTCGACCAGCGCGACAAGATCATCGCCGAGGCCCAGATCGAGGCCAGCAGCCTCGTCAACGACGCCCAGGAGAAGTCCCGCAAGACCCTCGGCGCCCTCGAGCAGCAGCGCTCGGTGCTCGAGCGCAAGGTCGAGCAGCTCCGCGGCTTCGAGCGTGACTACCGCTCCCGGCTCAAGGCCTACATCGAGGGCCAGCTGCGCGACCTCGAGTCGCGCGGGTCGGTGGCCACGGCTGAGATCTCCGACAACGCCGAGGTCTGATCCACCGCGTGAGCCATCGAGGCCGGCGGCCGCCTACGGCGGGCGCCGGCCTCGCGCTGCCATCGGAAAGAAGCATGGACACTACTGAAGACGTTCCCGCCGTCCCGCTCCGGCGGCGACGGCGCGCCGTCGTGCTCCTGGCCCTCATCGCTGCCGTCGCCTACACCGGTGACCAGCTCACCAAGCTGTGGGTGACGAGCACGATGGTGGAGGGCCAGCGCATCCCCGTCCTCCCGCCGCTGCTGCAGTGGTACTACATCCGCAACTCGGGGGCCGCCTTCTCGATCGGCGAGGGCATCACCTGGGTCTTCACGATCATCATGACCGTGGTGGCCGTCGGCATCATCGTCTACACGCGCAGGGTCCGCTCGCTGTGGTGGGGCGCTGCGCTGGGTCTCGTCCTCGGCGGCGCCCTGGGCAACCTCACCGACCGCCTCTTCCGCGAGCCCTCCTTCGGCATGGGCCACGTCGTCGACTTCATCTCGCTGCCCCACTTCGCCATCTTCAATGTCGCGGACTCCGCCGTGGTCTGCGGCGTCGTGCTGGTCTGCCTGCTCACGCTCCTGGGCCGCTCGCCCGACGGGACGCGCCAGCGGCACGCAGGCGGGCCCGAGGCGGGTGCCGAGGGCGCGGGCGGCCCAGGCGCGGAGCCGGACCGTGGCTGAGGTCCTCGTGGTCCCCGAGGACCTCGCGGGCGGACGCGCCGACGCCGTGCTCGGCGCCCTCCTCGGGGTCTCGCGGTCCGTGGCCGCCTCCCTCCTGGCCGGGGGCCACGTCCTCTCGGGCGGGAAGGCCGTGGCGAAGTCGGCGAAGGTCGGCGCGGGCGAGGAACTCCTCGTCGAACGGCCCGAGACGCGGGACCCTCTGGAAGTGGTGGTGGAGAAGGTGGACGGACTCGAGATCCTCATCGACGACGAGGACTTCGTGGTCGTGGACAAGCCGGTGGGCGTCGCTGCGCACCCCTCGCCGGGGTGGGTGGGCCCGACCGTGGTCGGTGGCCTCGCCGGCGCCGGCTACAGGATCTCGACCTCCGGCGCGCCCGAGCGCGCCGGCATCGTGCACCGGCTCGACGTGGGCACCTCCGGTGCCATGGTGGTGGCCAAGACCGAACTCGCCTACACCGCGCTCAAGCAGGCGTTCAAGGACCGGACCGTCGAGAAGGTCTACCACGCCGTGGTCCAGGGCATCCCGGACCCGCTCGAGGGGACCATCGATGCGCCCATCGGCCGCCATCCGGGGTACGACTGGCGCTTCGCGGTCATCGAGGACGGGCGTCCGTCCGTGACCCACTACGAGGTGATCGAGGCCTTCGGCCGCGCCAGCCTCGTCGAGGTCCACCTCGAGACCGGCCGCACGCACCAGATCCGCGTCCACTTCTCGGCGCTCCACCACCCGTGCGCGGGCGACCTGACCTACGGGGCGGACCCCCGGCTCGCCGCGGACCTCGGCCTCACCCGCCAGTGGCTGCACGCCTACCGGCTCGCGTTCGCGCACCCGAGGACCGGCGAGCGGGTCGAGGCCGTGAGCCCGTACCCCGCAGACCTGCAGTACGCGATCGACGTCCTGCGCGAGGGCCGCGTCTGAGCTGCGCCCCACGCCGCGGCGCGCCGGGTCCGCAGCCCGGAGGACGCCGTCGTGCCTCCGCCGAGCTGCCGGCGGCGACGCCTAGACTGGGTCGGTGACCTCCAGCAGTTCGTTCGTCCATCTCCACAACCACACCGAGTACTCGATGCTCGACGGCGCGGCGCGGCTCGGGGACCTGTTCAGCCATGCCGAGGAGCTCGGCATGAATGCGCTCGCCACCACCGACCACGGCTTCGTGTTCGGCGCGTTCGACTTCTGGAAGAAGGCCACGGACGCAGGGATCAAGCCGGTGATCGGGGTGGAGGCCTACCTCACGCCCGGCACCGCGCGGCAGGACAAGACCCGTGTCCGCTGGGGCGAGGGCGGCCGCGACGACGTCTCCGGCGCCGGCGCCTACACCCACATGACGATGTGGGCCGAGAACACCCAGGGGATGCACAACCTCTTCCGGATGTCCTCGCTGGCGTCCCTCGAGGGCTACCTCTACAAGCCGCGCATGGACCGCGACCTCCTGCAGACCTACGGCAAGGGCATCATCGCGACCACCGGGTGCCCCTCCGGGGAGGTCCAGACGAAGCTGCGCCTCGGCCTCTACAAGGAGGCGCGCGAGGCGGCCTCCGAGTTCCGCGACATCTTCGGGGCCGACAACTTCTTCTGCGAGGTCATGGACCACGGCCTCGACATCGAGCGCAACGTCCAGGCCGAGCTGTACCGCCTCGCCAAGGACCTCGGGCTCCCGCTCGTGGCCACCAACGACCTGCACTACACCCACGCCGAGGACGCCTCGAGCCACGCCGCGCTCCTGTGCGTCCAGTCGGGCTCGACGCTCGCGGACCCCAAGCGCTTCAAGTTCGACGCGGACGAGTTCTACCTCAAGTCCCCGGACGAGATGCGCGCGATCTTCGGCGACTACCCCGAGGCCTGCGACAACACCCTGCTCATCGCCGAGCGGTGCGACGTCGAATTCAACACCAAGGCCAGCTACATGCCCCGCTTCCCCTGCCCGGAGGGGGAGAACGAGGAGTCCTGGTTCGTCAAGGAGGTCGAGCGCGGCCTCCACTACCGCTTTCCCGCCGGCATCCCGGACGCCGTCCGGAAGCAGGCCGAGTACGAGATCGGGATCATCACCCAGATGGGCTTCCCGGGCTACTTCCTCGTCGTCGCGGACTTCATCAACTGGGCCAAGGACAACGGCATCCGCGTCGGACCGGGCCGCGGCTCCGGCGCCGGCTCCATGGCCGCCTACGCCATGCGCATCACCGACCTGAACCCGCTGGACCACGGGCTGATCTTCGAGCGCTTCCTCAACCCGGACCGCGTCTCGATGCCCGACTTCGACGTCGACTTCGATGACCGCCGCCGCTCGGAGGTCATCAAGTACGTCACCGAGAAGTACGGCGACGACCGCGTCGCGATGATCGTCACGTACGGCACGATCAAGGCCAAGCAGGCCCTCAAGGACTCCTCCCGCGTGCTCGGCTACCCGTTCTCGGTGGGGGAGCGGCTCACCAAGGCCATGCCGCCGGACGTCATGGGCAAGGGCATGCCCCTCGCGGACATCCACAATCCCGAGGCCAAGCGCTACGGCGAGGCCGAGGAGATGCGCGAGCTGCTGCGCACCGACCCGGACGCCCAGCGCGTCTTCGAGACCGCGACCGGCCTCGAGGGACTCAAGCGCCAGTGGGGCGTGCACGCGGCCGGCGTCATCATGTCCTCGCACCCGCTCATCGACATCGTGCCGATCATGCGCCGCGAGCAGGACGGCCAGGTCATCACGCAGTTCGACTACCCGACCTGCGAGGGCCTGGGCCTGATCAAGATGGACTTCCTCGGCCTGAGGAACCTGACGATCATCACGGACGCGCTGGACAACATCAAGCTCAACCAGGGCATCGACCTGGACCTCGAGCGCCTCGAGCTCGACGACGCGGCCTCCTACGAGCTCCTGGCCCGCGGCGACACCCTCGGGGTGTTCCAGCTCGACGGCGGCCCCATGCGCTCGCTCCTGAAGCTCATGCGTCCGGACAACTTCGAGGACATCTCCGCCGTCCTGGCCCTCTACAGGCCCGGACCGATGGGCGCCAACGCGCACACCAACTACGCGCTGCGCAAGAACGGGCTGCAGGAGATCACCCCGATCCACCCCGAGCTCGAGGAACCCCTCAAGGACATCCTCGACACGACCTTCGGCCTGATCGTCTACCAGGAGCAGGTGATGGCCATCGCCCAGAAGGTGGCCGGCTACTCGCTCGGACAGGCGGACATCCTCCGCCGTGCCATGGGAAAGAAGAAGAAGTCGGAGCTGGACAAGCAGTTCGCGGGCTTCTCCGGCGGCATGCGCGAGCGAGGCTTCTCCGACGAGGCGGTCAAGGCCCTCTGGGACATCCTGCTGCCCTTCTCGGACTACGCCTTCAACAAGGCGCACTCGGCCGCGTACGGCGTCGTGTCCTACTGGACCGCCTACCTCAAGGCGCACTTCCCGGCCGAGTACATGGCAGCACTCCTGACGTCCGTCGGCGACGACAAGGACAAGTCGGCCATGTACCTGAACGAGTGCCGGCACATGGGCATCACCGTCCTGCCGCCGGACGTGAACGAGTCGTCGCTGAACTTCACCCCGGTGGGCAAGGACATCCGCTTCGGCATGGGCGCCGTCCGCAACGTCGGGGCCAACGTGGTCCATGCGATGGTCGCCGCACGGGAGGAGAAGGGCGCCTTCACCGGATTCTCCGACTTCCTCACCAAGGTCCCGGCCGTGGTGTGCAACAAGCGCACCATCGAATCCCTCGTCAAGGCCGGCGCGTTCGACTCGCTCGGCCACCCCCGCCGCTCCCTCGCCATGATCCACGAGGAGGCGGTGGACGCCGTCATCACGCTCAAGCGCAACGAGGCGAACAACCAGTTCGACCTCTTCAGCGCCTTCGGCGACGCCGAGGGCGGCGGGGCGGCCGGCCTCGCCGTCGAGATCCCCGACCTGCCCGAGTGGGAGAAGAAGGACAAGCTCGCCTTCGAGCGCGACATGCTCGGCCTCTACGTCTCCGACCACCCTCTCCAGGGCCTGGAGGGTGTGCTCGCGCAGCACGCCGAGACCGGGATCAACGCCCTCATTGCGGACGAGGGCCCGGCCGACGGGTCGATCGTGACCATTGCGGGCATGATCACGTCCCTGTCCCGCCGCATCGCCAAGGCCAGCGGCAACGCCTACGCCCGCGCCGAGATCGAGGACCTGGGGGCATCGATCGAGGTGATGTTCTTCGGCCAGGTCTACGGCCCGATCTCCTCGATCCTCGCCGAGGACCTCATCGTCGTGGTCAAGGGCAGGCTCCAGCGCCGCGACGACGGCAACGTGGCGCTCAACGCCATGGAGCTCACGGTCCCGGACCTCTCGGACGCCACGGGAGGACCGGTGGTCATCAGCATGCCCACCCACAAGGCGACCGAACGGGTGGTGACCCAGCTCGGGGACGTCCTCAAGACGCATCCCGGCCACAACGAGGTCCAGCTCCGGCTCCAGGGCACGCGCAGCATCGAGGTGATGCGGCTCGGCGTCCACCTGCGGGTCAACCCCAACCCCGCCCTGTTCGGAGACCTCAAGGTCCTCCTCGGCCCGGCCTGCCTCGATGCCTGAGGCGGGGGAGACGCGCGCGGACCCCGGCACGCCCGCGGCCCAGGACGCGCAGCGCGCCGACCGGCGGGAGCGGATGTCCCTCGTGCGCTGGTGCGTGTACCCGCTGCTGGGCGGCCTGGTGCTGGGCACCGTCTGGGTCGCCGTGGCGCCCGGTGGCCTGTTCTACGGCGCAGGGACCGACTACCAGACCTGGGACGAGCGGGACCTCCTCTTCAGCGCCCTCGGCCTGGCAGCCGGACTCTCGATCACCGTCGGGCTCGCGGCCAGCCGCCGCCGGACCGGCCTGCCGAACCGGGGCCTGTCGGCCCTGGCGGGGAGCACGCTCGGCACGCTCGCCGCCTGGGGGACCGGCGTGGGACTCGGACGCGTGCTCGGGGCCCGCGGGGCCAGCCCCTCGGTCGCCGAGTCGGCGTTCGGGCTGCAGGCCCTCAGCGCCCTCGCGGTCTGGCCCGCCGTCGTCGCCCTCGCGGTGCTCGCCTTCACCACCCTGTGGTGGGTCCCGCCCCGCGACGGAGCGGACTCGGCGGCCGCGCAGCGGCCGGGGCGCCGCCGGTAGACTGGGGCGGTGACTTCCGCCGCCCCCACTCCCGCCTCGCCCGCCTTCCGCACCGTCGACCTGCGGGGACATGCCCTCGAGCCCGCGGAGCTGAAGGCAGCGGTCCCGCGCCTGGCGGCCGGGAACGGCTCGGGCGTGGAGGACACAGTGCGCGGGATCATCGCCGAGGTGCGGTCCCGCGGCTTCGCGGCTCTCTCCGATCTGGCCGCGAAGTTCGACGGCGTCGAGCAGCGCCACCCGCGCGTCCCCTCCGAGGCCATCTCCGCCGCCCTCGAGGGGCTCGATCCCAGCGTGCGCGCCGCCCTCGAGGAGTCGATCGCGCGCGCCCGGGCGTTCGCGGCCGCGCAGGTCCCCGCCGACGTCACCGTGCACCCGGCCGACGGCGCGTCGGTCACCCAGCGCTGGGTGCCGGTGAACCGGGTGGGCCTCTACGTCCCGGGCGGCCTCGCGGTCTACCCCTCGAGCGTGGTCATGAACGTGGTGCCGGCCCAGGCAGCCGGCGTCGGCTCGATCGCGCTCGCGTCCCCGCCGCAGAAGGAGAACGGGGGCCTGCCCCACCCGACCATCCTCGCCGCCGCGGCCCTGCTGGGCATCGACGAGGTGTACGCGATCGGCGGCGCGCAGGCGATCGTCTCGTTCGCCTACGGGATCCCCGCGGGCACCGTCGGCACGCCCGACGGCGCCGGGGCACTGCCCGCGATCGAGCCCGCAGACGTCGTGACCGGGCCGGGCAACATCTTCGTGGCCACCGCCAAGCGGCTCGTCAAGGGCGTCGTCGGCATCGACGCAGAGGCCGGCCCCACCGAGATCGCCATCCTCGCCGACGCCGGGGCGCGCCCGGAGCTCGTCGCGGCGGACCTCATCAGCCAGGCCGAGCACGACCCCCGGGCCGGCAGCGTCCTCATCACGGACTCGCCGGAGCTGTCGGACCGCGTGCGGGAGCAGCTCGCGGTCCTCGCCGGGAGCACCAAGCACCGCGACCGCGTCCTCGAGGCGCTCTCCGGCGAGCAGTCCGGCGTCGTGCTCGTCGACGACCTCGAGGCCGGGATCGCCGTCTGCGACGCGTACGCGGCCGAGCACCTCGAGATCATGACGTCCGACGCGGCCGCCGTCGCCGCCCGCATCCGCAACGCCGGCGCCGTGTTCGTCGGCGACTACAGCCCGGTGAGCCTGGGCGACTACTGCGCCGGATCAAACCACGTCCTGCCGACCTCCGGCACGGCGGCGTTCTCGTCGGGGCTGAACGTCACGACGTTCCTGCGCGCCATCCAGGTGGTGGACTACTCCGAGGCGGCCCTCAAAGGCGTCTCCGCGCACATCCGCAGCCTCTCCGACGCCGAGGACCTGCCGGCGCACGGCGACGCGGTCGACGCGAGGTTCGCCGGCGCCTGACGCCCGGGTCGCGGGCAGACGTCTCCTCAGCCCCAACGCGTAGTGTCAGCGGCACTACATGTTGTGGTCACGCCTTGTGGGAGGGCCCCGGCGCTCAGTAGGATGGACTGCGTGTACTGCCCGTTCTGCCGCAATCCCGATTCCCGCGTCGTCGACAGCCGCCTCCAGGATGACGGCTCGGCCATCCGCCGCCGGCGCCAGTGCCCCGAGTGCGGCCGGCGGTTCACGACCCTCGAGACCACAAGCCTGACCGTGCTCAAGCGCTCCGGCGCCGGGGAGCCGTTCAGCCGGTCCAAGGTCATCAACGGCGTCCGCAAGGCGTGCCAGGGCCGCCCCGTGACTGACGACGACCTCGCGCTCCTGGCCCAGGAAGTCGAGGAGACCATCCGCGCGGCGGGCTCCGCCGAGATCCGGGCGCACGAGATCGGCTTGGCGATCCTCGGCCCGCTCAAGAGGCTCGACCAGGTGGCCTACCTGCGCTTCGCGAGCGTCTACCAGGACTTCGAGTCGCTCGCCGACTTCGAGGCCGCCATCAGCGTGCTCCGCTCCGAACGGGAGGGCGCGCCCGACTCGGCCGCCGGCTGAGGCAGGGCCGCGCTGCGGCGACCACGGCGAGGGCCCCCGGACGTGCTGTCCGGGGCCCCTCGCCGTCGTCCGCTGGAGAGCGGGTGGCCTACTTCGCGAGCTTGTGGTGGATCGCGACCTGGAGTGCCGCCCCCACGATCCCGGCCTCGTTCTTCAGCTTGGCGGGGATGATCGGCGTGCGCAGCTTCAGCAGCGGCAGGTACTCGTCGGCACGCTTGGAGATGCCGCCGCCCACGATGAACAGCTCGGGCGAGAAGAGGAACTCGACGTGCTCGAAGTAGCGCTGGAGCCGCACGGAGTAGTCTTCCCAGCTGAGTCCGTCCCGCTCGCGCGCCACAGCCGAGGCCCGCGTCTCCGCGTCGTGGCCGTCGATCTCGAGGTGGCCGAGCTCGGCGTTGGGGACCAGGCGCCCGTCGAACACGAAGGCGGACCCGATGCCCGTGCCGAGGGTGATGACGAGTACCGTCCCGTCGATGCCCTTCCCTGCGCCGAAGCGCACCTCGGCGAGCCCTGCGGCGTCCGCGTCGTTGACCACCTCGACCGGCCGGCCGAGCTTGTCGGTGAAGGCCTTGTCCACCTCGAAGTCGATCCACGACTTGTCCACATTCGCGGCCGAACGGGCCACGCCGTGCTGGATGATGGCGGGGAACGCGACGCCCACCGGGCTGTCGGCGTCGGGCGCCTCCTCCCGGCTGCCGAGCTCGTCGACGATCTGGGCCACCACGGCGGCCACGGCCTCCGGGGTGGAGGGCTGCGGGGTGTCGACACGGATGCGGTCCCCGACCAGCTTGCCCTTGGCGAGGTCGACGATTCCCCCCTTGATCCCCGTGCCGCCGATGTCGATGCCGATCGCGGTTGCCCGGGACTTCTTCTTCTTCTCGCTCTTTGCCATGCGCGGCCTGCCTCTCGCGGGTCGTGTGGGGGAGGGGTGGTTCAGGGAACCGTGAGGACCTCGGCGCCGGAATCGGTGACGACGAGGGTGTGCTCGAACTGGGCAGTGCGCTTCCGGTCGCGGGTGACGACAGTCCAGTCGTCCTCCCACATGTCCCACTCGATCCCGCCGAGCGTCAGCATCGGCTCGATCGTGAACACCATCCCCGGCTCCATGATGGTGCCGTAGGCGGGGGCGGCGTCGTAGTGCGGGATGATGAGCCCCGAGTGGAAGGCCTCGCCCACGCCGTGGCCGGTGAAGTCCCGCACCACCCCGTAGCCGAAGCGCTTCGCATAGGCGCTGATGGCCCTGCCGATCACGTTGATCTCGCGGCCCGGGGCGACGGCCTTGATGCCCCGGCGGAGGGACTCCTGCGTCCGCTCCACGAGCAGCCTCGACTCCTGGTCCACGTCCCCGACGAGGAACGTGAAGTTCGTGTCCCCGTGGACGCCGTCCTTGAAGGCGGTGATGTCGATGTTGATGATGTCCCCGTCCGCCAGGACGGTCGAGTCGGGGATCCCGTGGCAGATGACCTCGTTGACCGACGTGCACAGGGACTTCGGGAAGCCCCGGTAGCCGAGGGTCGAGGGGTACGCGCCGTGGTCGAGGAGGAACTCGTGGCCCACGCGGTCGAGCTCGTCCGTGGTGGCGCCCGGACGGATGTGCGTGCCGACCTCCACGATGGCCTGGGCGGCGATCCGGCCCGCGGCCCGCACCTTCTCGATCTGCTCGGGCGTGAGCACGTTGGGGCCCGTGTACTTCTCGGGGGCCTGCTTCCACGCGTACTCCGGGCGCGGGATCGACGCCGGGACCGGACGGACCGGGCTCAGGGTGCCGCGGACAAGCGTGCCCAGGGGTGCCGTGGAGGGGGTAGAAGGCATAGGGTGAGTGTACTAGTCGAGCGCAGCGTGGGGCTTCATGACGGAGGCCCGGGAGGGGCCTGGAGATGGTCGAGTACTGGTACAACGTCCGCACGCACGAGGTCGAGGAGGACGCCCAGAGCGACTGGACGCAGCTCATCGGGCCCTACAAGACGCGCGCGGAGGCCGAGAAGGCCCTCGAGAAGGTCAAGGAGCGCAACCGCGCCTGGGATCCCTCGGACGCCGACGGCGACGGCTGGAGCGACCGGGACTGACCTCAGAACGAGTGCTCGGGGCCCGGGAAGGACCCCGACCGCACGTCCTCGCGGTACGCGCGCGCGGCCTCCAGGAGGGTTCCACGCAGATCCGCGTACTGCTTGACGAACTTGGCGATGCGCGTGCCCGGGCCGCCGCGCAGACCCGCCATGTCCTGCCAGACGAGCACCTGGCCGGTCGTGGCGCTGCCGGCGCCGATCCCGATGGTCGGGACCTCGACGGCGGCGTCCACCGCCGCCGCGGCGTCCGCGGGGACCATCTCCATCAGGACGCAGAACGCGCCGGCCGCCTCGAGTGCCCTGGCGTCCTCGATGAGGCGGGCGGCGGCGTCGCCCCTGCCCTGGACGCGGTAGCCGCCGAGCGCATGCTCGCTCTGGGGGGTGAAGCCGATGTGCGCCATGACGGGGATCCCCGCCTGGACCATGGCCCGCACGGTCTCCGCGTAGTAGGCGCCGCCCTCGAGTTTCACCGCATGCGCGAGGCCCTCCTTGAGGAAGCGGACGCCCGTCGCGACCGCCTGGGCGGGGGAGGTCTCGTAGCTGCCGAAGGGGACGTCGGCGACGACGAGCGCGTGCGGGGCGGAGACGGCGACCGCGCGGGCGAGCGGGATCAGCTCGTCCACCGTGACGGGGAGGGACGTCTCGTGCCCGTAGACGTTGTTCGCCGCGGAGTCGCCCACGAGCAGGACCTCGATGCCGGCCTCGTCGAAGATGCGCGCCGTGTACTGGTCGTAGGCAGTGAGCATCGCGAAGCGCTCTCCGCGCTCCTTGGCCTGCGCCAGGTGGTGGATGCGCGTGCGTCCGGTCCGGGGCGCGGGCGCCGGCCCGCTCCCGTAGGGCGCCGGCAGCTCGTCGTGACGCGGTGCGTCGGGACTCATGGGGGCCATACGCATGAGACTAGTCGATGCTTCAGTAGAGTGGAGGAAGCGTTGCAGGGCCCAACCGGTAAGGATGCGAAGATCCCATGAACCGTCAGCAGGAGTTCGTCCTCCGGACCATCGAGGAGCGCGACGTCCGCTTCGTCCGCCTCTGGTTCACCGACGTCGTCGGGTCCTTGAAGTCGGTGGCGCTCGCGCCCGCCGAGGTCGAGGGCGCGTTCGAGGAGGGCCTCGGCTTCGACGGCTCCTCGATCGAGGGGCTCGCGCGGGTCTCGGAATCGGACATGCTGCTCCAGCCGGACCCCTCGACCTTCCAGATCCTCCCGTGGCGTGGCGAGACGGAGCCGACGTCGCGCATGTTCTGCGACATCCTCACCCCCGACGGCGAGCCGTCGCCGGCGGACCCGCGCAACGTGCTCAAGCGGACGCTCGCCCGCGCCGCCGAGATGGGCTTCACGTGCTACACGCACCCGGAGATCGAGTTCTACCTCCTCGAGTCCGACCAGCTCGGCCCCGACGGCGCCCCGATCCCCGTGGACCAGGGCGGCTACTTCGACCACGTGCCCGGCGGCGTGGCCCAGGACTTCCGCCGCACCGTGGTGAACATGCTC
Source organism: Sinomonas soli (assembly GCF_054782415.1). Classification (NCBI taxonomy): domain Bacteria; kingdom Bacillati; phylum Actinomycetota; class Actinomycetes; order Micrococcales; family Micrococcaceae; genus Sinomonas; species Sinomonas soli. The sequence goes on along the minus strand of NZ_BAAGSN010000011.1, from coordinate 363,701 downwards.
GAATCGGTGGGGATCTCGGTCGAGTTCTCCCACCATGAGAACGGCCCGGGGCAGAACGAGATCGACCTGCGGTACGCGGACGCGCTCCAGACGGCGGACAACATCATGACCTTCCGCACCGTCGTGAAGGAGGTGGCCCTCCAGCAGAACAGCTACGCGACCTTCATGCCCAAGCCGTTCTCGGCGCACCCGGGCTCGGGCATGCACACCCATTTCTCGCTCTTCGAGGGCGACAGCAACGCGTTCCACGAGCCGGGGGCCGAGTTCCAGCTCTCGAAGACGGCCCGCCACTTCATCGCGGGCATCCTGAGGCACGCGAGCGAGTTCACGGCCGTGACGAACCAGTTCGTCAACTCCTACAAGCGCCTCTGGGGCGGGGGAGAGGCCCCCAGCTACCTCAGCTGGGGACACAACAACCGCTCGGCCCTCGTGCGGGTGCCGCTCTACAAGCCGGGCAAGGCCCAGAGCGGCCGCATCGAGTACCGCGGCATCGACTCGGCGACGAATCCCTACCTCTCCTACGCCGTGCTGCTCGGCGCCGGCCTCAAGGGGATCGAGGAAGAGTACCCGCTGCCGCCCGCCGCCGAGGACGACATCTCGGCCCTGACGACGGCCGAGCGCCGCGCGCTCGGCCACTCGCCCCTGCCGGCGAGCCTCCACGACGCCGTCAACGCGATGGAGGACTCGGAGCTGATGGCCGAGATCCTCGGCGAGCAGGTCTTCGAGTACTTCCTGCGCAACAAGAGGCAGGACTGGAACGAGTACCGCCTCGAGGTGACGCCCTACGAACTGCACCGCAACCTCGGCATCCTGTAGGCGCACGCCGTGGCCCCGTCCCTGACGCGCCGCCTGATCGCGCTCGGGTCTGCGGACCCCGAGCGCGCCGAGCGCTTCCTCGCCGCGCGCGAGCTCGATGGGATCGAGCCGGCCACGGTGCTGGAGGGATTGGCGCTGGCCGCGGACCCGGATTCCGCACTCCTGGCCCTGGTCCGCCTGATCGAGCGCCGGCCGGAGGTGCGCCGGATCGTCCAGGAGGGTCCCGCGCGCAGCGAGCCGATGTTCCGGCTGCTCGGTGCCTCCGAGGCGCTCGGGGAGTTCCTCATCCGGCGCCCCGAGCACCTCGACGTGCTTCAGCGCCCACTGTCCGCGGAGCCCTCGGGCGCGGACCCCGCCGAGCTCCGCGCGGCCCTGCTCGCCTCGGTGGGCGCGGACCCGCGGTCGGCACGCCCCGTTGCCTCGAGCACAGGGCCCGGGGCCTATGAGGCGCTGCGGATCGCCTACCGGCGCCACCTGTGCGAGCTCGCCCTGCGGGATCTCGGCTCGGCGTCCCCGACCGACTTCATGCCGACGGCCGCGGCGGAGCTCTCCGACCTCGCTGGCGCGGCGCTCGAGGCGGGGCTGGCAGTGGCCCGGGCCGAGGCCGAGGCGAGCTTCGGGCGCGTGGACGTCGCCGCCGTCGCCCTCGCCGTGATCGGGATGGGCAAGTGCGGCGCCCGCGAGCTCAACTACATCTCCGACGTCGACGTCATCTACGTCATCGAGGCGGACGGCGCCTGTGCCCTGGACGGCGCCCGCGCGGCGACGATCGGCACCGCCCTGGCCACGGGGATGGTCAAGGCCGTCTGGTCCTCGGGACGTGAGCCGGCGCTGTGGCAGGTCGATGCCAACCTGCGGCCCGAGGGGCGTGACGGCCCGCTCGTGCGCACCCTGGACTCCCACCTCGCCTACTACGCCCGCTGGGCGGAGAGCTGGGAGTTCCAGGCTCTCCTCAAGGCGCGGCACATCGCGGGCGACGCCGGGCTCGGCGCCCGCTACGAGGCCGCCGTGGCTCCGCTCGTGTGGTCCTCCGCGGAGCGCGACGGGTTCGTCGAGTCCGTCCAGGCGATGCGCCGCCGCGTGACCGAGAACATCCCGGCGGCCGAGGCCGACCGGCAGATCAAGCTCGGCGCCGGCGGCCTGCGCGACGTCGAGTTCACGGTCCAGCTGCTCCAGCTCGTCCACGGGCGCACGGACGAGTCGCTGCGGGTGCGCGACACGACCTCTGCCATCGCGGCGCTCGCCGCGGGCGGCTACATCGGCCGCGGCGCGGCGACCGAGTTCGATTCCTCGTACCGCTACCTCCGCCTGCTCGAGCACCGCCTGCAGCTGGCCAAGCTCCGCCGCACGCACCTCATGCCGGTCTCCGAGGACGGCCTGCGGGCGCTCGCCCGCTCCACGCAGGGTGTGCTCGACCTCGGGCGGGCCTCCCCGGAGCAGCTCCTGGAGACCTGGCACCGCACCAAGCGCAGCGTCCGCGAGCTCCACGAGCGGATCTTCTACCGCCCGCTGCTGAACACCGTGGCGCACATGAGCGCGGACGAGGCGCGCCTGACGCCGGAGGCTGCCCAGGCCCGCCTGGCCGCCCTGGGCTACAGGGACCCGCAGGGCGCCATGCGGCACATCGAGGCGCTCACGGCGGGCGTGAGCCGCCGGGCCGCGCTCCAGCGGCAGCTGCTGCCCGTCCTGCTGGGATGGATCGCCGAGGGCGTGGACCCCGACGGGGGCCTGCTCGCCTTCCGCCGCGTCAGCGAGGCCCTGGGCACCACCCACTGGTACCTGGGCCTCCTGCGCGACTCGGCCGCGGCCGCAGAGCGGCTCTCCCACGTCCTGGCCGATTCCCGGCTCATCGCGGACCTGCTCGAGGTCTCGCCGGAGTCCGTCAAGTGGCTCGGCGACGACTCCAACCTCGAACCGCTCCCGCTCGAGGCGCAGTGGCAGGAGATCCAGTCCAAGCTCTCCCGGCACGCGGAGCCGCCCGCGGCCATGCGGCTCGTGCGGCTCATCCGGCGCCGCGAGATCCTGCGCGTGGCCCTCGCAGACCGCGCCGGGATCCTCGACACCGAGGCCGTGGGCCGCGCCCTCTCCGACGCGGACCAGGCCGCGGTGCTCGGAGCGCTCCGGGTCGCCGAGGGGGCTGCGGAGACGGCCGACGGCGGCCTGCTCACCCGAGTGCTCGTCGTCGCCATGGGGCGCCAGGGCGGCCGCGAGATCGGCTACGGCTCCGACGCCGACGTCGTGTTCGTCCACCGGCCCATCCCGGGGGCAGACCCCGAGGCGGCGCAGCGCCAGGCCCTCGCGATCGTCGGGAGCCTCTCCGCCCTCCTGACGCAGCCGCTCAAGCCGCCGGTCCTCGCCGAGCGCACGCTCGCCCTGGACACCGACCTCCGGCCCGAGGGCAAGAACGGCCCCCTCGTCCGCTCGCTCGACTCGTTCGCCGAGTACTACCGTCGCTGGGCGCTCGTGTGGGAGGCCCAGGCGCTCCTGCGGGCACGGCCGCTCGCGGGCGACGACGCCCTGGCCGCCGACTTCATGGAGCTCGTGGACTCCGTCCGCTATCCCGAGGAGCTCGCGCCCTCCGACGTCCGCGAGATCAGGCGCATCAAGGCCCGGGTCGAGGCCGAGCGGCTTCCCCGCGGCGCCGACCCGTCCCGGCACCTCAAGCTGGGCCGCGGAGGCCTCAGCGACGTCGAATGGCTCGTGCAGCTGCTCCAGCTCCAGCACGCCCGCCGCCACCCGCAGCTGCGCACCACGGGCACGTTGGAAGCGCTCACGGCCGCCTCGGACCTCGGCCTGATCCCGCCGGGGGAGGCCGAGCTCCTCGCGGAGGCGTGGCGCCTGGCCAGCAGGGTTCGCAGCGCGAACGTCGCGTGGAGCGGGCGCGCCTCGGACCTGCTGCCCACGTCGCGGCGGGACCTCGAGGCGGTCGCCCGGTGGTGCGGGTATCCTCCCGGGCAGGCCACCGCGCTCGAGCAGCACTACCTCAGCGTCACCCGCAGGGCCCGGCAGGTGTTCGAGCGGCGGTTCTACGCGCCCGAGCACTGACGGCCCGGCCCGGGCGGGCGGGCACACGGAGAAAGGAAGAGACGATGCACACCCTGATCGATGTCGCCGCCGCCGCAGCCGAGGAGCTCGTGCGGGCGCGCACGAGCCCGCACGGGCGCAGCGCTCGCGCACTGCTCCACGACGGGACGCTGCGCCACACGCTGCTGGCCATCCTGGACGGCCAGGTCCTCGGCGACCATGCCAAGCCCGCCGCGGCCACGCTCCACGTCCTGTCGGGGACGTTCGTGGTGCGCTCCGGCGACGCGGAGCTTCGCCTCGGACCGGGCCAGATCGCCGTCCTGCCCGGCCCCCGGCACGACGTCACCGCCGAGGGCGACGCCACCGGCGTCCTCACCACGGTCACCGGCTGACGCGGCCCACGGGCCGGCTCCGCCGACGACGGCGCCCCCCGCCTCCCCGCCGGCTGGCAGCGGGAGACGAGGGGCGCCGTCGTGTGCGGGAGGGACCGCGGAAGGTGCGGGATCAGACCCCGAAGTAGAGCTCGAACTCGTAGGGGTTCGGGCGCAGCGAGAGCGGCATGATCTCCTTCTCGCGCTTGTACGCGATCCAGGTGTCGATGAGGTCCTGGGTGAAGACCCCGCCGGCCTGGAGGAACTCGTTGTCCGCCTCGAGCGCCTCGAGGGCCTCCTCGAGCGAGCCCGGGGCCTTGGGGATGTCGCGGGCCTCCTCGACGGGGAGCTCGTAGAGGTCCTTGTCGATCGGGGCCGGCGGCTCGATGCGGTTGCGGATGCCGTCGATGCCCGCCATGAGCTGCGCGGCGAACGCGAGGTACGGGTTGGACGAGGGGTCCGGCGCGCGGAACTCGATGCGCTTGGCCTTCGGGTTCGAGCCCGTGATCGGGATGCGGATGCCGGCGGAGCGGTTGCCCTGCGAGTACACCATGTTGACCGGCGCCTCGAAGCCCTTCACGAGGCGCTTGTAGGAATTCACCGTCGGGTTCGTGAACGCGAGGACCGCGGACGCGTGCTTGAGCAGGCCGCCGATGTACCACCGGGCGAGGTCCGAGAGGTTGGCGTAGCCCTTCTCGTCGTAGAAGAGCGGCTCGCTGCCGTTCCACAGCGACTGGTGGCAGTGCATGCCGGAGCCGTTGTCGCCGAAGATCGGCTTCGGCATGAACGTGACCGCCTTGCCCCACTCGAGCGCGGTGTTCTTGATGATGTACTTGAACTTCTGCAGGTCGTCGGCCGCGCGGACGAGGGTGTTGAAGCGGTAGTTGATCTCCGCCTGGCCGGCGGCGCCGACCTCGTGGTGCGAGCGCTCGACCTCGAGGCCGGCGGCGTCGAGGGCGAGGCACATGGCATCGCGCAGGTCGGCCTGGTGGTCGACCGGGGCCACAGGGAAGTAGCCGCCCTTGAACGGCGTCTTGTTCCCGAGGTTGCCGCCCTCCTCCTCGCGGCCCGAGTTCCACGGCGCCTCGATGGAGTCGACCTTGTAGAAGGAACCCTGGGGGGAGGACTCGAACTGGACGTTGTCGAAGACGAAGAACTCGGCCTCGGGCGCGAAGAACGCGGTGTCGGCGATCCCCGTCGAGGCGAGGTAGGCCTCGGCACGCTCGGCCACGCCGCGCGGGTCGCGGTGGTACGGCTCGCCGGTGCGCGGGTTGACGATGGAGAAGCTCAGGGCGAGGGTCTTCTCGACGCGGAACGGGTCGACGAACGCCGTCGTGACGTCCGGGATGAGCTGCATGTCCGACTCGGCGATGCCCTGGAAGCCGCGGATCGAGGAGCCGTCGAAGAGCTGGCCGTTGACGAAGAAGTCCTCGTCGACCGTCTTGGCCGGGATGTTGAAGTGCTGCTGGACGCCCGGCAGGTCGGTGAAGCGGATATCGACGAACTTGACGTCTTCGTCCTTGATGAATGCGAGGACTTCGTCCGCAGACTTGAACATCTGTACTCCTTTGGCAGGGTGGGGGCAGTCGGGCCGGCGCCGACCGGGCACGCAGTCACTGCGCGTCCACGGTGCGCCTCGTACGCAACTGCCACCCACAGTACGAACGGGGGATTTCCCGTCCGTGTCGGCATTGTTTCGGCGAGGTTACAGGGCCTTGTCCCGTGTAAACGCTAGCCGCAGCGGCGGCGCCCTGCCAGACCCCGCGCCGTCCGGCACCGCGGGCAGCCCCGTCCCGCGGCCCGCGCCGTCCGGCACCGCGGCCTAGAATGGACAGGTGATCGACCGCAGAGACCTCGGATCCTGGATCAGCGGGCCCCAGCTCGCCGAGGGCGACTTCCCCGGACGCCGCCTCGGAATGCCCCGCACGGGGCCCGGCTCCGTGGGCCGGCCCGGCCGTCGGGTGCTCGCCCTGTGCATCGACTGGGCCGCCTCCTACGCGATCGCCGCAGCCTTCCTCGGTGGAAGCCAGCTCACCATCCTCGCCGTGTTCGCCGTGGAGCAGGTGCTCCTGGTGGGCCTGGTGGGCCACGGGCTCGGACACCGCATCGCCGGCCTCACCGTCCGCCGGCTCGACGGGGGTCCTGTGGGCCTCCCGCGCGCGGCCCTGCGCACCCTCCTGCTGTGCCTCGTGATCCCGGCGGTGGTCTTCGACCCCGACCAGCGCGGCGCGCACGACAAGGCGGCAGGGACCGTCGTCGTCCGCCTCTGACCACGGCCGGCTTCCCCGGCCCCTGCACCGCCGCAGCACCGCCGCAGGGCGGGACGACGAAGGCCCCGGCATTGCTGCCGGGGCCTTTGCCGTGGTGCTGCGGTGCGGCTCAGCGGCCGCGCATGGCACGCCGGTCAGGGCGCATCCGGGTGGGATCGATGCCCTTGGGAATGGGCAGGCGCGTGCCGAGTGCGGCGATGCGCTTGCTCACGGCAGCCACCTCGGTCTTGGTCAGCTGCGGCTTGAGCTTGTTCATCTTCGCCGCCACGTTGCGCAGGGGGGTCTGGCCCTCGTCGCGCCCGGTCTCGATGACGTGCACCGGAACGTTCGGCAGGATGCGGGCCAGTCGCTTGCGCTCACTGTCGACGAGCTGGCGGACGCGGGCGCTCGGACCCTCGGAGACGAGGACGATGCCCGGACGCCCGATGGCCCGGAATACGACGTCCTGGGTGCGGGGGTTCACCGCGACGGGCTGCTCCTCGACGACCCAGCCGCGCCGCAGGGAGTTCAGCGCCGCGCCGGCGGCTCCGGGCTGTCCCTCGATCTGGGCGTAGGCCGCGCGCTCTGCCCGGCGGCTGAGGATGAACACGGCTCCGAGGACACCGAGCAGGATGCCGATGATGAGACCGGTGACCCAGTTGTCGAGCAGGAAGCCGACGAGCAGGCCCACGGCCGTCACCCCGAGGAACACGAGCAGCATCAGCCACACGGCATTCGGGTCGGCCCTCCGCGTCATCTGGAAGACCTGGAGGAACTGCTGGAAGCCGTTGGGCTTCTTCGCCTTCTTCGGAGCTCCGCCCTGGGGAGACTTGTCCGCGGGCGTGCTGGAGGTGTCGGTGCGCTTCGCCATAGTCCCTCAATTCTAAGTCACCGCGCGCCGAGATCACCGCGGCCGTTCGGCCCTGCGGGTGCGGGGGGACGCAGAGGGGCGCCCACTGCCGTGAGTGGACGCCCCTGGGTGCTGAGCGGATCAGCCCTGCCGGGCAGCGAGGAGGGTCGCCGCCTCCTGCCGGGTCGTGCCGGAGGACTGGATGTGGGCCAGGGCGGGTGGGATCTCGCGGCCCTTCTTGCGCATGGCAGTGGCCCAGAGGCGGCCAGCCCGGTAGGAGGAGCGGACGAGGGGCCCGCTCATGACGCCGAGGAAGCCGATCTCCTCGGCCTCCTGGGACAGCTCGACGAACTCCTCGGGCTTGACCCAGCGCTCCACGGGGTGGTGGCGCTCGGAGGGGCGCAGGTACTGGGTGATGGTGATCAGGTCGCAACCGGCCTGGTGCAGGTCGGCCAAGGCCTGGGAGATCTCCTCGCGGGTCTCGCCCATGCCCAGGATCAGGTTGGACTTGGTGACCATGCCGTGGTCGCGGCCCTGGGTGAGCACGTCGAGGGAGCGCTCGTAGCGGAACGCGGGCCGGATGGCCTTGAACAGGCGCGGGACGGTCTCGACGTTGTGGGCGAAGACCTCCGGGGCGGCCTCGCAGATCGCGCTGATGTGCTCGGGCTTGCCGGAGAAGTCGGGGATGAGGATCTCCACGCCGGTGCCGGGGTTGAGCTCGTGGATCTTGCGGATGGTCTCGGCGTAGAGCCAGGTGCCCTCGTCCTCGAGGTCGTCGCGGGCAACGCCGGTCACGGTGGCGTAGCGCAGGCCCATGGACTGGACCGAGCGGGCGACCTTGGTCGGCTCGAAGCGGTCCAGCGGGGAGGGCCGGCCGGTGTCGATCTGGCAGAAGTCGCAGCGGCGGGTGCACTCGGAGCCGCCGATGAGGAAGGTGGCTTCCTTGTCCTCCCAGCACTCGAAGATGTTCGGGCAGCCGGCCTCCTCGCAGACGGTGTGGAGGCCCTCCTTCTTCACCTGGTTCTTCAGCTGGACGAACTCGGGGCCCATCTGGACCTTGGCCTTGATCCAGTCCGGCTTGCGCTCGACCGGCACGGCCGCGTTGCGCTGCTCGATCCGCAGCATCCGCCGGCCCTCGGGGGCGATCGTCATGCCAGGGCTCCTTCTGTGGTCGCGGTGTCGACGGCGACGAACTCGCCGGCACGGCGGGAGAGCTCCTCGGTGATCCGGTCGATGATGTCCAGCGGGCCGACCTCGCGGCCGCATTCGGCCGAGATCGTGGTCGTGCCCGCGTCCGTGATGCCGCACGCGATGATCTGGGCGTACGGGTCGAGGCTGTTGCTGCAGTTGATCGCGAAGCCGTGGCCGGTGACGCCCTCGTGCACGCTGATGCCGATGGCCGCGATCTTGCGGTCGCCGCCGCGCTCGTCCGCACGGACCCACACGCCCGAGCGCCCGTCGACGTGCTCGGCCTTGATGCCGTACTCGGAGATGACGGTGATCATGACGTCCTCGAGCAGTTCCACGTAGGCGCGGATGCCGCGCGGCTCCGCGAGCCGCACGATCGGATAGCCCACGAGCTGGCCGGGGCCGTGCCATGTGAGCTTGCCGCCGCGGTCGACCGGCACGACGGGGGTGCCGTCGAGCGGCCGCTCGTGGTCCTCGGTGCGCTTGCCGGCCGTGTAGACCGGGGAGTGCTCGAGGAGGAGGACGGTGCTGGGGGCGGTACCCGCCGCCACGTCCTCGTGGAGCTTGCGCTGGGCGGCCAGGCCGTCGGTGTAGCCGACGTAGTCCGGCGCGAACCCCAGCCGGGTGAACGCAAGAGTCATGGGGTCCAGCTTAGCCCGCGCGGCCGCCCCGGCGCGGGGGAGTGTGACGAGCCTCGCACCCGCCCCCGCCTGTGGATAACTTCTGCGGGCCGCCCCGATCTGCGGTAGACATGGGGCCATGGACGCAGCCAGCCCTTCCGGGGCGGACCGCCCGCCCGCCGACGATGCCGCCGAGCCGGGCGCCCGTGACCAGCCGGCGGCCGTGCCCGGCTATGAGACGCTCCGCGCCATCGGCCGCGGCGCAGCGGGCCCGGTCTGGCTCGTCCGCGAGGCCGGCACCGGGCGCCTGCTCGCGGCGAAGCTCCTCGTCCCCGGCCCCGGCCTGGGCCCCGACGAGGTCCTCGCCCGCGCGCAGCGGGAGGCGAGGATCTCCCGTGCCCGCCCCCATGACCACGTCCTCGGGATCCACCGGGCGGTCCCTGCCGCGGGCGCGGCGGACGGAGCGGTCGCGCTGCTGAGCGAATACGCCGCCGGAGGGTCCCTGGGCCACCTCGTGCGCGTCCGCGGCCGCCTTCCGGTGGGGGAGTGCATCACCGTCGTGGTCCCGATCGCCCGCGCCCTGGCCGCGCTGCACGCGGACGGGACCGCGCACGGGGACGTCTCGCCCGGGAATGTCCTCTTCACGGCCGACGGCCGGCCCATGCTAAGTGACTTCGGACTCGGCCGGATGGTGGGCGACGGCGGCGCAGGCGCGGCCGGCACCGCCGGCTTCGCCGACCCGTCCGCGGGTCGCACCGCGGCGGCCGAGGGCGGTGACCCGGTCGGGAGTCCCGGGCGGAGCTCCGCGGCGCGCGCCGCCGCGGCCGACGTCTTCGCCCTCGGGGCGCTCGCCTGGTATGCCCTCACGGGCGAGCCGCCGGTCCAGACGGAGCATCGGCCGCCCCTGTCCCTCATGGTCCGGGACGTCCCGGCCGAACTCGCCGCCGCGATCGAGGCGGCGCTGCGGGACGATCCGCTCCAGCGGCCCTCGGCCGAGGAGCTCGCCCGCTCGGTGCTCCGCAGCGGCCGGGCGGAGCCGGTCGACCTCGCCCCTGCCGTCGACGCCGCCGTCCTGCCCGAGCTGATGACCCGGCGCCAGGCCGCCCCGGCCCGCCGGCGCCCGCTCCTGGGCCTTCCCTCCCGTCGCGATTCCAGAGTCCGCCCCCCTCGCCCGCGCCTCCAGCGGCCCCAGCGCCGCCGGAGAGCCCATGCCGCGTCCGCATCCCGTGCGGCGGCCCCGGCGCCGGCCGGCCGCCCCGGGGCGAGGCGGCGGCGCCCGATTCCGGCGGCCGCCCTCTGGCTTGCCGCGGGGCTCGTCGTGGCCGCGGTCGCTGCGGGCTGGTGGAGCCGGCCTCCGGCCCCGCCGGGCGGCGATCAGCCTGCGGCCGCGGACCAGACGGCCGTCGTGGTGGGGTGGGATTCCCTGCCCGAGCAGCTCCGGCGCCGCGCCGCCGCCCCCGACCCGGTGCAGGCGGTGCAGGCCCTGTCGGAGATCCGGGCGAGGGCCATCGCCGGCCGCGACCGCGGCATGCTCTCCGCGGTCAACGCCGCAGGCTCGGAGGCGGCCGCAGCGGACCGCGGGCTCCTCGACAGGCTCGAGGCCAGCGGCCAGCGGCTCGAGGGCTTCAGCGCCCGGGTCCTCGCGGCGTCCCTCGACTCCGGCACCGGGGACCCGGCCGCGGGCTCCCGGAGCGCCGCGGTGCGGGTCCGGGTGGTCACGACCGGCTACGCCGTGAAGGACCGGACCGGGGCCACCGTCGGGGAGAGGCCCGCTGGCCGCGACCAGGAGCTGACGGTCGTCCTGGAGCACGACGGCCAGCGGTGGAAGGTCGCGCGGATCGGCCCCGCCTGATGCGGCGTGCGTCACACTCTCCCGCACGGGTGTGGCCGGCCCGGGAGGGGCCGGGCCGGTGAATATGATCGGAGGATGACTGGCTCCAGCTACTTCCGCTATCCCCACGTGCACGGGGACCTCGTGGCGTTCGTCGCCGAGGACGACGTCTGGCTCGCCCCTGTCGCCGGAGGGCGCGCCTGGCGGCTCTCCTCGCTCGGGCTGCCTGCACGCAATCCCCGCTTCGCCCCTGACGGGAGCAAGGTCGTGTGGACCGTGGTGCAGGGCAGCGCCCCCGAGGTCGTCTCCGCCGAGGTCGACGGCGGCGGCTTCCGGCAGCTGAGCTGGTTCGGCCACGCGACCACGAGGGTCCGCGGCTTCGAGCCCGGCGGCAGAGCGATCGTCACGAGCGCCCACAACCAGCCGGACTCCCGCCACACGCACGCCTACACCATGCCGCTCGACGGCGGCTGGCTGGAGGAGCTCCCCTACGGGCCCGTGGACTCGGTCGCGTTCGGCCCCCGGGTCGGCGACGACCGGCCCGTCGTCGTGGGAAGCGTCCTGACCCGCGAGCCCGCCCACTGGAAGCGGTACCGCGGGGGCGCAGCGGGCAAGCTCTGGATCGATCCCGACGGCGGCGGGGAGTTCCGCCGCCTCCTGGCCGACCTCGACGCAAACCTCGCAGACCCGCTGTGGGTCGGGGAGCGCATCGCGTTCGTCTCGGACCACGAGGGCGTGGGCAACCTGTACTCGGTCGACCGGGCAGGGGCCGACCTGCGCCGGCACACCGACTCCGACCGCTTCTACCTCCGCCACGCGAGCACCGACGGCCGCCGGGTCGTCTTCGACAGCGCCGGCGAGCTGTGGATCCTCGACTCGCTCGACGCCGAGCCGCGCCGGCTCGAGATCGCCCTCGCCTCGGCCTCGACGTCCCGCCGGAGCCGGCCCCTCGCCGTCGGCCGCCATCTCGGCGAGGTGGTCCCGGCCCCCGACGGACGGGCCAGCGTGGTCGAGTCCCACGGCACGGTCCACTGGCTCACGCACCGCGACGGCCCCTCCCACGTCGTCGAGGCCACCCCGGGGGTGCGTGCACGGCTCGCCCGGCCGCTGGGCTCCGGAGCCGTCGCGTTCGTCGCGGACCACGAGGGCGAAGAGGGGCTGTTCGTGCGCCGCCTCGGGGGACTGGGCACCGCAGCCGCGCCCGCCGCGGGCGGCGCCGCGCTCGTCGAGCAGGCCGGCAGCGCCGGGCACGCTGCCGCCCCCGCCTCCGACGGCCTGCCGCGGCCGGTCTCCGCGCTCGCCGGCGGCCAGGACGCGGCAGCGACGGCTGCCGCGCCGCCGGCCTCCGCGGGGCCCCGCACGCCGCGCTCCTACGCGGTGCCGGCCCAGCTCCCGGCCGTCTCCGCAGCGGGGGACGAGGACTCCCTGCCGCGCCTGGCCCGCATCCCGCTGCCCTCTTCGCACCGTCCGGTCGAGCTGGTGCCCAGCCCCGACGCGAAGTTCCTCGCCGTCGGCACCGCGTTCGGCGACGTCCACCTCGTCGATGTCGCGCAGGGCACGGCCACGACCCTCAGCAGCGTCGGGGAGGGCATGGTCGCCCAGCTGGCCTGGAGCCCGGATTCGCGCTGGCTGGCCTGGATCGAGCCCGTGACCGCGTTCGGCTCGCGCTCCAAGCTCCGGCTCGCCGAGCGGGCCACGGGCCGCGTGGCCGACGTCACCGATGGCCGCTTCCAGGACGCCTCGCCCGCGTTCACGCCGGACGGGAAGTACCTCGCGTTCCTCTCCGGGCGCAGCTTCGACCCGGTATACGACGGCCATTCGTTCGACCTGTCGTTCCCGAGCCCCATCAAGCCGTACATCGTCCCGCTCTCGGCGGCCACGGCGGGCCCGTTCGGGCCCCGCGTGGCAGACTTCGCGGACGACGCCCAGAGCCGCCCGGCGGACGACGGCGCGGCCTCGCCGCCGTCGGCAGCGCCTGCCGAGGTGCGCGTCGACCTCGACGGGATCCGCCACCGCGTCACCGCGCTGCCCGTCCGCCAGGGCAACTACTCGCACCTCGCGGCCGCGCAGGACTCCCTGCTGTGGCTCTCCCACGACCTCGCGGGCGCCACCGGCGAGGGCAGGGCCAAGCCCGAGGACAAGGACGCCCCGCCGACGCTGCAGCGCTTCGACCTCCTCACGGGGAACGAGACGACGCTCGTGGGGGCGCTGGAGTCGTACCGGCTCAGCGGCGACGGCACGAGGATCGTCTACGTGCGCGACCGGACGGTCCACAGCGTGCCGAGCGACAAGCCGGCCGAGGACGGGCACGCCGAACACGTCACGGTGGACCTCGAACGCATCCGGGTGCGGCTCGACCCCAGGGCGGTGTGGTCGCAGGCCTTCGAAGAGGCCTGGCGGCTGCAGCGCGACTTCTTCTGGACTGAAGACATGGCCGGCGCGGACTGGGACGAGGTCCGGGACCGGTATCGGCCGATCGTGGACAGGCTCGGCTCGCACGATGACCTCGTCGACCTCATCTGGGAACTCCACGGCGAGCTGGGCACGTCGCACGCGTACGTCACGCCCCCGGCCGTCACCGAGCCCGGCGCCGGGGGACAGGGCCGGCTCGGGGCGGAGTTCGACTTCGACGGCGGCTGGGTGGTCCGCCGCGTCCTCGCCAACGAGTCCTCCGACCCGCTCGCTGCCTCGCCCCTCGCTGCGCCCGGGGCGGGCGTCCGCCCGGGCGACCGGCTGCTCGAGGTCGACGGCGTCCGGCTCGGTCCCGGCTCCGGGCCGGCGACCGCGCTGGCCGGCGCCGCGGGCAAGGTCGTCGAGCTGACGATGCTCAACGGCGCGGCCCACGGCGAGGCGTCGGGGCGCACCCGGCGGATCGCCGTCGTGCCCCTCCGCGACGAGGAGCGGCTGCGGTACCAGGACTGGGTCCAGGCGAACCGGCGGCTCGTCCGCGAGGCCTCCGAGGGCCGCTTCGGGTACCTGCACGTGCCGGACATGGGGGCGCGCGGCTGGGCCCAGCTCCACCGCGACCTCGATACCGAGACGGCCCTCGACGCGCTCGTGGTGGACGTGCGCCGCAACCGCGGCGGCCACACGTCCCAGCTCGTGGCCGAGCTGATCGGCCGGCGCGTCACCGGCTGGAGCGTCCCCCGTGGGGAGCAGCCCCGCACCTACCCGCGGCACGCTCCCCGGGGCCCGGTGGTGATCCTCGCGGACGAGTTCGCGGGCTCCGACGGCGACATCATCACGGCCGTGGGGAAGCTGCGCGGCATCGGACCGGTGGTCGGGACGAGGACCTGGGGCGGCGTGATCGGGATCGACAACCGGTTCAAGCTCGCGGACGGTACCGCGGTGAGCCAGCCGCGCTACGCGACCTGGTTCGAGGGCGGCATCGGGTGGGGCGTCGAGAACTTCGGCGTGGAGCCGGACATCGAGGTGGCCTACCCGCCGCACGCGTACGCGGCCGGCATCGACCCGCAGCTCGAGCACGGCATCGGGGTGCTCAAGGAGATGCTCGTCGAGATCCCGACCCAGCGGCCGCCGGCGCGCGAGGGCTACCGCTCGGTGCGTCCGGCGCCGCTGCCCCCGCGTCCCCAGGACCGCGGGGCGGCCCTCAAGGAGCCGGCCTACCAGGGCTGAGGCGCCCGGCACTGCCCGGACGCGGGAAAGGCCCCTCCCCGGGGTCGGGGAGGGGCCTTTCGCTGCCCGGGCGCGGGGCACTCCGCGGCCCGGGTCAGCGGGGCGGGGCTCAGGACTCGAGGGTGGCCTTGAGGGTGATGGTGATCCCAGAGAGCGCCTGGCTGACGGGGCAGCCGACCTTGGCCTTCTCCGCGATTTGCTGGAACTGCTCCTCGGAGATGCCGGGAACCGTGGCGGTCACGGTGAGCTCGCTGCCCGTGACGCCCTTGCCGGGCTCGAAGCCGACCGCGGAGGAGGTCTCGATGCGCTCGGCCTTGAAGCCCGCGCCGTCGAGCTCATTGCTGAAGGCCATGGAGAAGCAGGCCGAGTGGGCCGCGGCGAGGAGCTCCTCCGGGCTCGTCTTGCCGTTCGCGTCCTCGCTGCGGGCCTTCCACGTCACGTCGTACGTGCCGAGGCCCGAGGTGTCGAGGGTGGTCTGCCCCTTGCCCTCGAAGAGGTTGCCCTCCCAGACGGTGTGTGCGGTGCGGATCGTAGCCATGTGTGCTCCTTGCCGTGGTCGGTGTGCCGCGGCGCAGCCGGTCGGGTGCGCCGTCCTCGCCCATCCTAGGCACAACACGGCCCCGCCTCCTCCGAATGTGACCGGGGGCGGCGGGGCCGTGTGGAGCAGCGGAGGCTACTGCCAGATCGTGGCGATGGCGATGTTGAGCAGCGCCAGGCCGCCGACGCCGTGGGCGAGTCCCGGGGCGACCCTCTCGCCGGCCTTGCGGCGGCGGTTGCCCACGAAGGCCAGGGCGCCCACCACCACGGCGATGATGAACTTCACCGTTAGCTTGATGTACAGGTTCGTGTCGAGCGGCGCCACGCCGCTGTCTGCCTGCTTGGACAGGATCGTGATGAGCCCGACCAGGATGACGCCGGTGACGAGCTGGGTCATCGCGCCGTCGAACTGCCGCGGGCCGACCGTGGGGTTCTTCATGTTCGCGATCCACGGGCCAACGATCATGGCTGCACCGACGACGTGCAGGAAGACGACAATGCTCAGGACGACAGTCATGACCCGAGTCTAGTGGCGGCGCGCGTGCCGCCTGCGCCGGATCGGGCCCGGCGCGCGTCCCAAGTGGGTAACGAAACGCGGACGGCGCCCGTCCCCGGAAAGGGGAGCGGGCGCCGTCGTGCGCTCTGCCGGAGGTACCTCAGAGTCCGAGGTCGGCCTCGAACGAGCCCTCCTCGAGCCGCGCGCGCAGCGTCTGGAGGAAGCGGCCCGCGTCCGCGCCGTCGACCAGGCGGTGGTCGTAGGTGAGCGAGAGGTACATCATCGACCGGATCGAGATGACGTCGTCGCCCTCGGCGTTCTGGGAGACCCACGGGCGCTTCACGATCGCCCCGGTGCCCAGGATGGCCACCTGCGGCTGGTTGATGATCGGCGTGTCGAACAGCGCGCCGACCGAGCCGATGTTGGTGATGCTGAACGTGCCGCCCGAGAGCTCGTCCGGACCGATCTTGCCGCTGCGCGTGCGCGCGGCGACATCGGCGATGCGCCCGGCCAGGCCCGCGAGGTTGAGGTCGCCGGCGTTGTTGATCACCGGGACGAGGAGGCCCTTGTCCGTGTCCACCGCGATCGCGAGGTGCTCCGCGTTGTGGTAGGTGATCTGCTGGGTCTCCTCGTTGTACTCCGCGTTGAGCTTCGGGTGCTGCTTGAGCGCCTCGGCCACGGCCTTCGCGATGAACGGGAGGAAGGTCAGCTTGACGCCGTTCTGGGCCTGGAACTGGGCCTTGGCGCGGTTGCGGAGCTTCGCGATCTTCGTCATGTCTACCTCGTGGACCTGCGTGAGCTGGGTCGAGGTGTCGAGCGACTCGCGCATCCGGCGGGCGATGACCTGGCGGATCCGGGGGGCCTTCTCCGTGGTCCCGCGCAGCGACGAGACGGCGCCGTTGGCGGCGGCGGCCGGGGCAGCCTGGGCCGGGGCCGCCGCGGCGGGGGCGCTGGGGGCCGGGGCGGAGGCGGCGTTCTTGGCCTCGACCGCGGCGAGGACGTCCTGCTTGCGGATGCGGCCGCCGACGCCGGTCCCGGTCAGCGAGGTCACGTCGATCCCGTGCTGGTTCGCGAGCTTGCGCACGAGCGGGGTCACGTAGCCCGACTCGCCGCCCTGCGCCGGCGCGGCGGTGGCTGCCGGGGCGGATGCCGGTGCCGGGGCGGCCGCAGGGGCCGGGGCGGATGCCGGTGCCGGGGCTGCTGCGGGTGCAGGAGCAGCCGCAGGTGCAGCGGCAGGTGCTTCAGCCGGAGCCGGGGCAGCGGCGGGTGCCTGGGCTGCGGGCGCCTCGGCAGCCGGGGCGGGGGCGGCCTGGGCCGGGGCACCGGAGCCGATGACCGCGAGCACAGCGCCGACCTCCGCCGTCTCGTCCTCGGGCACGCGGATCTCGAGCAGGGTGCCGGCGACCGGGGACGGGACCTCGGTGTCGACCTTGTCGGTGGACACCTCGAGCAGCGGCTCGTCGACCTCGACGGTCTCGCCGACGGCCTTGAGCCACCGGGTCACCGTGCCTTCGGTGACGCTCTCGCCGAGGGCGGGGAGCGTGACCTCGTGCCCCTCGGCCGGGGCGCCGGCGGAGGAGCCCGCGGGCTCCGGCGCGGCGGCCGCCTCGGCCTGCGGTGCGGGAGCCTGCTCGGGCTCCGGGGCGGCGGCGGGCGCCTGCTCTGCCTCCTGGGCGGCGGGCTCGCCGGAGGCGTCCGGCGCGGACGCGCCGTCGCCGATCACCGCCAGCGGGGAGCCGACCTCGGCGGTCTCGTCCTCGGCTACGAGGATCTGCTCGAGGATGCCCGCGACCGGAGAAGGGATCTCGGTGTCGACCTTGTCGGTGGAGACCTCGACGAGGGGCTCGTCGATCTCGACGCGGTCGCCGACCTGCTTCAACCAGCGGGTGACGGTGCCTTCGGTGACGCTTTCACCGAGGGCTGGAAGGTTGACGGATTCAGACATGGGTCCCCGTGCTCCTTGATTCTTCTGCGTGCGAATGGTGTCGGGGTCGGCTCAGCCGTGCAGCGGCTTGCCGGCCAGGGCCAGATGGGCCTCGCCGAGAGCCTCGTTCTGCGTCGGGTGGGCGTGGATGAACTGGGCCACGTCCTCCGGGTAGGCCTCCCAGTTGACGATGAGCTGGGCCTCGCCGATCTGCTCACCCATGCGGGCGCCGATCATGTGGACGCCGACCACCGGGCCCTCCTTCTGGCGCACGACCTTGATGATGCCGGACGTGCCGAGGATCGAGCTCTTGCCGTTGCCGGCGAGGTTGTACTCCTGGGTCTGCACCTGGTCCTCGCCGAACTTCTCCTTGGCGGCCTTCTCGGTGTAGCCGACCGTGGCGATCTCGGGGTCGCAGTAGGTGACCTTCGGGATGTTCACGTCCTCGACCACGACCGGGTTGAGGCCAGCGATCTCCTCGGCCACGAAGATGCCCTGCTGGAAGCCGCGGTGGGCGAGCTGGACGCCGGGGACGATGTCGCCGACCGCGTAGACGTTGCCCACGCCGGTGTGCAGCCGCTCGTTGGTGATGACGAAGCCGCGGTCCACCGTGATGCCGGCCTCCTCGAAGCCGAGGTTCGCCGTGGACGGCCCGCGGCCGACGGCGACCAGGAGCAGGTCGGCCTCGAAGGTCTTCCCGTCGACGAGCGTGACCTTGACGCCGTTCTCGTCCTGCTCGACGCCCTGGAAGAACGTGCCGGTGCTGAACTTGATGCCGCGCTTCTTGAAGGCGCGCTCGAGCTGCTTGACGATCGCGGCGTCCTCGTTGGGGACGAGCGAGGGCAGGCCCTCGACGATCGTGACGTCGACGCCGAAGGACTTCCAGACCGAGGCGAACTCGACGCCGATGACGCCGCCGCCGAGGACGATCACGCTGTTGGGCACGTAGTCGAGCTCGAGCGCCTGGTCGGAGGTGATGACCCGTCCGCCGATCTCGAGGCCGGGGAGGCTGCGCGAGTAGGAGCCGGTGGCGAGGATGATGTTCTTGCCCGTGTAGTCCGTGCCGGCCACGGTCACCGTGCTCGGGCCGGTCAGGCGGCCCTCGCCCTCGATGACTGTGATGCCCTTGGACTTGATGAGGCCCGTGAGGCCCTTGAACTTGCCCGCGATGATGCCGCCCTTGTAGGCGTTCACGGCGTTCATGTCGATGCCGTCCAGCGTCACGTTCACGCCGTACTTGCCGGCGTCGCGTGCATGGTCGGCCAGCTCGGCCGAGTGGAGGAGGGCCTTGGTCGGGATGCAGCCGTTGTGCAGGCACGTGCCGCCCAGCTTGCCCTTCTCGACGAGCCCGACCGAGAAGCCGAGCTCCGAGGCGCGGAGCGCCGCGGCGTAGCCGCCACTTCCGCCGCCGAGGATCAAGATGTCGAATTCGTGCGCAGTTGCCGCTTCGGCCACGTGGACGCTCCCTCGCCTTGTGGACGGCGTGTTCCGCCGTCGGATGTGACAGTTTGCCTGCGGCGGTCCGCGCAGGCCCGGTATCAGGGAAACCCTATATCCCCGACCGACTATGCTCCACCTTCGCCGAACGTTTGTCCCGGCCTTGTGTCAAGAGTCACGGGAACTCTAGCACTTTCGCTACATGGACTTTCAATTTCATGATGCGAAATTACGAGAGAGTGGCCGCCCGCAGCCGCCGGGGCTGCGGGCGGCGCGGCGTCACGGGCGGGCAGCGGACTCGAGGTAGCCCACGAGCGTGCGGACCGTGGAGCCGGTGCCCTGCTTGGGGGTGTGCCCGTAGGGCGAGCCGGTGTTGAACGCCGGTCCCGCGATGTCGAGGTGGGCCCACGGCACGGTGCTGCCGTCCGGGCGCCTGCCCACGAACTCCTTCAGGAAGATGGCAGCCGTCAGCATTCCGCCGGGACGCTCGCCGACATTGGCGATGTCCGCCGTGGCGGAATCCAGGCCTGCCCGCAGCTCCTCGGGCAGCGGCATGGGCCACGCGGGCTCGCCCGCCGCGGCGGCGGCGTCGAGCAGCGGGCGGGTCACCTCGTCGTCGCCCATGACCCCCGCGGTGCGGGTGCCGAGCGCCACGAGGGCCGCCCCCGTCAGCGTCGCCACGTCGATGACGGCGTCCGGGTTCTCCTCGCACGCCGCGACCAGGCCGTCGGCCATGACGAGCCGGCCCTCGGCGTCGGTGTTGAGCACCTCCACCGTGGTGCCGCCGCGCATCGTGATGACGTCGGAGGGCCGCTGCGCGCTGCCCGAGGGCATGTTCTCGGCCACGCAAAGCCACGCGGTCACCTTCACGGGCAGGCCCAGGCGCGCCGCCGCGAGGGCAGCGTTCAGGACGGTGGCCGCACCGGCCATGTCGCTCTTCATCTGGTCCATGTTGGCCGCGGGCTTGATCGAGATGCCGCCCGAGTCGAACGTGATGCCCTTGCCGACGAGGTGGACGCTGCGCGCCCCGGACGGCCGGGAGGGCACGTACTCGACCTTGACCAGCCGCGGCGGCCGCGCCGACCCCTGCCCCACCGCCAGGATGCCGCCGAACCCCTCCTTCGCGAGCCGCTTCTCGTCGAAGACCGTGACCTTGACGGGAAGGCCCTTCGCGAGGTCCTTGGCCGCCTCGGCGAAAGCCTCCGGGTAAAGCTGGCTCGGGGGCATGTTCACGAGCGTGCGGGTCGCGTTGACCGAGGCTCCGAGGACCGCCGCGCGCGCGAGTGCGGCGTCCGCCTCGGCAGTGCCGGCGAGGGCGCTGTAGACGATCGCCGTGCGCACGTTGTCCTTGCGGCTGCCGCCGTTGGCCGACTTGTGCTCCGTGTAGGAGTAGGCGCCGAGGGCGGCGCCCTCGGCGACCGCGGCGAAGTCGGCAGTGGTCGCCGCCGGCAGGGCCAGCACCACGGTCTCGTTCCCGGCCAGCTGGCGCACCGCCGAGCCAGCGGCCCGCCGGAGCTGCTCCGCGCTCGGGGCCGCACCCGGCCCGAGCTTGCCCACGCCGGCCAAGGCGAGCACGTGAGCGCCGAGCTCGGGCAGCCCGGGCAGCCGGTGGAGCTGGTCCGCGGCGCCCGTGACGCCCAGCGCGGCAAGCGTCGAGGACACCGCCTCGGCGTTGCGTGCGCTCAGGGGATTCTCGAGGAGGACCGGCCCGTCCGGGCCCTGCGCGATCCCCACCACCAGGACGTCGCTGGGGGTCTTGCGCAGGTCCTTGGACACGGCCCGGAGGGTGACTTCGCTGTTGCTGAACACTTCTGGTGCCTCGATTCTGCACGGCTCACGCTGCCGCGTGTCTGCGCCGGCGGGTGTGGTGCGGTTGCTTCAGGTGCTCCCGATCGTAATAGGGCGGCCGGGGTCGTCCCCTGCGGCGCGGCGCACGGGCGCCGGCACCGGGGCGCCGGCACCGGGGTGCCGAGCCAGAGGTGCCGAGGTGGAATGATGGAACGCCGCCGAGTGTTGGACGGATGAACGCCTAGGAAGGACTGCCACCGTGATCGACCCCGCGTCCGGGCCCCTGCAGGACCCCGCCGGCCTGTACTCCGCAGCCCTCGAGCTCAGCGGGGACGAGAGCATGCGCGGGCTGCCGCTCATCATGGGCTTCACCGGATTCGCCGACGCCGGCCACGCCGTGCGCCAGATCATCGACGAGCTGATCACCGTCCAGGGCGCCGGCGCGATCGCCGCGTTCGACGTCGACCAGCTGCTCGACTACCGCTCGCGCCGCCCCCGCATCCGCTTCGTCGAGGACCACCTCGAGGACTACGACGCACCGGCGCTCGCGCTCTACCGCCTGCACGACGGGCTCGGGCGCCCCTACCTCCTCCTCGCCGGCCCCGAGCCCGACCTGCAGTGGGAGCGGTTCGCGCGCGCCGTCGTCGGCCTCGTCGAGCGGCTCGAGGTGCGCCAGACCCTCTGGGTCCACGCGATCCCGATGCCCGTGCCCCACACCCGCCCGCTCGGCGTCACGGTGCACGGCAACCGGCCGGAGCTCGTCGAGGGCATCTCGCGCTGGAAGCCGGTCGTCGAGTTCCCCGGAGCGGTTGGGCACCTCGTGGAGATCCGCCTCATCGAAGCGGGGCACGATGTCACGGGATTCGTGGTCCATGTGCCGCACTACCTCGCCGAGGCCGAGTACCCCGCCGCCGCCGTCACGGGCCTCGAACACCTCGGGGCAGCCGCCTCCCTCATGCTGCCCAGCGACCGGCTCCGCGAGGCGGCGCGGGAGGTCGAGCGGCAGGTGGCCGAGCAGGTCGCGGCGTCCGCGGAGATCCGCGAGCTGGTCGCCGGGCTCGAGGAACGCTTCGACGACCACACGGCCGACGTCCCCCGCCGCTCCCTCCTCGCCGGCTCGGCCGACGAGCTGCCCACGGCCGAGGACCTCGGCGCCGCGGTCGAGGCCTACCTCGCCGCCCACGGCGACGAGGACGCCGTGGGACCAGGGGAGGCCGGGGGTGCCGGCGCCGCGGACGACGGCGGGGCGCCGCCCGCCGCCGGCAGCTCGCCGCAGGCGCCCGACGACGCGCCCCGCGGCGAGGGGAGCGAGGGCGAGGAGCCCCCGCACTAGGATCGTGGGGTGAACAGCTGGCGCGCCTACGTGGTCTGGGGAATCGGAGTCTTCGGCTACCTGGTGGCGGTGCTCCAGCGCACCTCGTTCGGGGTCGTCGGCCTCGAGGCCGCGGACCGGTTCCATGCCGGCGGTGCGGTCCTCTCCGCCTTCACGGTGCTCCAGCTCGTGGTCTACGCCTCGCTCCAGATCCCCGTCGGGCTGCTCGTGGACCGCTTCGGCAGCCGCATCATGGTCTCCGCCGGGGCGGTCTTCATGGCGCTCGGCCAGCTCCAGATCGCGGTGGCCGAGACGACCGTCACCGGGATCATCGGCCGCATGCTCGTGGGCATGGGCGACGCGATGACGTTCGTCTCCGTGCTCAGGCTCGTGCCGCTGTGGTTCGACGGGCGCCGCGCCCCCCTGATGAGCCAGCTCACGGGCGTGATCGGCCAGCTCGGCCAGCTCGTGAGCGTGATCCCGTTCCTCGCACTCCTGCACGCCGCCGGCTGGTCCCGCGCGTTCATGACCCTCGCCGGCCTGTCCGTCGTGGTGATCGTGCTCGTGCTCGCCCTCCTCCGCAACGCGCCGGAGGGTGCGACCACGGGGCACAGCGAGAGCCCGGAGGGCACGCGAGCCCTCCTCGCCGCTGCGTGGCGCCAGCCGGGGACACGACTGGGGATGTGGAGCCACTTCACCGTCCAGTTCAGCGGCAACGTCTTCGCCCTCATGTGGGGCTTCCCCTTCATGGTCGCGGGCCAGGGGTTCGACCAGACCGTCGCCGCGGGGCTCATGTCCTTCTTCGTCGCCGTCGCGATCCTCGCCGGCCCGCCCATGGGCAGGTTCGTCGCCCGGCACCCGCTGCGCAGGTCGACGCTGGTGCTCGGCATCTCCACCCTCACGGCGGTGGCGTGGACCGCGGTGCTCGTGGTCCCGGGGCGGGCGCCGCTGTGGCTCATGGCCGTCCTCGTGGCGGTCCTGGCCCTCGGGGGGCCGGCGTCGATGATCGGATTCGACTTCGCCAGGACGTTCAATCCCTCGCACCGGCTGGGCACCGCGACCGGGATCGTGAACATCGGGGGCTTCGTGGCGGCGCTGCTGACGATGTTCCTCGTGGGCTACCTCCTCGACCTCGAGCACGCCCTCGGCCTCTCGCCGCAGGGCGTGTACAGCCTCGACGCCTTCCGCGGTGCGCTCGCGATCCAGCTCCTCGTCCTGGCCGGGGGCGCCTTCGCCCTGGTCCGGGTGCGCCGGAAGGTGCGCCGGGACCTCGCCGCCCAGAACGTGCGCGTCCCGCTCCTGAGGGAGGTCTGGGCCGACTACAGGGCGCGCAGGCGCCGCTGACTCCTCCTCCCCAGCGCCGGCACGGGCACGTTGTCCACATGGCGCAGGTCCGGGGTGCCGCCCGCAGCAGCGCCCCGAACAGACTGGCTCCATGGACGACATCCAGCACCCCGTCGAGCAGCCCACACCCCGCCGCCCGGAAGGAGGCCCGGCCGTCCCCGGCGCGGCGGCTCCGGAGGAGCCCGTCACCATCCGTAGCGCCGAGGACATCCTCGCCTACGTTCCCCATGCCTTGGGCGAGTGGCCCGAGGAGAGCCTTGTTGCGGTCGCCCTCGCCGACGGACGCCTCGGGCCGACGCTGCGCATCGACCTCCCGGCGCGTCCGAAGGGCGCAGCTGTCCGGCCCGCCACGCTGCGCCGCTTCGCGGACACCGTGGCGGACTACCTCACCCACGACGCGGGCGTCGGCGCCGTCCTCGCCCTGTACACGCATGCAGCCTGGACCGTTCCCCAGGCTCCGCCGCACCGCGACGTCCTCGATGCCGTCGCGGCTCGGCTGGCCGAGGAGGGCGTGCCCGTGCTCGAGGCGTGGATCGTGGGTCCCGAGCACTGGCGCACGGTCACCTGCCCCGACACGGCCTGCTGCCCCTGGCCGGGCGCGAGCACCGCAGCCCTCAGGACCGGCAGGATCGGGGCCGAGATGGTCTACCGGGGCAGCTCCTACGGCCCCGCCGGCCAGCCGGAGGCGGCATGCCCCGAACCGCCGCCGGCCGCCGTGGCCGCCGCACTCGAGGCCTATGTGGAGGACCCCGGCCGGTGGTGGGATCCGCTCGTGTTCACCGCTGCCCTCGCGGCGTGGGACGAGGTCCTGTCCGAGTCCCGCGTCCCCGCCCCTGCACGGGTACGGCTCCTCGCGGCCACGCTCATGCGGCCGGCCCTGAGGGACGCCGTCCTCGTGGCCTCCGCCGCTGATGCGGGCACCGCCTGGCGCGGCACCGCCGCCACCCGGGGACTGAGGTCCGGACAGGTGCATGCGGCACCGCCCGCGCTGCCCGGCGGAGTCCCGGCCGCCGAGGCTGCCGCGGCGCTGGACTTGTGGTCCGAGGGCGTGCGCGCGGGGGAGCGCGGCGCCGTGGACGGTGCCGGCCGCGCTGCCGGGGCGGAGGCTCCCGGTGGGACGCCGGCGGGCCCCTCGGCGGAGTTCGGGCTGATCCTCATGGGCGCCACGGGCGCGGCCCCCGCCTGGGAGCGGATCGCCCGGCTCGAGCGGATTGCGCTCGGCGTGGCCCAGATGGAGGAGCCGGAGCTCCGCGCGCCCGCGCTCGCCGTGCTCGCCTGGGTGCAGTGGGCGCGAGGCCGCGGCGGCCGTTGCCTCGCGTTCCTCGAGAGGGCCCTCTCCACCGACCCCGGCTACCGGCTCGCGCTCCTGCTGCGCGGCCTCGTCGAGCAGGGCGAACTTGCCGGGTGGGCGCGCCGCCGCGACACCGCCTGGCGCCGCGAGGCAGCGTAGCCGCCGTCCGCTGCCACGCCGCGGTTCCCGAACTCCGGCTGCAGGTTTCTGCCTGACGTATGACGTTCGGCCGTGTCGGCGGCGCGGCCTCTTCGTGAGAGAATGGACGCCAGACCCGGTTGGGTCCGAGCTCCGGAGCATTGTTTTCATCCCGCCGAAGTGGGAACGAATCCAGTGGCGGAAGGGTTGTAATCACCAGACCCTTCGGTTCGGAGAGGCAGCCTCGGCTGTTGTTCGGACTTGACAGGGTCATAGTGGTGTTGCCCTCCAGGCAATCACTGGCACTGCGGCAGGAAGGTAATCGTGACGCCCCCCACGGAGAATGAGACCGTCGAGACGGCCATCGCGGAGAACGGCTCGGCCAAGAGCGCCCCCGCGCGCCCGGCCAAGCGGTCTTCGGCCAAGGCCGCCGCGTCCAAGGCGAAGGCACCCGCCCGGAAGACGGCGGCCGCGCCGGCAGCCAAGGGCAAGGCCGGCGCCAAGGCCGCCGACGCCAAGGCCACCGAGGCCGTCGCCGAGGACGAGGCAGTCGAGGAAGACCTCGATTCCGCCGCTCCCGACGAAGGCGAGATCGCTGCTGAGAGCGAGGCCGCCGAGGCGGACGAGAAGACGACCGGCACCGCCATCGTCATCTCCGACGCCGACGAGGACGACGCCCCGGTCCAGCAGGTCACGAGCGCCGGCGCCACCGCCGACCCCGTGAAGGACTACCTCAAGCAGATCGGCAAGGTCGCGCTCCTCAACGCCGAGCAGGAGGTCGACCTGGCCCTGCGCATCGAGGCAGGCCTGTTCGCGAAGCACAAGCTGGCCGAGGAGGGCGCCGACTACGACGCCCAGTACCGCCACGACCTCGAGCGGATCGTCCACGACGGCGAGCGGGCCAAGAACCACCTCCTCGAGGCCAACCTCCGCCTCGTCGTGTCCCTCGCCAAGCGCTACACGGGCCGCGGCATGCTCTTCCTCGACCTGATCCAGGAAGGGAACCTGGGCCTCATCCGCGCGGTCGAGAAGTTCGACTACACCAAGGGCTTCAAGTTCTCGACCTATGCCACCTGGTGGATCCGCCAGGCCATCACCCGCGCCATGGCCGACCAGGCGCGCACCATCCGCATCCCGGTGCACATGGTCGAGGTCATCAACAAGCTCGCACGGGTCCAGCGCCAGATGCTCCAGGACCTCGGCCGGGAGCCCACTCCGGAAGAGCTCGCGAAGGAGCTCGACATGACCCCGGAGAAGGTCGTCGAGGTCCAGAAGTACGGCCGCGAGCCCATTTCCCTCCACACGCCGCTGGGCGAGGACGGCGACTCGGAGTTCGGCGACCTCATCGAGGACTCGGAGGCGGTGGTCCCCGCTGATGCGGTGAGCTTCACCCTGCTCCAGGAGCAGCTGCACTCCGTGCTCGACACGCTCTCCGAGCGGGAGGCCGGTGTCGTCGCCATGCGCTTCGGCCTCACCGACGGCCAGCCCAAGACGCTCGATGAGATCGGCAAGGTCTACGGGGTCACGCGCGAGCGGATCCGGCAGATCGAGTCGAAGACGATGTCGAAGCTGCGGCACCCGTCCCGCTCGCAGGTCCTGCGCGACTACCTCGACTGAGACTAGAGGCCGCTGTGCGGTGTTTTCCCACGTGAGGGCCGGATTTCCGGGCCTGACGCGAAGATTTTAACACCGCACAGCGCTCCTAGTCCAGATATCAGAGTAGACTGGGGCCATGCTCGATGAGCCCCGCAACCCCGACCTGGGCTCCCTCCTGCCCTCGTGGGAGCTGGCCCTCCGCGCCGAGCGCAAGAGCCCGGCGACGATCAAGAGCTACGGCGACGGCGTCCGGGCGTTCCTCGCGTTCTGCGAGGAAGAGGGGCGCAGGGCCGTGCTCGACCGCCCGACGGTCAACGCCTTCACGGCTGCGCTGCTCGACGACGGGCGCGAGCCGTCGACCGTGCGGTCCCGACAGCTCGCGGTCCGCCGATTCTCGACCTGGCTGCTTGAAGAGGGCGAGGCTGCCGAGGATCGCCTGCTCGGCCTCAAGGCGCCCAAGCTCGATGTGAAGGTCATCGAGCCGCTTACGGACACTCAGCTCAAGGCACTCATCAAGGCGTGCTCCGGAACCGACATGCGCGACCGGCGCGACGAGGCCATCGTGCGCTTCATGGTCGAGACCGGCACGCGGGCGGGGGAGTGCGCCGACCTCGCACTCGAAGATGTCGACCTCGCCCACGGAACGGCCATCGTCCGCCGCGGCAAGGGGGGCAAGGGGCGCGTCGTGCCGTTCGGACCGCAGACTGCACGCGCCCTCGACCGCTACCGCCGTGCCCGTGCATCGCACCGCCTCGCAGGCACCCCGGCGCTGTGGCTGGGTGACCGCGGCAAGCCGTTCTCCTACGACGGGCTGCACAAGACACTGCGCGAACGTGCCGCCACTGCCGGTATCGAGGGCTTCCACCCGCACAAGCTCCGCCACACCGCCGCCCACCGATGGCTCGCCGCAGGCGGTTCGGAGGGCGGCCTCATGGCGGTCGCAGGATGGACCCGGCCCGACATGCTCCAGCGCTATACCAAGGCACGTGCGGCAGAGCGCGCGGCCGAGGAGGCCCGGAAGCTGAATCTGGGGGACTTGTGAGCGAGAGCGAGGCCGAGCTTCCGAGGGGAAGCTACCTGATCCGGCTCCAGTGCACGAACAGGGGCCAGCACAAGCCGTGCAGCGTCCGCCTCGACTACGACCGCCCTGTGGAGCCGCCACCGGAGGCGGAAGCAGGCCTCATCCTCCCGCGCTTCATCTCGGCCGTCGAGAACGACCCGGGCGGTGGGCAGCCCGGGGGCTTTGACGTACTCGTGCTCTGGACCGCATACCCCTTGAAGTCCGGTGCGACGCGGCGGGGGAATGCGCGAGAATCCATCGGCTTCCGGTACGGCAAGACGGGCAACACCTTTGCCTTCTCCTGCAAGAGGTGTCGGACCAACCCTAGAATCCCGGGCGAGAAGCTGGACTTGCTCTGCGCCGAGACCGCAGCACAGGGGATCGGTGTGCTGGACATCAGCTCTCTCGAATGACATCGTTGTAGTCAGCTGGTTCTAGCCGCGTTCTCGGGCTCGCGTCACACGCCCCTGGCAGGTCGATTGAAGGCAGTAGGTCGGCGTTACCCCTTGCCCGGAGGTTCGCCGTCCATGTCATGGACCAAGACCCGAAGTGAAATCGCGGTGCACAAGCACCGCTTCCCCGACCAGCCGGTTCCGCCCGAGCTGTACCAACGCCTCAAGGCCGAGCGCCTCGAAGAGCACATCCGTCGAGCCGTTGCCGAACATCCTCCGCTCACACCCGAGCAGACTGTGCGGATCGCCGCGCTCCTGCTCGCCGGGAGTGCCGAATGAGCACGACTCCCTCGGAGCGCCGCATGGCCGCCAGGATCGCCGCCCACGAGTCCTGGGCGATGACGGAGGACCGCTCGGCGCGGACAGCGCCAGCCCGAGCTGCACTCTTGGCGAAGTTCGAGAAGATGGCAGACCCAGACGGCACCCTGGCGCCGACTGAACGCGCACGCAGGGCAGAGCACCTCCGAAAGGCCCACTTCCAGCGACTCGCCCTCCAGTCGGCCAAGGCCCGGCGCAAGGCGGGGGAGCAGGGCCGGTGAACAGCCCGGTGAAGCAGGCGGGCATCATCATCGGGGGTGTGGAACAGAAACCGACCCCAGCAGGGCGCGAAGAGCGCAGAGCCGCCGACGTCGCCGCGGTTGTGGCGAAGGCGCCGCCCCTCACACCAGCGCAGCGTGACCGGGTCGCAGCCCTCCTGCGGCCCTCGGCATCGTCCCAGGAGGTATGTGGCAGCTAGTGCCCGAAACGAGAGACGTCGCCCAGCCGGAGAACTGGGCGACGTCGAGAAGTCCATGGGGTCGGACAACTCCATGTTCGCATGTCCTCCAGACAAGTCCAGCGCCAGTGCTGTCCGGTACTTCGACTGGACGGCAGCCGTGAAGCGCACGGACCTCCGCCCGCATACCCGACTCGTGGCGCTGGCGCTCGCTGACTACGCCGACGCGAAGACGGGCAGGAACGCGCATCCGGGACTGGACCGCCTTGCCGCCGACACCGGCCTCTCGACTCGTCGCGTGAGCGACCACCTCGGGAAGCTGGAGCAGCTGGGACTGATCGTCCTGGAGGCCCGCGGGGTGAACCTCGGAGGGCGCGGGACTCGCGCCAGCAGGTATCGGCTCGCCATCCCCGATCCCTCGGAGCAGCCCGCACAACCGGACAGCAGCGTCCCGTTGCACAACCGGACGGCAGCGTCGGGTTGCGAACCTCAGGACGACCTCCACAACCGGACAGCAGCGTCCGGTTGTGGAGACCCACAACCGGACGATTTGAGCACCACAACCGGACGCTACCGTCCACCTACCTGCTCAAGACCTGCTCAGCCCTTCGTCTCACCTTCTCTTGTGGATGCAGGAACCTCGTCCAAGGCGAGTACGTCACCTGGAAATGACCCCGCGAGCGAAGCGCTGGCAGTGCGACGGCACCAGTCCCAATGCATCCTTCCGCCGGTGCCGGATCCCGCCGATGGAGAACCTTCGCTCAGCCGTGGCGTGCCCGACGACTGGCAGGACATCCCGCCATCGGACGACGAGCCCCTCGATCCCGATGAGAAGGAGCGGCTACGTCATCTGCCTTACCGGCGGGGCAGGATCAGCGGTCGACCTCGCGCCGAGCGGCACGGCGCCGCGGACAACTACGGCGGAATGCCGCACGCCGAGCGCATCGCTGAACTCAACGCGCTCCTGCTGTGCTGCGGCTATGCGGCCGATCCGGAGCGGGCGGACTTCCTGCGGAAGACCCTGGGGCGCGACGTCCGCCTCGGCAGCCTCACAGCCGAAGAACTCGACAAAGTCGGGGACGCGCTGCGGATGATCGTCGATGTCCCCTTCTGACCCCGCCCACATGATGAACCCGACACCAGGAGGTATGTGCGAGCTGAACTGATCAATGAGGAGAACTACAGGCCGCCCGCGTGGCTGGCGAAGAACGGCTACTCGAAGCTCCAGCTCATGTGGCTCTGCGAGAGGTACTTCGAGCGCAACGAGCGGCTCCAGATCGAGAACCGCCAGCTCCGGGCGCGCCTCGAAGGACAGGAGGCCCAGCAGTGACCCAGGCGCTCCCGTCCCACGATCCCTACGGACCTCCCCCGGCATGGGTGCCGCCAAGATGGCTCAGCCAGCGGCCCAAGAGAGTCTGCCAGCACATCGCGGCGCTGCTCGCCGCCCGCGTCCAGGCGCTCGAATGCGAGGCCGAGAACCTCCGGCGGAAGCTCGCCGCCGCAGAAGCAGAAGTCCAGGTGTACCGGCAGAGCGAGAGGAACCGATGAACCGCCACCGCCCCGCCGTCATCGCGACAAGGCCAGCCGACCGCACCCGCGTCGACACCGAGTCCATGACCGCCTGCGTCCGGCCCGCGAAGATCGCCAGCGACGGCCAGCTCCCCGCGGCCGACGGCGTGGCGTTCCTCGTCTCCGGCTCGGCGAGGATCATCCTCGACCTCCCCGGCGCCTACCGCCTCGCCTCGGAGCTTGCGGACGTCATCGACCGGATCCTCGGCTCCGAACAGTCCGCTGCGCTCCGGAGGCTCGAATCAGACGACCCGGTTGGACCATCGGACGAGGACGCCGAGCCGTGAGGCGGTCAGGGCGTGTAGTGGTTCAGCGTCGAGCCCGCGAAGGCGTCGGCGACCTTCTGGAGGGTCTCCTTCTCGCCGGGGAGGTCGCGCGGGGGATCCGTCTTCTGGGCGAAGCTGGCCTGCAACAGGGCCGAGGCGTTGTTCGTGAGCTGCCACTGGAGCGTTGGCCCGTCCTCGACGTTCGCCGTCCAGCCCGTGCCGGAGGCGTAGTACAGCTCCACCTTGTCCGCCTTGAGGACGGGCTCCAGCTTGAATGCCGAGTCCTCCAGGTTCCAGCTGTTGAACCTGACGGTCCGGCCGCCGATCACGCAGGTCGCGGTCGAGGTCAGGTCCGGCCCTCCGGCACCGATGTCGCCCTGAGTGACCTGCGTGCAGGACGGCACGGCCGCCGCGATGGCGGACGCGGTCTCGCCTGCGTAGGTGGTCGGCTTCGGCGTCGGCGTGGGGCTGGGCGTGCTGCCGGAGGCCTGGGACCCGCCGCCACAGGCCGTCAGCAGGAGAGCGCCGCCCGTGGCCGCCGCGGCGGCCCACTTCCTCATCGTTCCCATGGATGCAATGTACAGGTACAAGACGGACCCCGCAGGAGGATGACATGTCGAAGCAGCAGCACGACCAAGGGGTGAAGAAGAGGCTCGCGCGGCGGAAGGCGGCCGCCGCCAGCGCGTCCCACGAGCAGGCTCTGCGGCGTGCGCGCCGCAGCAGCTGGCCATACCGCGGCCTCGCAGCAGACGGGCCTCACGACGGCCAGTAGGGCCGCACAGCAGCGCAGCAGGAGCGCCCCGCCCATCAGGGACGGAGCGCTCCTGTCGCGTCCGGGATCCATTGCTCAGCCGACTCCGAGCCAGCGGGCCAGCACAGGCCCGAGCACCGACGACGCAATGCCGAGGACCGCCGTCCCGATGCCGCCCAGCACTCCGAGCCTCAGCTTGCGGGCACCAGCCCGGACCTCGGCCTCGGTCCGCTTGGTGAGGACGGGCACCGCTCGGCGGCGCTGCCACAGCGTCATCCGGCTGCAATGCTCCTCCAGCAGGTCGCGGAGGGCCTCGGCCGTGTAGTAGTCGTCCGGCCCCGGCTGAGCGGGCGTGAACGACCGGATCACCACGAAGGCTGGCCGGAAGCCCTCCCAAGCCCTCACGTCCTCCGGCTCGCTGAGCAGGTCGACGGAGACGCTGAGGGCGCGGCCTCGGACGCCGACCTCGTCGGACGGCTCGGGAGCCCTCTCGGCCTCGAAGCGGACACCGCCGGTGAGCGCGCGTTCGGGCTGCCCGAGCAGAGAGCTGACCGTCGTGGCAGGAGTGCCGCCGCTCGGGCGTGCCGTGACCCGGCCGCCCTCTCCCGCGAACTCGTAGAGCCGCTTCCACAGCTCCTGGACACCGTCTGCATCCCGGAAGCGCAGCGGCCACCTCCGGTAGGCGCCGGTGGCCCTCACGTCGGGCATCGGCTCCCACGGACCGCCGCCCATCCTCGGTGTGAAGTGCGACCAGGCATCTACCGGACCGTCCCACCACGACAGCGGCGCCCGCATGAAGTTCCCCCAACCCATAACGGGATCCTAGCCGCCGTGCGGCAGACGGCAACGGCGAAGCCCAGCCCAAGCGGCTCCGCCGTTGCTCATCTCAGAAGTCGCCGGGCTCCGGCAGCACCACGTGCGGCGTCCCGGGCAGCAGCGGCATGTGGCCGCCTCCCGGATGGCCCAATGGCAGGCGGCAACGGGCAGGCATCGGCCCACTGACCAACGGGACCACGCTCTGGAAGTTGCAGCGCTGGGAATCGGCGGGAACCTCTACCGGCTGTGTATCGCTCATAGGGGATTGCACTCTTTCCTTCTGGGTGGAAGCGGCGATTTCCGCCCCCAATTCCCATATTGGGAACCAGAGCACGTTTTCAAAATGCAGCCCGTTCGCTCTGGGTGGAATTGGCAAAGCCAGCCTCGTCGTCGTCCTTCTGAACGCTGCTGGCTGGAACGACGCGCGCGCGAAGCGGGAGGGCCGCTCTCAGGTCTGCGGCGCCGGGAGAGGGTCACCCTCCGAATAGACAAGTGAGAGTACGAGTGTCAATCGGGGCGAGTGAATGTTCGACTGAATGAAATCGCAGAGCGCTGCATACGCTATACGAGCGTTTAGCGTATAAAATGGCAGTATGAGCCCCGACCCAAAGCACCAGCCGCCCCGCGCAATCGGCTACGTGCGAGTCTCGACCGGCGAGCAGGCACGCTCGGGCCTTGGGCTCGATGCCCAGCGATCCGCCATCCTGGCCGAGGCCGAACGCCGCGGATGGGACATCGAGTTCATTGAGGACGCTGGCGTTTCCGGGAAGTCGATGGACAGGCCCGGCATCAAGCTGGCGACAGCACTTCTGGACGCAGGCAAGGCCGACATCCTCGTGGCAGCCAAGCTGGACCGCGTATCGCGCTCTGTGGCAGACGGCGCGACGCTGCTGCGCCATGCGCGCTCGAAGGGCTGGAGCGTCGTCGTCCTCGACATGCAGCTCGACACCACGACCACGATGGGCAACTTCGCCGCCAACATCGTCCTCGCCTTCGCGGAGCTTGAGCGAGACATGGCCTCCGACCGGACGAGGGCAGCACTGACAGCCAAGCGGGCCAGAGGCGAGCGCATGGGAAGGCCTCAGACACTCCCCGACGACGTCGTCCAGAGGATCCTGTCCGAGCGCTCGGGCGGCTCGACGATGGCCGCCATAGCGAGGCAGCTGACCGAGGAGGGCGTGCCGACGGCCCGCGGTGGCTCGGTCTGGCACGCCTCCAGCATCCAGGCGGTGCTCAAATCGCAGCGAGGCGTTGAACTTCGGAAGGGCTGACCGGATACCGGGGGGGTGGGTGCCATCTAGGTAGGCGCGAACTGACCGACTACCCCTTCGACATATACGCATCGCGCGCGGGTCAGCCGACCCCGCATATGCGCCCAACGCGCGCGGGCCAGGCGAGCCCTCCGGAGGCCCTAAGAGGCGCCCCGGTCCGGATGGCCGCCCAAACGGTGCAAGGCTCTCAGATCGGCCCGTGCGGGCTCGACAGCTGCGCCTTCTGGGACCATGGAGGCGTGGCCGAAGGTGAGCGCTTCTTCCTCCGTCCGAGCAAGCCCGTCGACGAGATGACCGACGAGGAGCTGGACGCCTTCGCCGACGCCCTCGCGACGCGCATCCACGGGATCAAGGCCCAAGAGGAGCGCGACGGGGACGCGCCCGGCGCTTGAGTGCGCCCGCCTCTGAACTTTCCGCGAAACCCGGTCGGCTGTACCGCTTTTAAGGACATGTGATCGGAGTTAAGTTCAAGGTGACCGAAAAGCCCGAGGAGGCATGTAGGCACCGAGACCAGCCGCTCCGAGGTCCGCCCCGGACGCAGACACGAGGGCGATGACGCACGCCCGACAGTCACCGGCTACGAGCGCCGCATCGCCGAGTTCGCCGCCGAGCATGGCATCCCCATCAGCCGCGGGAAGTGCCAGCGGCTCGCCCGGCGCCTCGCCAAGCGCGACGCCGCATCCGGCTGGGACCGGATCGACTACTGGAGGGTCTTCGGATTCTCCGACCCGACTCCCGCCGACGCCATCCACAACCTGAACACCGACAGACCCGGACAGCCATGAGGCTCCGGGTCTTCCTTTTGCCCGAGAGGAGGGGCGCTGTGCCCCACATCGACGTAGACCGACCTACCTACGACCTCGTCAAGGCCGTGGCGAAGCGGGAGGGCCGACTGCTCAAGGCTGTCGTCGGCCGCGCCGTCCTGTCCGCCTACGGCACCCCCGAGGGCCAGCTGGCCGCGTCCGAGGGAGCCCGCGATGCGGAGTAGGCGCCGCCGAGACGAGACCGCCGAGCAGGCCGCTCCGGCACCCGCACCCGAGCGTGCCTACTACCGCCTGACCCTCTCCCACGAGGAGGTCGGCCGCCAGCTCGCCCTCGCCAAGGCAGTCGATGCCGCCCATGCCGCCCTCGAAGGCGCACAGGCCGTCCTCGCGGCCGCCGACGAGCGCGTCGGCCAGTTGGACCAGGACCAGCAGTTCCGCGACTCCCAGCGGGCTTCCCTGCTCGCTCAGGCCGACGAGCAGGCCGCCGCCAATGACCTCGCTCTGACGGCGAGCGCAGAGACCCTGCTCAAGGCCCTGGACCGGGTCGATGCCGCCCAGGCGAAGATCGCCGAAGCCGCGCGCACGCGCCGCGAGGAGCTGGCCCGCAGAGCAGCCGACGCGGCCGACGCGCTCGCAGCAGCCGAGCAGCAGGCATCCGACTTCGCCCGCGAGCACGCTGGCAAGGTCGCGCGGATCCTCGTCGACTGGGTCGTCCGCCGGGAGGTCTGCCGGATCCTCGACGGCGAGTACGGCGAGCAGGAGCCGACCGACTCCGCGGTCATGGTCGACGTCTTCGCTGCCCTGCCGGACTTCGCGGCCGAGCAGGTCGCCGCCCACCCGGCATCGTTCCAGGCGGCCATGCTGGAGGAGCTGACCCCGAAGCGAGCACCGCGCCCGACGCGCGCCGAGGCCGAGCGGATGGTCGACGAGGGCAACCGCCTGCTCGCCGAGTACGCGGCCGAGGAGGAGGGCAAGCGCCAAGCGCTCCTGTACGGCAGGCCTGCCCTCGCGGGACAGGAGGCCTGAGACATGGTCATGTTCATCGACCCCGACAGCGGCGCTCACTACAGCGTGGTCCGGACGCCCGACGGGCAGCTGACCAAGACGACGGTTCTCCCCGACGGCCGCACCCTCACGACGGCGCTAAAGGGCGCCGAGCCGGAGCCCCCGAGCAAGGGGCCGCGGCCTGCACGGGTCTGCGAGCACTGCGGGCTGGAGACGCCTGACGACGGGGAGGCCTGCTACGAGTGCGGCGCCCCGTCGCCCGAGCAGGAGGACAGCGTGCGGAAGCGCCAGCGGGCCATCGAGGACGCGGAGGTCGCCGAGTACGTGCGGCTCGCCCAGCACGGGGACTCGCAGATGTCGCGCCTCGGCATGGACCTCCTGATCCGCTACGTCGGACCACTTCGGGCCGCGGACCTCGTGGCAGAAACCCCAAGGAGAGACAGATGACGACCAACACCACCCATCAGCAGATCACGGTCTCGTGCGCGACGACCGGCGATGCCTCCCTCGTGGCCGCCGCGTTGGCCGACCCGCGGATCTGGGGCGCGGCCTACGTGCCCGTCCTGGGCTCGGATGCCCGGCCCGCGAGCTTCGTGCTCGAACCATCCTCCGGGCCTTGGCAGTCCGTGGTGGCATCCGGCACGACCGTCACCGTGCCGATCACCTCCGACTTCTACAGCGGGCGGGCTGTCGCCATCGCAGGACGTGCCGTGTCGCTGCTCGCACTGAGCGCGGACGCGACCCTGTCGTCCTCGACCGTCACCGTGGCAGGCCCCTGATCCAACGACCGACCCCCTTAATCCGATAGTTCAAACCTCACTTAGGAGGATTGTGACCCAACTGCCAGACCCGAGGGCCGAGCGACCGTTCGACTTCGCCGCCCATGTCTCGGCGAGCGCCGCGAACGCCCCCGTCGGCATCGACGACCACCTCGCCGAGCTGCGCCGCCGTGTCGCTGCCGCGCAGCTCACGGAAGGCGTTGCCCTGTGAACGCATTCGACAGCGACCTCGTCAAGGCCGCCAGCGGCATCGCAGCTGACCTGTGCAAGCAGCACCTCGGTGCCGTCGAGGCACAAGTCGCCTCGGTCCGCGGCGAGCAGCGGGCCGTCGCCGAGCGCATCGCCCGGATGGAGAAGTCCGACGCCGAGGGCCGCGCGGCCGTGCTGGCCAGGAGGCGGCGGCTGTGAGCGCCAGCAACATCGACCACCGCGACGCCCTGACCGGGCAGGCCTTGGCTGGGGCCGCGACGATCCCGAACCACACCGTCATGCACGTCAGCACGGCCTCCGGAGACGAGATGGCCGCAGCATTCAGGCGCGCCCTGCTCACAGCGGGCAGAGCCGCCGCCGTCCCGTTCTCACAGGCTGGCTGAGGGCCGCCCCATGAAGACCCCCGAGTGCAGCTTTGCGGAGGCTCGCTCGGGAACCGGCGCCCCTCCATCGGACTTCCGTGGATTGTTGCCCAGGTGGAGGGGCGCCGCACGACCGCAGCAGGAGGACTCCATGAACACGACCGACCTCGACTACACGGCGGAGGCGGCCTCCATGGCCGACCTCGCCGGGAAGTTCCGCACGGTTGCCGACCGCCCAGACAAGCCACGCCGCGAGCGCCGGTTCGCGGACGCCCGTGCACGGGAGGCCCACGCCCTCTCCGAGCTGCTCGCCCGCTGCGCCGCCGCCGAGGCCGCCGGGGACGCCGGGCTCGCGGCCCTGACGCTCGCGGCCAAGCGCCGGGACGCAGCCTTCCGGAACCACCTCAGGCGATTCATCGAAAGGGGTCTGTGAGCACTGCCACCGAGACGATCCTGCTGGCCGTAGAGGCCAAGGACAAGGCGTCCGAGGTCATCGAGACCGTCATGTCCAAGCTGGAGGCATTCGGCAAGCTCGCCGAGGCCGCTGGCGTGAAGGCCGCAGGCGGCCAGGAGCGACTGGCGGAGTCCGCCCACTCGTCCTCGCCCAAGCTCCTCGGGGCCGCCGTCGCGGCAGGCGCCGTGGCAGCCGCAGCCATCGACATCGGCAAGCGCTCCATCGAGGCCGCTAGCCAGTACCAGGAGGCCACGGCCAAGCTGGCTGCCCACGCAGGCATCTCGCAGGCCGCCGCCGAGAAGGTCGGAACCGCGTTCCTCAACACGGCCGGGGACACGACGTTCTCGGCCCAGCAGCTCATGGAGGCGTTCGCGCCCGTGTCCGGGCAGTTCGAGCTGCTCAACGGGCACGCGCTCAGCGCGAGCGACTCCCTGACCGTCATGAAGACCGCCTCCGACCTCGCTGAGGCATCCGGCACGGACCTCGGCACGACGACCAAGTCCCTCGCGGACGTCATGGTCGCCTACGGCATCAAGGTCGCCGACGCCTCGAAGGCCTCGGACGTGCTGGAGAACGCCTCGCGCCTGACCGGGGTGGGGGTCGGTGCTGTGGCCACGGCCGTCGACCGGCTCAAGGGCCGCCTCGGCGTCGCTGCACCGTCACTAGGCGACACCGGCACCCTCATGGCGGAGCTGGCCTCCCACGGCATCACGGGCCAGCGCGGCATCATGCTCGTCAACACGGCCATGCAGACCCTCCTCGGCAGCTCCGCCGGGACCAAGAAGGAACTCAAGACCCTCGGCGTCGAGGTCTACGACTCCTCCGGCCACTTCATCGGCATGAAGAAGGTCATCGAGGAGCTTGGCCCGAAGCTCAACGGGATGACCGACCAGCAGCGTCAGGCTGCCGAGAAGGCCCTGTTCGGCGCATCGGCGGCCGGGGCGCTCGACGGCGTCCTCAAGGGTGGCGCGACCACGTGGGACAAGTACAGCGAGAAGGTCAACGAGGCGGGGTCCGCCCACGAGGCCGCGGAGAAGGCCTCGAACACCTACGAGGGCGCCCAGAAGAAGCTGGAGGCCTCGTTCAAGGACGCCTCCATCGCGCTCGGACAGGCGCTCCTGCCGGTCATCCAGAAGGCGCTCGACGTCGTCATGAAGATCGTCAAGCCGATCCTCCAATGGGTGACGCACAACAAGGATCTGGCCGCGGGCATCCTCATCGCCGTGGGCGCGCTCGGTGCACTGACGGCTGCCGTGGCGATCCTCAACATCGTCCTGAACGCCAACCCCATCGCGCTCGTCGTCGTCGCCATCGCCGGGCTCGTCGCTGGGCTCATCTACGCCTACAACCACGTGGGATGGTTCAAGGACTTCGTGGACAAGGCGTTCAAGGTCATCGCCACCGTCGCGACCTGGCTGTGGAAGGAAGTGTTCAAGCCCGTCTGGGACGGCATCGTCTCCATCGTCGGCACAGCATGGAACTGGCTCTACCAGAACGTCATCCAGCCGCTCATCCACTACTTCCAGAACGTCATCGCACCGCTCATGACATGGCTGTGGCAGAACGTCATCGTGCCGGTCTGGCAGGGCATCCAGCAAGCCATCGGCGCGGCGTGGAGCTGGGTGCACGACAACGTGGTGCAGCCGATCCTCGACTTCATCAACAACAAGCTCGGCCCAGCCTTCGACTGGCTCTGGCACAAGGTCATCGAACCGGCATGGGCCGGTATCCAGAAGGCCATCGGGGACGCCTGGGACTGGGTCAGCAAGAACGTCTTCGACCCCCTCGGCACCGCGCTCGGGAAGATGGGCGACTGGTTCGACACCGCGGTCAAGGACATCAAGAAGGCCTGGGACGGGCTCAAGAGCGTCGCCGCGGAGCCCGTGAAGTTCGTCGTGCAGACCGTCTGGGACGACGGACTCCTCAAGGCGTGGAACACAGTCGCAGGCGCCTTCGGCGGCCCGCAGCTCGCCCCCGTGGACGTCAGCAAGTTCGCGACCGGCGGTGTCGTGCCCGGCTACTCGCCCGGCAATGACATCGTGCACGCCATGCTGTCTCCGGGCGAGGGCGTCCTGATCCCGCAGGCGGTGCAGGCGCTCGGCGGGGCGTCGGGCATCGCGGCCATCAACCGCATGTACGGCGGCGGCGGGAGCCTCGGCGGCGGCAACAGGTTCGGCGATGGCGGAATTGTCGGCGACGTCCTCGGAGCCATCGGGAACGTTGCCTCCGGCGCGTGGAACGCGGTGACGGGCGCTGTCGCTGGCGGGCTCCAGGGAGCGGTCTCCGGCCTCTTCGACGCCGTCGTCAAGCCGCTCCTTGGGCAGATCCCCGGGCTCGGCAACGGGAAGCTGGGCACCCTCCTCCAGGACGGCGTGGACACGGCCGAGAAGGGCATCCTCGCGTTCCTCGGGAAGAAGGACGATGCCTCCAAGGCGACCGCGGCGGCCAGCATCGGGGCGCCCGGCGCAGTGTCGGGCAACCTCGCTGCATGGGTACAGGCCGCTATGGGCGCAGCTGGAGTGTCCGGCAACGCCTGGCTCAACGGGCTTGAGACCATCGCCATGTTCGAGTCCGGCGGCAACCCGAACGCCCAGAACAACTGGGACGTCAACGCCCAGAACGGCGACCCGTCCCGCGGCCTCATGCAGACCATCGGGGCCACGTTCGAGGCCTACAGGCTCTCCAGCCTGCCGGACAACATCTTCGACCCGGTCGCCAACGCCGCGGCCGCCATCCGCTACATCCAGTCGCGGTACGGCAGCATCGGCGCGGTTCCCGGCGTCGCCTCCGTCGCGCACGGCGGCGGCTACGTGGGCTACGACTCGGGCGGCTGGCTGGAACCCGGCTTCACTCCGGTCTGGAACGGCACCGGCAAGCGCGAGCGTGTCATCTCCCCGGATGGCGCCGGTCCCGGCGGCGGCGACGGCATCACGATCCACGTGGCGGTCACGGGCAACAACATCTGGGACGCGCAGGCGGTGCAGCAGCTCTCCACCCTCATGGGCCAGCAGATCGTGCAGGAACTGGCCCTGGCAGGTATCCAGATCCGGAGGTGACCCTGCCTCCACGGCGATCCAGCGTTGGACGTGTATAAAGATGGGAGTTGCCCCGACCTCCGGGGAGTTCTAGGAGATTACGCCATGAACAAGAAAATCGCCGCAGCCGCTGCCCTTTGCTCCCTGCTCATTGCCGGTTGCGGAAGTACGGGGCAGGCCACCCCGGCGAGTGCCCCCACCGTCGCCGCCGCTGGCCCGGCCAGTGCCTCCGCCAGTCCGACGTCAACGACCGTGGACGGACCCAAGAGTAGCCGCGGGAACCTCATCAAGGCGGTCGGGCAGCCCGCCAGCGTCACCTACAACGGCAAGACCGTGGCGACCTTCGTTGCCAAGTCCATCGACCTTGCGAAGGCTTGCCCAGGCCAGTACGCGCCCACGCCGAAGAACGGCCAGATCGTGATCGTGACGTTCGACGCCCAGACGACGTCGGACCTCGCCAGCACTCCGATGAAGACTTGGGATCTGAACATCTTCGGATGGAAGGCCATCGCCGGGAACGGCACCACGGTCAACGGCAGCGTCGTCTCCTTCGGCTGCCTCGATTCCGCTCAGCAGCTTCCAAGCAGCATGGGGCCGGGCGAGAAGGCTACTGGGAAGATCGCCTTCGACGTCCCGCCTGGGAATGGCACCCTCGTGTACACGCAGCCTGGGGCGGATATCGGCTGGGAGTGGGACTACCCGGCGAAGGGGTCCAACGCAGTGGGCTCCTAACGACGTCCATGCCGTCGATGACGACGTAAAGGGATCCGGATGGCCATTCGGTCATCCGGATCCTCTTATTGCGTCTGGCCGCCTCTTAGCGGGTCCGGCGCGGGCCCATCAGGCCGACGGCCCGGAGAAGCCTGTTCGTGAGCCTGCCCTCCTCGCGGTAGACAGCACGTCGCGCCTCGCGTTTGGCCAGTCCCTCGGCCCCGTCCCGCTGCACTGCCTCGACGTCGCCGAGGATCCGCGCAGCGCGGTAGAGGTTCGAGCGGAGCGACCGGCGGCGGGTCATGACCGGCCATCCTCGGGAGCGGCACCGGCAGGATTGCGGCGCCAGAGCAGGCGCGCCACGAGCGCGTCGAACGCCACGCCCTCGGTGAAGGCCACCGCGGCGAGTTCGCGCACGCTCAGCGTCCGCATGTGCACGGTCCGGCGGTTCTTCACGGGACTCACCGGCCCTGTTCGCCGAGGATCGCGAGGATGGTCTGGGCGAGGTCGCGGGCCTCGTCAGGATCGAGCCACTCCCGCCGCTGCTCGACCCGGACCTGGACGCCCCGTTCCTCCGTCCAGACCTGGGTGACAGTGAAGCCGTCCCGCTCGACGACTGGCGCCTCGAAGTCCGAAATGGACCCGTCATCGCTCCGGTGCTCCGCGAACCCCTCCGGCGGAAGCACCACGAGGTCGGCGGCCCGCAGGATGGGCTCTAGGCCATCGTCGAACCGCACGCGGACAGTCTCGTGGTCGACGGCCGCAGTGACCCGCCCGATCCCGTAGGAGGGGTGGGCTACACGGGCGCCGGGGGTGAAGGTTGGGGTGCTGCTGCTCATGGTCTCGGCTCCTGCCTCAGTCCAAGATATTTCGCCCTACAGCGCTCACTCGGGATAGCTGGAACTACCGAAACTGACGGTAAATCGCACAGCGTTCACTCGTCTAGAGTGCGCGACTACCTCGACTGAGGCGCCGTGGGCGGCCCGGGGGGGACCGGGAACGCCCACGGCGGGCACGCAGGAGGGCCCGGACACCGATCGGTGTCCGGGCCCTCCTGCGTCTGCGCCCAGCGGCGTCCCGCCGCGGGGGACGCTCAGTCTTCGGCCAGCGCGGCCTTGTCCGTCAGACGGTTGCTCTCGTCGTGCCACACCGAGGCCAGCGGGCGCAGCGTGGGCTCCACGGCGCGCGCGTGGTGGGCGCAGAAGAGCAGCTCGCCGCCCGAGGTCTCGAGGACCACTCGCACATAGGCCTGGGCGCCGCAGCGGTCGCAGCGATCGATGGCAGTCAGGGTGGGATCCGCAAGTGCTGCAGTCATCTCAGCCTCCTTAGCATTCACCGGGTGGTCTTACGCGGTCACTACATCTAACACCGCCCTCGCGGCGGATGATGCCAAGAATGCGCAACTTTCGCTCGGGGCGTATTGCGGTTCGGCAACGCCAGGGCGGCTCCGGGTACCTGTTCGGCCACGCGCGGAGCGTCCCGACCGGGCCCTTGCGCCCGGGCCGCTAGTCTTGAAGCTGTGCCGTGCCCTCCCGCGCGGCGCCCCGGCGCCGTCCGGCACCATCCCCTGCGGCCCTACCGCCTTCCAGCACCACCGAAGGAGTCCCGCGCGCGTGACACCGAGTTCTGAATACACCGCCCGGCATCTGTCCGTCCTCGAGGGACTCGAGGCCGTGCGCAAGAGGCCGGGCATGTACATCGGCTCCACTGACTCCCGCGGCCTCATGCACTGCCTCTGGGAAATCATCGACAACTCGGTCGACGAGGCCCTCGCCGGATTCGGACACGAGATCGCAGTCATCCTGCACGCGGACGGCTCGGTCGAGGTCCATGACGACGGCCGGGGCATCCCCGTGGACGTCGAGCCGAAGACCGGGCTGTCCGGCGTCGAGGTCGTCTTCACGAAGCTGCACGCCGGCGGCAAGTTCGGCGGGGGCTCGTACACGGCGTCCGGCGGCCTGCACGGCGTGGGCGCCTCGGTGGTGAACGCCCTGTCGTCCCGCCTGGACGTGCAGGTCGACCGCGGCGGGAAGACGTACCAGATGTCCTTCCGGCGCGGGGAGCCCGGGCGCTTCCGGGACAGCGGGAAGCCGGGCCCACAGGCTCCCTTCGAACCGTTCGTCGACGACTCGGTGCTCGATATCGCGGGCAAGGCCAAGCGCGGCGTGACGGGCACGCGGATCCGCTACTGGGCCGACTCCCAGATCTTCACCCCGGACGCCCGGTTCTCCTACGACGACCTGGCCAACCGTGCGCGCCAGACGTCCTTCCTCGTGCCGGGGCTGCGCATCACGGTCCGCGACGAACGCCGGCTGGCCGGGACCCCCGGCGCCGACGGCCCGCACGAGGAGGTCTTCCACCACGACGGGGGCATCTCCGAGTTCGTCGACTACCTTGCGATCGACGCCCCCGTCACGGACGTCTGGAGGCTCCACGGGGCGGGCAGCTTCTCGGAGACCGTCCCCGTCCTCGACGAGCACGGACACTCGCGGATCGCCGAGGTGGAGCGTTCGTGCGAGGTGGATGTGGCCCTGCGCTGGGGGGTCGGCTACGACACCACGCTGCGCACGTTCGTCAACATCATCGCCACCCCCAAGGGCGGGACCCACCAGGCCGGATTCGAGGCGGCGCTGCTGAAGGTGCTCCGCAAGGCCGTCGAGACGAACGCCCGCAAGCTCAAGGCCGGCAACGACAAGCTCGAGAAGGACGACGTCCTCGCGGGCATGACGGCCGTCCTCACGGTGCGTCTGGCCGAGCCCCAGTTCGAAGGCCAGACGAAGGAGATCCTCGGGACCCCGGCGGTCCGCCAGATCGTCTCCAAGGTCGTCGAGAAGGAGCTCGGCGCCAAGCTGTCCTCGACGGCGCGGGGCGACAAGAACCAGAGCTCGGTGCTCCTGGAGAAGGTCGTCAACGAGATGAAGTCGCGCATCACCGCGCGCGTCCACAAGGAGACCCAGCGGCGCAAGACGGCGCTCGAGTCCTCGACCCTGCCCGCCAAGCTGATCGACTGCCGGACCGACGACACCGCCCGGTCCGAGCTCTTCATCGTCGAGGGCGACTCCGCGCTCGGCACCGCCCGCCACGCCCGCTCCTCGGAGTTCCAGGCGCTGCTGCCCATCCGGGGCAAGATCCTCAACGTGCAGAAGGCCTCGGTGGGGGACATGCTCTCGAACGCCGAGTGCGCCGCGCTCATCCAGGTGATGGGCGCGGGCTCGGGCCGGAGCTTCGACATCGCCGCAGCCCGCTACGGCCGGGTGATCCTCATGACGGATGCCGATGTCGACGGGGCCCACATCCGCACGCTGCTGCTGACGCTGTTCTTCCGGTACATGCGGCCCATGGTCGAGGCCGGCCG
This sequence comes from Sinomonas soli, assembly GCF_054782415.1. Classification (NCBI taxonomy): domain Bacteria; kingdom Bacillati; phylum Actinomycetota; class Actinomycetes; order Micrococcales; family Micrococcaceae; genus Sinomonas; species Sinomonas soli. The sequence continues at coordinate 319,678 of NZ_BAAGSN010000011.1, read as the reverse complement.
CGTGTTCGCCGCAGTCCCGCCGCTGCACCGGGTCGAGGTGGTGAACCCGGGCTCGAAGGCCAACGAGATGGTCTACACGTACTCCGACGCCGAGCTGCACCGCGTCCTGGCCCGCCTCAACGCGGAAGGCCGCAAGTACAAGGAGCCCCCGCAGCGCTACAAGGGCCTCGGCGAGATGGACGCAGACCAGCTCGCGGAGACCACCATGGACCCGCGCCACCGCAGCCTGCGGCGCGTCACGATCGAGAGCGCCCAGCGGGCCGAGGAGATCTTCGAGCTGCTCATGGGCTCCGAGGTGGCCCCCCGCAAGGACTTCATCGTCGCCGGGAGCGCGCAGCTCGACCGCGAGCAGATCGACGCCTGAGCGGCCCGCCGCCGTCTGCCCCGAACCGGGCCGGCGGCCCTGAACGCGCGCCCCGGAACCGGCGGCTCAGAACAGGCCGGGAACGATCAGCAGGACCGTCGGGACCGCGATCAGCAGCAGGCTGGCTGCGAGCACGAGGGCTGTGGCGGTGCGGCCCAGCGGGGGCCGCGGGGTGAGCAGGCGGCTGAGGCGCCCGGCGATGTCCACGCCGTCCGTGTCGAACGCGCCCGACGCGGCGGACGGTGCCGGCACGGAGCCCGGGACCGCTGCGGGCGGGGCGCCGGGGGCGGGTTCGCCGCCGACGGCCACGAGGGCGATCGCACGGACGAGGATGTCGTCGCGGGCGGTGCGCCGCGCGACGTCGTCCGCGAGCATCTCCACGAGCGAGTTGACCGCCTGCCGGGCGAGCCGGCTCGTGGGCAGCCAGGGCAGCGCGGCGCGCCAGGCCTCGAAGGCCCACAGGAGGAGGTGGTGGCGCTGGGTGAGGTGCGCCCGCTCGTGGCTCACGACGGCGTCGAGCTCCTCGGGCGCGAGCGTCTCCATCAGGCCGTCCGAGAGCACGGTGACGGAGCGCGACCCGCCTGGGAGGCAGTATGCGACGGGCGCCGGGTGGCTGATGACCCAGGTGCGCTCGAGGGCGCCGGACGGCGAGCTCAGGAGCGCCAGCAGCTCGCGGTGGCGGCGCCGCTGGCTCACGATCCGGGCGTAGGTGAGCAGCAGGGTGAAGACGAGGTGCACGCTGAGCAGGGCCGCGGCGCTGAGGGCGAACAGGTGCCAGAAGTGCAGCTCGTTGGGCGTCTCGTTGCCGAGCACGACCTTCAGGGCCCGCCGCACCGCGGCGACGAGGCTGTCGCCGAGGGGGGAGAGGCCGTAGACGAGCATGGCGCCGATCATGGACAGGCCGCCGGCGAGCGCGATCGACTGCCAGAGCATCATCGCGGCGAAGGGGGACCGCGCGGGCCACTGGGCGCGCGAGAGCGCCACCGGCACGGGCCACGCGAGCAGCAGTGCCAGCAGCGCCAGGAGGTAAGCGGTCACGAGCACGCGCGCGCCCCGGCGGCGTGGATCAGCCGCTGGCCAGGAGCTTGCGCAGCGTGGCGGCCTCGGCTTCGGACACCGAGCCGATGAACCGCGCGAGCACGGCCTCGCGGTCAGTCGCGGTACCGAGGGCCTCGTGCATGAGGCGGACGGTGTGGTCCTCGCGGGTCGAGACCGCACGGTAGCGGTGCGGGCGGGTCCCGCGCTCGCGCTCCACGAGGCCCTTCTTCTCCAGCCGCGACAGCACCGTCAGGACGGTGGTGACTGCAAGGTCCTTGCCCTCGCCCTCGACCAGGGCCAGCCGGTCGCGCAGGTCATTGGCGGTGGACGCCTCGGGGGCCGACCACAGCAGGTCCATCACCGAGCGCTCGAGCTCACCCAGGCTAGCCATCGTCTTCAAGTCCTCACATGCATCAGGCACGCCAACCTCTGGCGTGCTTCAACCATTCTACGCACGGTAGAACCCATCTGGTGAGATCCTGCACACGCGCGTTCGCTCACAGCAGGACATGGGTGTGCGTTGGCCCTGCCGGGCGGTCTGTTCTACACTCTGTAGAAGTCGAGTTTCTACAAGACGTAGAAGTCGGGACGAGCAACCGGGAGCATGCGTGGACGCTTTGGAGATAGCGCGCTGGCAGTTCGGAATCACCACGGTCTACCACTTCATGATGGTGCCGCTGACGATCGGCCTCGGACTGGTCGTCGCGGTGCTGCAGACCGTCTGGCACCGCACGGGCAAGACCGAGTTCCTGCGGATGACCAAGTTCTGGGGCAAGCTCTTCCTGATCAACTTCATCATGGGCGTGGCCACGGGCATCGTCCAGGAGTTCCAGTTCGGGATGGCGTGGAGCGAGTACAGCCGGTTCGTGGGCGACGTGTTCGGCGCCCCGCTGGCCATGGAGGCGCTGCTCGCCTTCTTCGTCGAGTCCACCTTCCTCGGGCTGTGGATCTTCGGCTGGAAGCAGCTCCGCCCCGGCCTGCACCTCGCGGCGCTCTGGTGCGCCGTCATCGGCTCGGCGGTCTCTGCGTACTTCATCATCGTGGCCAACAGCTGGATGCAGCACCCCGTCGGCGTGAAGGTGGTGGACGGGCATCCGGTCATGACGGACGCGTGGGCCGTCTTCACCAACAACACGGCCCTGGTCGCCGTGCCGCACACCCTCATGGGCGCCCTCGGCGTGGCCGGCGCCTTCCTCCTCGGCATCTCCTGGTACCACCTGTGGCAGCGGCGCCACGACGGGATCGACACGGTCGAGGTCATCCAGGGCACCGGCCGCCGGCGGCGCGAGCGCGTGGTGGTCGGCGAGGCGCCGGGCGTCCCCGGACGCGACCGCACCGACCATGCGGTCTGGCTCAAGTCCCTGCGGATCGGCGCCGTGGTCGCCATGATCTCCTTCGCCGGCACCGCCGTCACTGGAGACCTCCAGGGCAAGCTCATGTTCGAGCAGCAGCCCATGAAGATGGCGGCCGCCGAGGCTGCGTGCCACGACGGCACCGGCTTCTCCGTCCTGTCCGTGGGCAACGTGGGCTCGCGCGACTGCAGCGACGTCGCCGCCGTCATCGAGGTCCCCGGTCTGCTCTCCTTCCTGGCCAAGGGCGACTTCACCACCGAGGTCAAGGGCGTGAACACCCTTATCCCCGAGTACGAGAAGGCCTACGGGACCAACCTGCCGGACAACCCGCTGTACGGGGACCGTGCCGGAGAGGCCATCCAGTACGTCCCCGTCATGGAGGTCACCTACTGGGGCTTCCGGGCCATGATCGGCTTCGGCGCCCTCGCCGCCCTCGCGGCGCTCGCGGCGCTCATCGCCACCCGCAAGGGCACCGTCCCGCAGGCGCGCTGGCTCATGCGCCTCGCCGTCGTCGGCATCCTCGCCCCCTTCGGCGCCAACGCCGCCGGGTGGATCTTCACGGAGATGGGACGCCAGCCGTTCGTCGTCGCGCCCAACCCCTCGATGGCGGGCAGCGTCGACCAGGTCTTCATGTTCACCGCCGCGGCCGTCTCGCCCGGGGTCAGCGCCGGCGAGATCCTCACCTCGCTCATCATCCTGACCCTGCTCTACGCCGCGCTCATGGTCGTCGAGGTCCGGCTGCTGTGGACCTACACCCGCGGCGGTGTCGCCTCGGCCATGCCGGAGCTCGCCCACGCGGCACCGCCCGAGCCGCCGGCGGACGACGACGGCGGCCCGGCCGGCGGCGCCGGCGACGCCAAGCCCGCGGACGACGTCCTGGCCTTCGCCTACTAGGAGCATCACCACCATGGATACCCTCCCCACCGTCTGGTTCTGCGCGGTCGCCGTCCTGTGGGTCGGCTACCTCTTCCTCGAGGGCTTCGACCTCGGCGTCGGCATGCACATGAAGCTCTTCGCCCGCGGCGAGGGCGAGCGCCGCGTGCTGCTGAACACGATCGGCCCCGTCTGGGACGGCAACGAGGTATGGCTGCTGACCGCCGGCGGCGCGACGTTCGCCGCGTTCCCGCGCTGGTACGCCTCCCTCTTCTCCGCGCTCTACCTCCCGCTCACGCTCGCCCTCGTGGCGCTCATCTTCCGGGCCGTCTCCATCGAGTACCGGGGGAAGGTCCACTCCGACCGCTGGCGCGCCGCCTGGGACTGGGCGCTGGCCCTCGGCTCCGCCGTCGCGGCGTTCTGCGTTGGGGCGATGCTCGCCCTGACGACTACGGGGCTGCCGCTGGACGCCAACGGCGACCGGGTCGGCGGCCCGTTCGCCTGGCTGACCTGGTACGCCGTCCTCGGCGGGGTGGCGGTCGTTGCGTTCGCCCTCGTGCACGGGCTGGCCTTCATCGCCCTCAAGACCGACGGCGGCATCCGCTCCCGCGCCCACGGTGCCTTCGTCCGCTGGCTCCCGCTCGCGATCCTCCCGCTCGTGGCGTGGGTCGTCGCGGTCCAGCTGCGGACGGGCGCATGGTGGAGCTGGCTCCTGACGCTCGTCGCCGCCGCGGCGGCGCTCGCAGCCTGGGCGCTGGCACGCCGCGGCTCCGAGGGCCGGGCTTTCATCGGGCTCGCCCTGACGCTCGCCGCGGGTGCCGCCGCCATCTTCTCGGCCGTCTACCCCGTGGTGCTGCCCTCGACGCTCGACCCGGCCAACAGCCTGACGGTGTCCAGCGCGTCGTCGTCCGACTACACGCTCGGGCTCATGACAGTCGTCGCGCTGATCGGTCTCCCGCTCGTCCTCGCCTACCAGACCTGGACGTACTGGGTCTTCCGCCGCCGCCTGAGCGTGGACAGCATCCCCACCGCGCACTCCGTGGTGCCCGCGATCGTGGTGCGCCTGGTCAGCGGCAAGCAAGCCTAGGGAAGGGGCACCAGCATGAGGCCGGACATCCCGCTGGGACCGACCAGCCGCCGCGCGCTCGTCCTCCTGGGCGTGCTCGCCGCGGCGAAGGCCGTGGGCCTGGCCCTCGTCGCCCAGGGGGTCGCCTCCGGCCTCGCAGCGCTCGCTGCCGGGGCCGCGCAGTCCGGGACGCTCTCCGCGTCCACGCTCGCCGCGGCCGCCGGGGTCCTGATCCGGGCCGCCGCGGAGTGGGGCACCTCGGCGGTGGGGCGCTGGGCGGCCGTGGGGGTCAAGGAGGAGCTGCGCGCGCAGCTGCTCGAAGCGGGCCTCGGCGGCGCCCCGGCCTCCGCCTCCCCGGGGGATCCCGCGGACGACGGCGCAGCCCGGGTCGCGTCCTCGCCCGCGGCGACCGCCGTGCTCGCCGGCCGGGGCCTCGACGGCCTCGACGCGCTCTACACCCAGTACCTCCCCGCCCTCGTCCAGACCGCGGTCCTGCCGCTCCTCGTCGGCGCACGCATCCTCGGGGCCGACTGGGTCAGCGCGCTCATCCTCGTGCTCACCCTCCCGCTCGTGCCGCTGTTCATGGTCCTGATCGGACGCCACACGCTCGAGGCCGTCGCCGAGGCCCAGCAGTCCCTCCTGCGGCTCGGCGCGCACCTCGTCGAGCTCGCCCAGGGGCTGCCCGTGCTTGTCGGCCTCGGCCGCGCCGCCGAGCAGCGACGAGCTCTCGGCGAGCTCTCCCGCGCCTACAGGTCCCGGACGATGGCCACCCTCAGGGTCGCCTTCCTCTCGGCCCTCGCGCTCGAGCTCATCTCGACCATCTCCGTGGCGGTCGTCGCCGTATTCATCGGCATCCGCCTCGTCCACGGGGACATGACGCTCGAGGCCGGGCTCCTCGCGCTCATCCTCGCCCCCGAGTGCTTCCAGCCCCTCCGCGACCTGGGGACCGCCCACCACGCGAGCGAGGACGGCGCGGAGGCCCTGCGGCGGGCCCGCGCCCGCATCGGCGCCCCGCGGGGTGCCGCGCTCCTGTCCGCGGGCAGCCGCCGCGACGGGGACGTCGCGCCGGGGGTGCCCGAGGCGGCCGGACCGTCGGTGGTCCGCGTCATTGGGCTCGCCGTACAGTACGACGGCGCGGCCGGGGCCGTCGGACCGGTGGACTTCACCGCCCCGGCCGGTTGCGTGACCGTGCTCGCTGGACCGAGCGGCTCGGGAAAGACCACCGTCCTGGCCGCCATCGCCGGCCTCGTCCGCGACGGCGCCGGGGCTGCGGTGCACGGCTCGGTGCACGGGCCCGACCCACGCCGGGTGGCCTGGGTCCCGCAGCACCCGCAGTTCACCCAGCGCACCGTGGCCGCGGAGCTCCTGCTCTACGCCGGGGCCGCGGGGGAGGATGCCGCGCCAGGGGAGCACGGCCCGCTGGTCGGGGAGCTCCTCGCGCGGCTCGGCCTCGGGGGGCTGGGCGCCGCGGACCCGGCGGAGCTGAGCCCCGGCCAGCAGCGACGCGTCGCCGTCGCCCGCGGGCTCGCCCGCGTCGCCGACGGGGCGGACCTGCTCCTGCTCGACGAGCCGACGGCGCACCTCGACGACGCGTCCGCGGCCCTCGTGGAGCGCGCCATCGCCGCGCTCGAAGGACGGGTCACGGTGCTGCTCGTCTCGCACGAGCCGCGCACGGCGGCCCTCGCGGACCGCACCGTCGAGCTCGCCCCGTCGTCCTCCGCGGCCTCGGCCCGCTTCCGCGCCGAGTTGCCGGACGCGCCCGCCCGCCGCGTGCTGCCCGCCCCGGCGGCGGTCCGGCGCGGGGCGTGGCTGCGCACCCTGGCCTCGCTGCTGCGCCCTGACGCGGGCACCTACGCCCGGGCGGCGCTCGCCGGGCTGGGCGCGGCCGCGGCCGCCGTCGCCCTCTCCACCCTCTCCGGGTGGCTGATCGTGCGGGCGAGCGAGCAGCCGCCCATCCTCTACCTGCTCACCGCGATCACCGGCGTGCGGTTCTTCGGGATCGCCCGGGCCGTGCTGCGCTACCGCGAGCGGCTCGTCCTCCACTCCGCCGTCCTGTCGACGCTCACCGTGCTGCGTGAGCGGCTGTGGACCCTCCTGTCGGTACGGGGGCTCTCCGCGCGCAGGCTCCTCGTGCCCGGGGCAGCCCTGGAGGCGCTCGTCGGGGACGCCGAGTCGGTGCGGGACCAGCTGCCCCGCGTCCTGGCGCCGATCACCACGGCGGTCCTGGTCGCGGCCGGCGCCCTGGTGGCCGTCGGGATCCTCCTGCCCGGCCAGACGCCCGTCCTGGCGGCGGCGGTGGCCGTCGCGCTGGTCGTGGCGCCCGCGGTCGCGAGGGCGGCCGACCGGCGTGCGGCCGCCCGGGTCCAGACCGGTCGGGCTGGCCTGCTCGCGCGGATGGGCCAGGCCCTGGCGGCCGGGGCGGATCTGAGGGCGAACGCCCGCGACGGGGCGGTGCTGCGGTCGATCCGCTCCGCAGACGCCGCGCTCACCCGCCTCGAGCGGCGGGGCGCGGCGGCGGAGGGGCTCGCGCGCGCGGTCGTCGTCGCCGCGACGGGTACCGCCGCCGCTCTGACCCTGGGGGCCGCGCAGGCCGCGGGCACCCCTGCCGCGACCGCCGCGGCCGTCCTCCTGCTCCAGCTCGCCCTCGCCGAGCCGCTCGCTGCCGCCAGCACGGCGGTCCAGCAGCTCCCGGCCCTCCGCGCCGCCCTCGTCCGGGTCGCGGCCGAGGAGCGGGCCGTGCAGGACGCGGTCGGGCGGCGTGCCGCATCCCCAGGCACCTCCGAGCCGGGCGCCGCTGGACGGGGCGCGGGCCTCGGACTCCGCGGCGTCACCGTGGGCTGGGCCGACGGCCCCGACGTCCTGACGGGCCTGGACCTCACGGCGCGCCCGGGGGACTGGGTCGTCGTCGCCGGGCCTTCGGGGAGCGGCAAGTCGACGCTGCTCGCGCTGCTCACCGGGTTCCTCGCCCCACGGGCGGGCACGGCCGAGGTCGCCGGTCCCGTCGCGTGGTGCCCGCAGGAGTCGCACCTCTTCGATTCGACCGTGCGCGGGAACCTCGCCGTCGCCCGCGACCGGGACCACGCGCCGTCGGACGCCGAGCTCGAAGCGGTCCTCGCCAAGGTCGGGCTCCTCGAGCACGTGCGCTCGCTGCCGGGCGGCCTCGACGCGCGCATCGGCAGCCGCGGGGCGTTCCTCTCCGGGGGGCAGCGACAGCGTCTCGCGGTCGCGCGGACCCTCCTCGCCGGCGCGGAGGTAGTGCTCCTCGACGAGCCGACTGCGCACCTGGACCCCGAATCCGGCCTCGCTCTCGTGGCCGCCCTGCACGAGGCGCTCGCGGACAGGACCGTCGTCATGGTCACCCACCACGCCACGGAGCTGATGCCCGGGGACGTCCTCGTGCGGCTCGCCGCCCCGCAGGGCGCGGTGCGCACCGCCGTGCCGGTGGGCTGAACCGGCGGGTCTGCGCTGATGCGGCGCACGCGGGCTGACCCGGCGGCTGTGCGCTGATCGAGTCAAGCAGCCGATTCAGCGGGCAGGCGGACCCGGGGTGGCTGGGCTGCCGGCGCGGGCGGCCAGGACCTGCTCGCGCAGGATGTCCGCGTGCCCGCAGTGCTGGGCGAGCTCGCGCAGCATGTGGAGGTACACCCAGCGCAGGGGCAGCGGTCCGCGGCGGTTCCCGGAGACGACGTCGTCGAGCCCGAGCGGCGCAGTGGCCAGCCTCGCGTCCCGGCACGCCGCAAGGTAGTCCGCGCGGACGCTGCCGATCGTGTCCGACGGGGCGAGGACGAAGGAATCGTCCGGAGTGGCCGGGATGCCGATCTCGGCGCGCGTCCGGCCGGTGACGGCCTCGTCGAACCAGACCCGCTCGACGAACGCCCCGTGCTTCACGAGGCCCAGGAGCGTGGTGCGCGAGGGCACGAGGGCCGCCCGCGCCTCGGCCTCGGTCAGCCCGTCGAGGCTCGCGGCGAGGGCGGCACGGTGTTCGTCGAGGAAGGCCTCGAACTGGGACTTCAGCGGCGCGGCGAACAGGGCCGGCTCCATCGTCTTCACGCCGTCAGCCCGCCACGTCGTGGAGGTGGTGTTCGACGTCGTGCAGGAAGTAGCGGGACAGGGTCACCACGGTGAACGCGCTGCCGTTGCTACGCAGGCCCCGCCGGCCGAACGCCTCAGCGGGAACAGCGGCGAACGCGTCGCGGGCCCGGGCGCCCTGCTCCGCGAGCTGGGGCCGCACCACCTCGGGGTCCGCGCGCGCGTAGTCCTTCTCGAGCGCCGTGGCGTCCTGGTCCCAGTCGTCGAAGGCCGCCCCGTCCTCGGCGAGCATGAGGCCCAGCCTGGCGCGGAAGAGCTCGAACACGTCCCGCACATGGCAGGCGTACTCGAGCGGGGACCACGTGGACTCGTCCGGACGCCCGCGCACGTCGGCGCGGCCGAGCACGGCGTCCCAGCGCGGCAGCGCCGTGTCGATCCGCGCCGCAACCTCGTGCGGCGTGAGGGCGTCCGCGTCGAACCCGCACTCGGGGCAGGGCCGTTCGAGGACCCAGGTCCAGTCCTTCAGGTCAGGGGTGATCGCCATGGCTGCAGTCTAACGGCGCACACCGACGCCCTGCCTGTACCCGGAAGGCCACGAGGGCGACGAGATGCGTACCCGAAACCGCGAAAGGGCGACGAGATGCGTACCCGAAACGGGGGTGGGGGGAGAGGCGGCAGCTAGGCGAAGCTGGGGCCGACCTCGTCCACCGACTGGGCGAGCGTGACCCCCGAGCCGTCCCGGCGGCCGAACTCCGAGGGCAGCGAGCGGGCCACCCCCGCCGAGGACGAGGCGCGCGCCGGGCCGCGGCCTACCCAGGCGAGCATGAGCCGGTCCTCGCCCCTGAGGAAGCGGTGGGCGCGGACGCCGGCCGTCGCCCGGCCCTTGGCGGGGTACTCGGCGAACGGGGTCACCTTGGCGCTGCCCGCCGAGGTGCCGGGGAGCGCATCGGAGCCGGCCGCGATCGTCACGACCACGGCCCTCTCCTCGGCGTCGGCGGCGGAGACCACGCCGAAGAACACGGCCGCGTCGCCCGCGGCGAGCTTGATCCCGGCCATGCCGCCCGCGGTGCGGCCCTGGGGGCGCACGGTGGACGCGTCGTAGCGCAGGAGCTGGGCCTGGCCGGTCACGAAGACCAGCACATCGCCGTCGGCCGCCGGGGCCGCCCCGATCACCGCGTCGCCGGGCTTGAGCGCGATCGCGTCCCAGTCCTCGCGATTGAGCGGGTAGTCGGGGGAGACCCGCTTGACCACGCCCTGGGCGGTGCCCATCGCGACGACCGCGTCCAGCGGCACGAGGGCCACGAGCGCCTCGCCCTTGGCGAGCGTGAGGAAGTCCTTCGCGGCCACGCCGCCGGCCATGTTGGGCAGGCCGGACGCGGGCGGGAGCTGGGGGAGGTCCACGACCTGCAGGCGCAGCATCCTCCCCGCGGAGGTCAGGGCACCGACCTCGCCGCGCGCCGTCGTGCGCACCACGGACCGGAAGACGTCGTGCCGCACCCGCGGGCCGCCCTCGGTGAGCGGCTCGGCGTGCACGGTCCGGGCCACGATGCCGGTCGCCGAGAGGAGGGCCCAGCAGGGCTCGTCGGCGATCTCGAGCTGGAGCGGCGCGGCCTTGCCCTTCGCCGCGCCGGACGCGCCGGCGACAGCGGCGGAGGCCTTGCTCCCGAGGGCGGGCGCGTCGTCGCGCTCCAGGAGCACCGTGCGGCGCGGAGTGCCGTACTTCTCGGCCACCTCGCCGAGCTCGCCCGAGACGAGCTGGCGCAGGAGCGAGTCCGAGCCGAGGATGGCCTCGAGCTCGGCGATCTCGCGGCGCAGCTCGTCCTGCTCCTTCTCGAGCTCGATCCTGGAGTACTTGGTGAGCTGGCGCAGGCGCAGCTCGAGGATGTAGTTCGCCTGGATCTCGGTCAGGTCGTAGATCGACATGAGCCGCTCGCGCGCGGCGGCGGCCTCGTCCGAGGTCCGGATGATCTGGATGACCTCGTCGATGTCCATGATCGCGACCAGGAGCCCCTCGACGAGGTGCAGGCGGTCCTTGCGCTTGCGGAGCCGGAACGCGGTGCGGCGGCGCACAACGTCGATCCGGTGGCCCACGTAGACGCGCAGGAGCTCGAGCAGCCCGAGGGTCTGCGGCTGCCCGTCCACGAGCGTGACGTTGTTGATGCCGAAGGAGTCCTCGAGCGGCGTGTACCGGTAGAGCTGGGCGAGGACGGCCTGCGGGTTGAAGCCGTTCTTGATCTCGATCACGAGCCGGAGCCCGTGCTGGCGGTCGGTGAGGTCGGTGACGTCGGAGATGCCCGCGAGCTTCTTCGCGTTGACCGCGTCCTTGATCTTCTCGATGACCTTCTCGGGGCCCACCATGTAGGGCAGCTCGGTCACGACGATGCCGGTCCGCCGTGCGGAGATCTGCTCGATGGAGACCTTCGCGCGGGTCTTGAAGGAGCCGCGCCCCGTGCGGTACGCGTCGCGGATACCCTCGAGGCCGACGATCCGGCCGCCCGAGGGCAGGTCCGGGCCCGGCACGAGCTCCATGACCTCCTCGAGCGTGGCCTCGGGGTTGGCGATCACCAGCTGGGCCGCCGCGATGACCTCGACGAGGTTGTGCGGGGCCATGTTGGTGGCCATGCCCACTGCGATGCCGGTGGTGCCGTTGACCAGCAGGTTGGGGAACGCGGCCGGGAGCACCTCGGGCTGGGTGAGCTGGCCGTCGTAGTTGGGGATGAAGTCGACGACGTCCTCGTCCAGGTCGCCGGTGAGCGCGAGGGAGGCCGCCGCCATGCGGGCCTCCGTGTACCGGGCAGCGGCCGGCCCGTCGTCGAGCGAGCCGAAGTTGCCGTGCCCGTCGATGAGCGGCAGGCGCAGCGCGAAGCCCTGGGCCATGCGCACCATCGCGTCGTAGATGGCGGCGTCGCCGTGCGGGTGCAGCTTGCCCATGACCTCGCCCACCACACGGGCGCTCTTGACGTGGGCGCGGTCCGGCCGCAGCCCCATGTCGCTCATCATGTACAGGATGCGGCGCTGGACCGGCTTGAGGCCGTCGCGGGCGTCCGGGAGCGCGCGCGAGTAGATGACCGAGTAGGCGTACTCGAGGAAGGAGGTCTCCATCTCCTCGGCAACGTCGATGTCGGTGATGTTCTCCGCGAAGTCGTCGGTGCCCGGGAGGATGTCCGCCCCCGAGGAGGAGCGCGGGTTCTGTCGACGTGCCAAGAGAGCGTGGGTCCTTCGTGTGGTGGTGCGGGGGCTGAACTAGGCTAACCCTATGGTGGAATCGGCCTCGGACGGCGCACCCTCGACCCGCGCATCCACCACTGGCGCGTCCTACCCGCACGGCTGGGAGGCCGACGTGGTCCTGCGCGACGGCGGCACGGCCCACCTGCGCCCGATCCGCCCCGAGGACGCCCAGGCGCTGCAGGACTTCCACACCCACCAGTCTGAGGGGTCCATCTACCTGCGCTTCTTCAGCTACAAGGCGCGCCTCACGCCCGGCGAACTCAAGCGGTTCACCGAGGTGGACCACCACGACCGGGTCGCGCTGGTCATCACCATCGGCGACGAGATCATCGGCGTGGGCCGCTACGACCGCCTCACGGACCCGGCCGAGGCGGAGGTCGCCTTCAACATCGCCGACAGGCACCAGGGCCGGGGGATCGGCTCGATCCTGCTCGAGCACCTCGCCGCCGCCGCCCGCGAGAACCACATCCGCCGGTTCACGGCCGAGGTCCTGCCCGAGAACCGCAAGATGCTCACGGTCTTCGCCGAGGCCGGCTACGCCGTCACCCGGCACTTCGACGACGGAGTCGTCTCCGTCGCCTTCGAGATCGACCCGACGGAGAAGTCGCGCGCCGTCATGGAGTCGCGCGAGCACCGCGCCGAGGCGCGCAGCATCATGGGCCTCCTGGCCCCCTCCTCGGTCGCCGTCGTCGGCGCCAGCCGCACGTGGGGGACCTTGGGCTACCAGCTGCTCGAGCACATCGTCGAAGGCGGCTTCGCGGGCAGCGTCTACGCCGTCAACCCCGAGGCGCTCGAGCTCGGCGGCATGATGGCCTACGGGCGGATCGGGGAGGTCCCGGAGCCGGTGGACCTCGCCGTGGTGGCCGTGCCGTACGCCGAGGTCCAGGGCGTCGTCGCCGACTGCGCGGCCGCGGGCGTCAAGGGCGTGGTCATCGCCTCCGGCGGCTTCGCCGAGCGCGGCGAGGAGGGCCTCGCGCTCCAGCGGCAGATCGTCCGCCACGCCCGGGCCCACGGCATGCGGGTGGTCGGACCCGAGTCCCTCGGCATCGCCAACACGGATCCGGACATCCGGCTCAACGCCTCCCTCGCCCCCGGGCTGCCACGGCAGGGCAGCCTCGGCCTGTTCAGCCAGTCCGCCTCCATCGGGGTGGCGCTCTATGCCGCCGCCGAGCGCCGCTACCTTGGTTTCTCCTCCGTGCTGTCGGCGGGCAACCGGGCCGACGTCTCCGGCAACGACCTCATGCAGTACTGGGAGGACGACGTCGCCACGAGCGCCGTGGGCCTGTACTTCGAGTCGTTCGGGAACCCGCGCAAGTTCTCCCGCATCGCCCGCCGCCTCGCCCGCAGCAAGCCGGTCATCGTCGCCAAGAGCGAGGTCACCGGGCTGCGGCTCCCGCCGGGACACTCCGTGCGCACGACCCAGGCCCCCCAGGGGGCGCTCGACGCCGTGCTGCGCCAGTCCGGCGTCATCCGCGTCGGCACGGTCGAGCAGCTCGTCGACGTCGCCCAGATCGCCGTCGGGACCCTGCCGGCCGGCCCGAGGGTCGCCGTCCTGAGCAACTCCCTCGCCCTGGCCCGCGTCGTGGCGGACAGCGCGGAGGGGGAGGGGCTGACCGTGACCGGCGCCGAGGGCGACCTCGACCTCGCCCTGGGGCAGTCGCTCGCGCTCCCCGAGCTGGCCCGGCGCCTGCGCGAGGCCGCAGCCCGCGACGACGTGGATGCCGTCGTCGTCGCCCTCCTGCCCTCGGCGGGCGTGCGGGTGCCGGCGCTCGCCCAGACCCTCGCGGAGACCGCGGAGCCGCTCGGGAAGGCCGTCATCGCGGCGTTCCCGGGGGTGCTGGACCGGCAGACGGACACCGAGGGACTCCTTCCCGCGCCCAGGGTGGGCGAACGGCCGGAGGAGTGGCCGGCGGCCATCCCGTGCTACACGAGCGCGGGCGACGCCGTGGCGGCGCTCGCCGCCGTCACCCGCTACAGCGAGTGGCTCGCCCGGGACCAGGGCGCCCTGTTCGAGGCCGACGCGGACGACGGCGCCGCCGCGGCCCTCATCGGCGCCCGGCTCGCCGGCGTGCAGGGCACGGAGCTCGTGCAGCTCTCGGGCGACGACGCCGCGCGGCTGCTGGGCTGCTACGGCATCCCGGTCCTCGCGTCCCGGCCGGTCGGGACCGCCGAGGAGGCCGTCGCGGCCGCGGACGCCCTCGGCTGGCCGGTGGCGATCAAGTCCGCCGCGGACAACCTCCGCTCCCGCCTCGACCTCGGCGCCGTCCGCCTGGACGTCCGGGACGCCGCCGACCTCCGCGCCGAATTCGAGCAGATGGGGCGCGCCCTCGCCCCCTACGGCGGCGGCCACTTCGAGGTGCAGCGCATGGCTCCGCTCGGGCAGGCGTGCGTGGTGCGGGCGATCGAGGACCCCCTCCTCGGCCCCGTCCTCTCCTTCGGGCTCGCGGGCGACGCCGTTTCCCTCCTCGACGACTGGGCGCACCGGATCACCCCGCTCACCACGGGCGACGTGCACGACATCGTCCGCTCGCCGCGCACCTCCGTGAAGCTGTTCGGGCACGAGGGCCTGCCCGCCCTGGACGTGCCCGCGCTCGAGGACCTCATCGGACGGGTCTCGCTGCTGAAGGACCGCCACCCGGAGGTGTCGCTGCTCGAGCTCAAGCCCGTGGTGGTGAGCTCCCGGGGCCTGACCGTGCTCTCGGCGCAGGTCTGGATCGGCAACGCCGCCCAGCGCATGGACAGCGCCCGGCGCGCCCTCATCGCCCAGTGACCGCGGCGTCCCGGTTTTGGGACGCCGGGCGCCGGTCTGGGAGAATGGCGCCCATGAGCCACAACGCGTCCGGGGCACCTGCAGGCGAGCACCGGGTCCCAGGCCCGGGGGAATCGCTGACCGCGGCGCTCGAGCGGACGGGGTTCTACCCGCTGCTCGTCGGCGACGTGGTGGCCGACGCCCTCGACGGCCGGGCGGCGATCGCACACCTGACACACTTGGAGACCCACTTCGAGCGGGCCGAGGTCCGCCGGCACGTGACCGTGCTCGTCCTGACCGAGGACATGCTCGTGATCACCCACGTGGACGAGGCGCCGCTCGACGACAGCGGCAGCCAGATGGGGGCCCAGGTGTCCACCGAGTCCGTGCCGGTCGACCAGATCGCCACGGTCGTGCTCTCCTACGTCTACGCCCAGCCGGCGGACTACGCCCCGGGCGACCCGGTCCGGGAGGTCACCCTCGCCATCTCGTGGAGCGGCGGCCAGCGGCTGGACATCGTGCCGGCCGGATGCGGCGACCCCCAATGCGAGGCCGACCACGGCTACACCGGCACGATGGCGCAGGAGGACATCGTGCTCAGGATCAGCGCCGACGCCGACGGCCCCCGCGCGGTCGACGCCGCCAAGCAGTTCGCGCGGCTCCTGCGTGCGGTGAACACCGGATCGCGCCCCTCCCAGGCGGCCCAGCGGCCCCGGCTCTCGGCGTTCTCGTCGCGGACGCTGCGCGGCCACGGCAGCCGCTAGATGACGGCCGCCCCCGGCGCCGCGGCCGGCGCTCCGCCCCTTCCGCCCCCGCCCGCGTTCGGCTCGCGCTCCGTGGCGGATGTTCTGCCCTCCTGCGCTGCGGCCCTCGGGGCCGAGGGGTTCGAGAACACCCTCGGGCTCCCCGCCGCCGTGCGCATCTGCCTCGTCATGGTGGACGGCCTGGGCCGCACCCTCCTGTCCAGGCGCACCGCGCACACGCCCTTCCTGCGCGAGAAGCTCGCCCAGGGCCAGGGGGCGGTCCCGGGAACGCTCGACGCCGCGTTCCCCAGCACCACTGCGGCCTCGCTCGCGAGCCTCGGCACCGGCGTCCCGCCGGGGCAGCACGGCATGGTCGGCTACGACGTCTATGCCCCGCACCTGGACCGGGTGGTCAACCAGCTCAACGGCTGGGACCCCGATGTCGACCCGCAGCGGTGGCAGCCCTGCCCGACCGTCTTCGAGCGCCTCCATCCCGCGATCCCGGTGGCCACCGTGAGCCTTCCCCAGTTCGAGGGCTCCGCGATGACGCGGGCCGCGCTCCGGGGCGGCGAGTTCATCGGTGCCGTGAGTCTGCACGCGCGCACGACCGCCGCCGCCGAGGCCATGGCCGCGCGGCCGCGCATGCTCGCCTACTTCTACCTCAACGAGCTCGACAAGGCCGGTCACCAGTTTGGCGTCGCCTCCGCCGCATGGGAGGAGGCGCTCGAGGAGGTCGACGCGTGCCTGCGCCGCCTCGACGGCCAGCTCCCGCCGGGGACGCTCGTCCTCGTCGTCGGGGACCACGGGATGGTCGACGTCGCCGCGGCCCGCCGGATCGACATCTCGGCGGATCCCCAGCTGACGGAGGGGGTGCGGCACACCGCCGGCGAGCCGCGCATGGTGCACCTCCACCTCGAGGGCGCCGACGGGGAGGGGGCCCCGGACGCGTCCGCGGTGGCGGCCGTCGCCGCGCGATGGCGCGAGCGCTTCGGCAGCCAGGCCTGGATCCTCACGCGGGCCGAGGCCGTGGGGCACGGCCTGTTCGGCCCGGTCGTCTCCGAGAGGGTCCATCCCCGGATCGGCGACCTCATCGTCGCGGTCCACGGCGACCTGGCCCTCTACGACGGGCGGCGGGCCCGGCCGCAGGCGTTCGAGATGGTGGGCCAGCACGGCTCGTGGACCAAGGCCGAGCGGCAGGTCCCGCTCGTGGCCTTCACCGCGCGCGGACGCGTCCGCGGGAAGCGGCAGCGGCGTGGCTGAGCTCGTCTTCTTCACCGGCACCATGGACAGCGGCAAGTCCACGCTCGCGCTGCAGATGGACTACAACCACCGTGCTGGCGGCCGGAAGGGGCTCCTCTTCACGAGCCACGACAGGTCCGGGCGCGCCGTCATCACGAGCCGCCTGGGCCTGAGCACCCCGGCGATCGAGGTCACGGCAGAGTCGAGCTTCTGGAACGAGGTCGTGTCCCGGCGGACCCGTGCAGAGGAGGTCGACTACCTCATCTGCGACGAGGCACAGTTCTACCGCCACGAGCAGGTGGACGAGCTGGCCAGGGTCGTCGACGAGCTTGAGGTCGACGTGTACGCGTTCGGGATCGGCACGGACTTCCGCGCGCGCCTCTTCGAGGGCTCGCGTCGGCTCGTGGAGCTCGCCGACCGGATCGAGACGCTCCAAGTCCCGACGCTGTGCTGGTGCGGGCGTCGCGCGACGCACAACGCCCGCACCGTGGGCGGCGAGATGGTCCTGACGGGGGAGCAGGTGGTCGTGGCGGACGTCTCCGGCCGTGGCACGCCCGACGACGAGGGCCTCTGGAGTGAGGTGGAGTACGAGACCCTGTGCAGGCGCCACTACATGGCCGGGAAGACGGCCGCGTCCGTGCCCGTGATGGGGGAGGGGGAGCAGCTGCTCCCGTTCGGCGACTAGGGCCCGCCCGCGGGAGCCCGGTCAGTCGCCCTTCGTGCCGAAGACGATCTCGTCCCAGCTGGGGACTGAGGACCGCTTGGGCCGCGAGGACCTGCGCGTGGGCTCGCCCTGGCCCCCGGTCTCGGGACGCGGCGGCTCCCGGTCCTCGGGTGAGGCCTCCCGGGCCAGGGTTCCCGCTCCGTGCAGGCCTTCCGGCCGGTGCGGGCGCTCCTCTCCGTGCGGGCGTTCCGCGTCCTGACGGCTGTCCGGTCCGTGCGGCCCTTCCTCCTGCGGGAAGTCCGGCTGGTCCGGCCCCTCCTCCTGCTGGGGCGTGTCCCGCTGCTGGGGAGCGGTGTGCGCCGTGCCGCCGTCCTCACGCCCCGCCGCGCCGTCGGCGGGACCGTCGTGCGAACCGTCGCCCGAGGGCCGCGCCGATGGGACGACCGTCATCTCCGTGGTGGCAGTGCTCACGCCCGGCCGCAGGTCGAGCCGCGAATCAGCCTCCGGGACCGTGCGGACGTTGAGGCGGGAGAGCAGCGAGGTGATGCCGCCGCGCGGAGCCGGGGCGCCGTCGTCGTCCTCGGCTTCCTCGTCCCGTTCCGCGGCCTGCCACGCACCGCGTTCCCGCTCGCCGGCCCTGCGGTGCTCGGCCGGGGCGGCCTCGGGCTCCGGCTCCTCGGCCTCGGGCGACCGCGGGTGGGCCGCGGGGATGCCGTGGGTGAGGAGCAGCGCGAGGGCGTCGTCGCCGTCCTCGTCGACACCCAGCCGCTGGCCGCGGCGCGCGCGCAGCATGTCCAGCAGTTCCCCCTCGCGGTCCAGCTCGCCGCCCGGGTGCTCCTCGGCTGCCTCGACGTCGAACGGGCGGTCCGAGACGGCTGCGAGCCGGCGGCGGGGAGCGGGCCCATCGAGCGGCTCGAGCTCGCTGAGCTGCTGCGCCCACCGGTTGGCATTGGCCACCGTCCGGTGGCCGGGATGGAAGGTCCACACGGCAGGCGGCTCCTCGCCGATGGACGACGGCGCGCCCTCCGGGAGGGCGAATCGGGCCACCACGGTCCACTGGCCGTCGGGCCGGCGCCAGGAGTCCCATTCGACGGCCCCGGCCGGCACGCCGTGGAGCGAGAGCCGGTATGCGGCCATCTCGCCGAGCGTCACCGCGCGGTCGGCCGCGGGTCCGCGCAGCGCCTCCTGGGTGGGCAGCCGCCCCGGGACCTCCACCGCCTGCGCGCGGCGCGCCATGTGCTCGCGCTCGGCCAGGACGGGGCCCTCGAAGCGCTGCACCCGGGCCAGCGGGACGCCGGAGGACGCCGCGACCTCCTCGGCGGTTGCGCCCGCGCGGATCTCGGCCTGGATCTGGCGCGGGGTCATGCCGGCGCCGTCGGCGCCGGAGGGCGCAGGACGCTGGGGCGCCGGGCGGGCCACGGCGCGGCGCAGCGCCTCGTCGAGAGGCAGCCGGAACATGTCCCCGTTCGCGGCGCTCACGATGAGGTGTGCACCGTCCTCGTGGACCCCGACGAGGCGCAGCTCTTCCGCCTGATCGTGCGCTCGCTCCCGCATGGACGCCCTCCAGCTTGCTCTAGGTCTGAGTAGAACTGTGCCATCCGCGGGCGCCGAAGGCCTGCAGGCTCCCGGTGTGCCGCGAAAAAGGGGCGCCCGGGCGCGGCGCGGGCCGCGGCGCAGTAGCCGGGAGCAGCGCTCATGTCGGGAATGTTCCGGAGCTGAGTGGCGTTTTGCCTGCTCATCGGGAACAATCTCCCCGTCACTGGGCACAAAATGGGGGCCGAGTGCGTTGGAGTGGACTACGTGGGATGCCACGTGACATGGCTAGCTACCGGAGCGTGAACGAAGAATTATGGCGACCGATTACGATGCGCCGCGCAAGAACGAGGAAGAGCTCAACGAGGATTCGATCGAGGAGCTGAAGTCCCGCCGTACCGACAAGCAGTCTGCTGCGGTGGACGAGGACGAGGCGGAGGCGGCGGACAGCTACGAGCTCCCCGGAGCCGACCTCTCCGGCGAGGAGCTCCTGGTGCGGGTGCTGCCCGCGCAGGCCGACGAATTCACGTGCGCCTCGTGCTTCCTCGTCCGCCACCGCTCCCAGATCGCCCGGGAGAAGAACGGCCTGCTCTACTGCAAGGAGTGCGAAGGCTGATGCCTCCGGCTCCAGGCGGCCACGCTCGAGGCGGCCCCGACGCGACGGCGTCGGGGCCGCCTCCGTTTCAGCGGCGCGGCACTTCGCTGAGCGCGGCGACCAGACGGTCCGGATGGCGGCTCGAGACGAGCCAGTACGGCGTGCGGTCCTCCGGATCGGTGAGCTCGACGCGGACCACAGGGCGGATCCAGCCCCGGATGCACAGGTAGGCGAGCCCGTTCAGGCGCGGGCCCCGCTCCGCTGTGGCCTCGTCGCCGTCGAACGCCTCCACGGCGCCGGTGAAGGTCCGCGGGAGGACGGCCCGGCCGGCGCGGAAGGAGGTCCGCGTGACCACGATGGCGGGCGTCGAGGCCACGAGGATTCCGGCGAGGATGACGAGCAGCACGGCCGCGCCCGTGTACCCGGCAGCCATGCTGATCGGGGCGAAGACCAGGATGCCCGCGCCGGAGACGCCCAGGACCACGATCCACACCCACCAGGCCGGCCAGAGCTTCTCGGAGTAGACGATGGGATCGGCGGTGCTCGGCCCGGAGGCGGGCGTCGTGGCGTCAGGCATGGGTCAAGCTTTCCACCCCGGCGCCCGCGAGGACAAAAGCGCCGGCCGTCCGCGGGCACCGGGGAGCGGCTGCAGGCCCGCTAGAGTTGACGGGTGAGCGCGCAGCAGACAGCCCCCGACCACGCGGCCCCGGACCAGTCCCCGGCCTGGGCGCCGACCCTCGACGTCCAGCTCAAGATGCTCGACGACGGCCTCGAGCCGCCCGCGTACGCCCACCCCGGCGACGCCGGAGCCGACCTGCGGGCACGCGTGGACGTGACGCTCGGCCCAGGTGAGCGCGCGCTCGTGCCCACGGGGGTGAGCATCGCACTCCCGTTCGGTTACGTCGCCCTCATCCATCCGCGCTCGGGCCTCGCCACGCGGCACGGCCTCACGGTCGTCAACGCCCCGGGCACGGTGGACGCGGGCTACCGCGGCGAGATCGCGGTGACCCTGCTCAACACGGACGCGTCCGAACCGATCGCCCTCCGCCGCGGCGATAGAATCGCTCAGATGGTGATCCAGCGCGTCGAACATGCGCGCTTCGTGCCCGTCGCGGACCTGTCCGACTCCGTGCGCGGCTCGGGGGGCTTCGGCTCGACGGGCGGATTCACCGCCCCCTAGCGCCCCGCCCGACCGGGCGTTCGGCGGAAGCGGGCTGCCGGGACACCCGGCAAGACAAAGGAGTGTGTGTGGCACTGTTCGGACGCGGCAAGAACGCCAAGCTGACCTCCGAGGACCCCTCGGTCCTCGGGGAGTTGACGAAGAAGCGTCCCGAGCCCGACAAGAGCGGCTACGGGCGTGCCCAGAAGGGACCGTTCGATGCGAGCGAGGCGCGCACCGAGAGCGGCTACGTGGACCTCGGCTCGATCCTCGTGCGGCCCACCGAGGGCCTCCAGCTGCGCCTCGAGCTCGAGGAGGCCACCCAGCGCGTCGTCGCCGTCACGATGGACCTCGCCGGATCCAGCCTGCAGCTCCAGGCCTTCGCCGCGCCCCGCTCCGAGGGGCTCTGGGGCGAGATCCGCGCCCAGATCGCCCAGTCGGTCGCGAGCCAGGGCGGCATGGTGGAGGAGGTCGAGGGCAGCTTCGGCCCGGAGCTGCTCGCGCGGCTTCCTGCCGATGCCTCCGGCGAGCGCCGCAGCTACCGCGCGGCCCGGTTCATGGGCGTTGACGGTCCGCGGTGGTTCCTGCGCGGAGTGATCGGCGGCCAGGCCGCGGAGAGCCACGAGGCCTCCGCCGCCCTCGAGGACCTCTTCCGCCACGTGGTCGTGGACCGCGGCGAGTCCCCGCTGCCCCCGCGCGAGCTCCTCCCGCTGCGCATCCCGGTCGAGGCCGCGCCGCACGAGAACGGCGCAGGCCATGGACAGCACGCCCCGCACACGCCGGAACGTGGACCGGAGACCACCCATCTTGGCTGAGGCCACCGCGCCCGTGAGGCTCGAGGGCTTCGGCGGGCTCCCCGAACGCGGCCTCGTCTCCGGCGAAGGCCTCGTACGGTCCCTCACGTTCGTGCCCGTCGACGAGGCGCCGCGGCTCACCGCAGTCATCGAGGACGAGCGCGAGCGGCCCGGCAGCGGGCCGGCCCTGTGCCTCGTCTGGCTCGGGCGCCGGCGGATCAGCGGGGTCAACGCCGGGACGCGCCTGCGCTTCTCCGGCATGCTGGCCCACTTCCACGGCGTCCCCACCATCTACAACCCGCGCTACGAGATCCTGGCCCAGGAGGACTGACGTGAACTCAGCACCCGGCCCCGCCGCACCCCGCGACGACGAGGGCCCCGGCCCGCGCCCCGGCCGTGTGCCCACCGGCGCCGACCTCGCCGGCGCCTACGCCGCGAGGGCCGGCCTCCACCGCCACGAGGACGGCCGCATCGACGTGCTCCGCAGCGCCGGCGGCGTCCGCGGGCTCCTCGAGAGCATCCTGCCGGGGCTGGTCTTCCTCGTCTGCTTCACCCTCGTCCAGGACCTCATCCTCGCCGCCGTGCTGTCCCTCGCGGTGGCGGCGGCGTTCGTCGTCATCCGCCTCGTGGGGCGCACGCCGCCCACGCAGGCCTTCGCGGGGATCATCGGGGTGGCCGTCTCGGCCGCGCTCGCGGTGTTCTCCGGCCGTGCCGAGAACTTCTACCTCTCGGGCTTCCTCACGAATGCTGGCTACATCGTGGCGCTCGTGGCCTCGATCCTCGTGAAGTGGCCGCTCATGGGCGTCATCTTCGGCTTCCTCCGCAACGAGGGCGTGCACTGGCGCAAGGAGCCCGTGCGGGCGCGGCAGTACCGGCTCGGCACGTGGATCATGGTCGCGGTCCTGGGGCTGCGGCTGCTCGTCCAGGTTCCCCTCTACCTGATGGGCGACGGCGGGCTCGTCGCCCTGGGGGCCACGCGCCTCATCATGGGCGTGCCGCTGTACGCCCTCGGCCTGTGGGTCGCGTGGCTCATCACGCGCCCGGTGGCCGCCGAGCCGGCCGCCTCGGACTGAGGCGGGACACAAGCCCCTAGGGCAGGTCCCGCCGCCGGCGTAGCGTCGGAGTGTGGAGAACAAGGCGCTGCGCATCGTCTTCCCCGTCTTCCTGGGCGTGCTGCTGGCACTCCTCTTGGGGTTCGGCCTCCAGGCTGCCTACCCGCAGCCCGAGTCGCCCTCCCCAGGCTACGAGGCCCCGTACGAGGCGTACATCGCCTCGCTCCAGACCTACGAGCGCGTCGCGGCCGCGATCCTGTCCGGGCTCGCCGCAGTCCTGCTCGCCGCCGGCTCGCTCCTCCCTGTGCGCGCCGCGGCGCTCGCAGACGGCCTCTTGCTGGGCGGGGTCTTCACGCTCCTCTACGCCGCCGCGCGGGGCTCGGGAGCCGGGCCCGGCCTGGCCTCCGCGCCCGCCTTCGCCGCGGTGGGGGCCGGCCTGGTCCTCGCGCTCGCAGCCCTGGCCCTGCGCCAGTCCGGCCTGCTGCCCGTCCGCCGCGCGGGGGAGTACCACGAGCGGGCCGCGGACGAGCCCGCCCTCGCTGTCCTTTTCCCGCTCGCGGCCGCCCCCCTTGCGGCCACGGTCGTCTCGCTCGGCCTGCAGGCCTTCTACCCGCCCCCGCTCGTGCCCGGCTACAGCGGTCCGGGCTACCCGGACGTGCTGGCCGCCTACGGGCGGGACTCGGGCCTCATCGCCACCGCGGCGGCTGCGGCGCTGGTCGCCGGCGGCTTCGCGCTGCTGCACAGGGCGTCCATCCCGGCCGACGCCCTGCTCCTCGGCGGGATCGTCACCCTGGTCGTGGCGTCGGCGGGTGCGATCAGCCCGAAGACCTCGATGGCCTCGGTCGCGGCCGGCGTCCTCGGCTTCCTTGGCTCCCTCGCGGCGGGCCACGTCCGGCTCTCCGGTACGCGGCCGTCCCCGGAGGGCGCCCCAGCGGGCGGCTCGCGGGCCGGTTCGAAGGTGTTCGCCGTGCTGCATCCGGTAGCCGCCGGCGCGCTCAGCGTCGTGGTCTTCTTCGTCGGCTTCTTCGCGTTCTACCCGGCCCCCGAGAACGCCGAGCCGTCCGCGGACTGGCTCCGCACGGTGAGCCTGAGCGCCACGGTCGTCGCCGTCGTGCTCCTCCTGGCGAGCCTCGTGCTCGAGCGCCGCACGCCCGCTGTGGGCAACGCCCTCGTCGTCAGCGGGCTCCTCACCCTCGTCGCCGGGGTGGCGCCGGCCGCGGTCGCGGGGGAGCAGGGGGTCGTGTTCGTCGCGCTTGCGGTGGCGGTCGCCGTCGTGGTCTTCGTGGGGTACCGGCGCTTCGTCCGCGGGGGGCCGAGGGCGCCGAGGGGCACCCGGCCGCCGAGGACTCCGCCCGCCGTTCCGCCCGTGCCGCCGGCGCCCGCCGGGTAGCAGCTCGCGTCAGCAGGACAGCCAGGAGGGAACGGGCGCGGCGACGCGCCGGGGCCCAAACAGACTCAGCCGTCGAACGCGTCGTCCTCGTCCTGGCCCGCTTCGGCCGGGCGCACCTGGCCCTCGCCGGCCGACTCCGTCTGCGGGGCGAGCAGGCGCCGCAGCTCGTCTTCCGCGGCGATCGTGGAGATGAAGAACAGCTCGTCGCGGTGGTCCACGACGTCGTCGCGGCTCGGGGCCAGCGGCTTCTGGTCCCGCAGGATCGCCACGAGCGTGCAGTCCTCGGGCCAGTCGATCTGCCCCACGGTGCGGCCCACCACATGCGAGTCCGCCGGAACGGTGAACTCGACGAGGGAGGAGACGCCGGTCTGGAGCGTCAGCAGGCGCACCACGTCGCCGATCTCCACGGCCTCCTCCACGAGGGCCGTCATGAGGCGCGGGGTGTTGACCGCGACGTCGACCCCCCAGGAGCCGTCGAACATCCAGTCGTTCTTCGGATTGTTGACCCGCCCCACGGTGCGGCCCACACCGAACTCGGTCTTGGCCAGCAGCGAGACCACAAGGTTGACCTTGTCATCGCCCGTGGCGGACACCACGACGTCGGCCTCGTCCACCCGGGCCTCCTTGAGCGTCGAGAGCTCGCACGCATCGCCGATGAGCCACTTCGCCCCGCGCAGGCCGCTGCGGCCGATCACCTCGGGCTTGGGGTCGACGAGGAGGACCTCGTGGCGGTGCGCCAGCAGTTCGCGGGCGATCGAGCTGCCCACGCTCCCGGCCCCTGCGATGATGACCTTCACTCGGACTCCTTCGCGGGCGGAGCGGACAGGATGCGGGAGACCTCGGCGGCGTCGGAGATGTCCATCATGGCGTGCACGGTGTCGCCCTCCTGGAACGCCGTGGCCGGCGTGGGCAGCACGCCCTCGCCGAAGCGGGTGATGTAGGCGACCCGGATCCCCGCCGCGCGCTCGATCGAGGCCAGCGGGCGCCCGAGCCACGAGGGGTCCAGGGTGACCTCCGAGAGGACGAGCCGGCCCGAGGGCTCGCGGAAGTCGCCGGCTACGCCCGATTCCGGCAGGATCCGGCGCAGGACCTGGTCCGCGCTCCAGCGGACGGCGGCGACGGTCGGGATGCCCAGTCGCTGGTAGATCTCGGCGCGGCCCGGATCGTAGATGCGCGCCACGACGTGCTGGACGTGGAACGTCTCCCTGGCGACGCGGGTGGCGAGGATGTTCGAGTTGTCCCCGCTCGAGACGGCGGCGAAGGCGTAGGCCTCCTCGATGCCGGCCTGCTTCATCGTGTCTCGGTCGAAGCCGATGCCCGTGACCTTGCGTCCGGAGAACGTCCGGCGGAGGCGCCGGAAGGCGCGGTCGTCCTGGTCGATGATCGCGACCGAGTGGCCGGAGTCCTCGAGGGTGTGGGCCAGTGTCACGCCGACACGCCCGCAGCCCATGATCACGTAGTGCGCCATGGCCCCCAATCTACCGCGCGATGACACCGCCCGCGGTTGTCGCATAACGTGTCAGGGTGCTGACGATTCTCAATGCGGTCAAGCGCGTGATTGTGGGCCGCGCTCTGCGCAACGATCGGCTCACGCACACGCTGCTGCCCAAGCGCATCGCGCTTCCGATCTTCGCCTCGGACGCGCTCTCGTCCGTCGCCTACGCGCCGGACGAGATCCTCCTGACCCTCGCGCTCGCCGGAGTGTCGGCCGTGTCCTTCTCGCCCTGGGTCGGGATCGCCGTCATGCTCGTGCTCGTCACGGTGGTGGCCTCCTACCGGCAGAACGTGCACGCGTACCCGTCGGGCGGCGGCGACTACGAGATCGCCACCGAGAACCTCGGCCGCTTCGCGGGCCTCACCGTCGCCAGCGCACTCCTCGTGGACTACGTCCTCACCGTCGCGGTGTCCATCTCCTCCGCCGCGTCCTACCTGACCACCGCGGTGCCCTCGCTCCACGGGATGCAGGCCGTCATCGCGGTCGCCGCCGTCGTGGTCCTCGCCCTCGTGAACCTGAGGGGCATCCGGGAGGCCGGGACGGTCTTCGCTGTGCCGACCTACCTGTTCATGCTCTCCATCCTCGGGATGACGGCGGTCGGCTTCGTGCAGTGGCTCACGGGCACGCTGCGCCCCTCGCAGAGCGCCGACTTCACCATCGTGGCCTCGCCGGAGTTCGACCAGGGCCTCGTGGGGATCGCGGGCGCCTTCCTGCTCCTGAGGGCCTTCTCCTCCGGCGCCGCCGCCCTGACCGGCGTCGAGGCGATCAGCAACGGCGTGCCGAACTTCCGCCCGCCCAAGAGCAAGAACGCCGCCACGACGCTCCTGCTGCTCGGGGCCGTCGCCGCGTCGATGCTCGCCGGCATCATCTTCCTCGCCAACGCGACCCACGTGCATCTCGTGCAGGATCCCGCGAGCGAGCTCCTCCTCGACGGCAAGCCGCTCTCCGGCAGCTACATCCAGACCCCGGTCATCGGGCAGATCGCCGACTCGGTGTTCGGCGGCGGCACCATCCCCTTCTATATCGTCGTGGCGGCCACCGGCGTGATCCTCGTCTTCGCGTCGAACACCGCCTTCAACGGCTTCCCCGTGCTCGGCTCGATCCTGGCCCAGGACGGCTACCTGCCCCGCCAGCTGCGCACCCGCGGCGACCGGCTCGCGTTCAGCAACGGCGTCCTCGCCCTCGCCGCGGGCGCGATCGTGCTCATCGTCGCGTTCGACGCCGACGTCACCCGGCTCATCCAGCTGTACATCGTCGGGGTGTTCGTCTCGTTCACCCTCAGCCAGCTGGGCATGATCCGGCACTGGACGCGCGAGCTCAAGCGGGTGAAGGACCGCGGCGTCCGGGTGCGCATGCAGCGCTCCCGCATCATCAACGGCATCGGGTTCGCCATGACGGCGACCGTGCTCGTCATCGTCCTCATCACCAAGTTCGAGCACGGCGCCTGGATCGCGCTGCTGGCGATGTTCGTGATCTTCCTCATCATGTGGAGCATCCACGCCCACTACACGAACGTCGCGCGCGAGCTCGCAGTGGGCGACGACGCCTCGGCCCGCGCGCTGCCCAGCCGGGTCCACGCCGTCCTGCTCGTCTCCCATATCCGCAAGCCCGTGCTGCGGGCGCTGGCCTACGCCCGCGCCTCGAGGCCGTCGAGGCTGGACGCCGTGACGGTGGACATCAGCCCGGAGGAGACCGCGCAGACCGTCGCGGACTGGGAGAAGCTCGAGATCCCCGTGCCCCTCACGGTGCTCGCGAGCCCCTACCGTGAGACGATCACCCCGCTCATGGACTACATCCGCGGCATGCGCCGGGACTCCCCACGCGACCTGATCGTCGTTTACATCCCCGAGTACGTGGTGGGCAAGTGGTGGGAGCAGCTCGTGCACAACCAGACCGCCCTGCGGATCAAGGCCCGGCTCCACTTCGAGCCGGGCGTCATGGTGGCCTCGGTCCCGTGGCAGCTGAAGTCGAGTGAGGAAGCCAGGAGGCTGCAGGAGCTGTGACCACGTCCCCCGGAACCGCGCAGGAGAACGCCGCCGGCCGCACCCTCGAGCTGCGCCTCGGGCCGGTGGCCCACGGCGGCCACATGGTGGCCAGACACGAGGGCAGGGTCGTGTTCGTCCGCCACGGCCTGCCCGGCGAGCTCGTGCGCGCCGAACTCACCGACGCCGCACCCGAGGCGACCTTCTGGCGCGCCGACGTCGTCGACGTGCTCGAGCCCTCGCCGCACCGGCGCGAGCACGTGTGGGACCTCGCCGACTCGCTCCTGGCCCACCGCGCCGGGCGCCCCCCGGTGGGCGGGGCAGAGTTCGGCCACATCGCCCTCGACGAGCAGCGGCGGCTCAAGGCCGCGGTGATCCGGGAGCAGCTCGAACGGCTCGCCGGCCTCGAACTGGACGTCGAGGTCGAGCCGGTCGCGCTCCGCGAGGGCTCGGACGACGACGGCGCCGGCCTCGCGTGGCGCACGCGCTGCAGCTTCTCGGTCACCGCCGAGGGCCGGCTCGCGATGCACGCCCACCGCTCCGAGACGCTCGTCCCCGTCGGCCCCATGCCGCTCGCGACCGAGGAAATCAACCGGCTGCGCCTGTGGGAGCTCGACCTCGACGGCGTCGAGCGGCTCGAGATCGCGGCCCCCGCGTGCGGCTCCGCGCCGCTGGCCGTCTTCACCCTCGCCGACGGGGTGGCCCCCTCGCGGCTCACCGACATCCTCGCCCGCCTGGCGCCCGAGGTCTCGGCCGGCGCGGTCGGGCAGGACGGCGGCAAGGCGCCCCTCACCGTGCGGGGCCGCGGCTCCGTCTCCGAGCGCGTCCTCGGCCGCCACTACACCGTGACGGGGGAGGGGTTCTGGCAGATCCACCGGCGCGCCCCGGAGACCCTCGTCACCGCGGCGCTCGAGGCGCTCGACGGCGCGCTCGCCCCGGGCGGCCAGGCCGCCGACCTCTACGCCGGGGCGGGCCTCTTCACCGCGCCCCTCGCGGACGCCGTAGGGCCCTCGGGGCATGTCCTCTCAGTCGAGGGCGCCCCCGGCACGAGCCACGACGCGCGCCGCACCTTCAAGCGCCGCCCCGAGGTCGCCGTCGTGCAGGGACGGGTCGAGCGGGTGCTGCGCCGGCACGGCGGCGCGGGGGCGTTCGACGCCGTCGTCCTCGACCCGCCCAGGGCCGGCGCGGGGCGGGAGGCGGTGCAGCAGCTCGTCGAGGCGGCGCCCCGGGCCATCGCCTACGTTGCCTGCGACCCGGCGTCGTTCGCGCGCGACCTCGGCTGGTTCCGGAAGGCGGGGTGGCAGCTCGAGGGCCTCCGGGCGTTCGACCTCTACCCGATGACGCACCACGTCGAGACCGTCGCCCGGCTCACGCCTCCACGCGCCTAGGCCGGCGGCATCGCTCCGCGGGCAACCATCGCCCGCCGGGCCTGCGCGAACTAGGATGGGCGGCGATGGCCCCGGTGTGCGGAGGGCCCTGCGGTTAGGCATGCCTAACTAGCACCGCCCGCGAGGCCGGGACAAAGATGGCAGTGTTGCGAGAGGAGTCCTGCATTGAGCACTGTGGACAGCTTCGGAGCCAAAGGCGTCCTGAACGTCGGCGGAACCGAGTATGAAATTTTCCGGCTGAATTCTGTGGAAGGCGCCGAAAGCCTCCCGTTCAGCCTCAAGGTCCTCCTGGAGAACCTTCTCCGCACCGAAGACGGTGCGAACATCACGGCGGACCACATCCGCGCCCTGGCCGGCTGGGACGAGAACGCCCAGCCGAGCACCGAGATCCAGTTCACCCCCGCCCGCGTCATCATGCAGGACTTCACGGGCGTGCCCTGCGTCGTCGACCTCGCCACGATGCGCGAGGCCGTGAAGGAGCTCGGCGGCGACCCGACGCGGGTCAACCCGCTGGCCCCGGCCGAGCTCGTGATCGACCACTCGGTCCAGATCGACGTGTTCGGCAACGCCGGCGCGATCGAGCGCAACATGGAGATCGAGTACCAGCGCAACGGCGAGCGGTACCAGTTCCTGCGCTGGGGCCAGACCGCGTTCGAGGACTTCAAGGTCGTCCCCCCGGGCATGGGCATCGTGCACCAGGTCAACATCGAGTACCTGGCCCGCACCGTCATGACCCGCGAGGTCGACGGCAAGCTGCGCGCCTACCCCGACACCCTCGTCGGCACCGACTCCCACACCACGATGGTCAACGGCCTCGGCGTGCTCGGCTGGGGCGTCGGCGGCATCGAGGCCGAGGCCGCGATGCTCGGCCAGCCGGTCTCCATGCTCATCCCGCGCGTGGTCGGCTTCAAGCTCTCCGGCGAGATCCCCGCCGGGGCGACCGCGACCGACGTCGTGCTCACGATCACCGAGATGCTGCGCAAGCACGGCGTGGTGGGCAAGTTCGTCGAGTTCTACGGCGAGGGCGTCGCGGCCGTGCCGCTCGCCAACCGCGCGACCATCGGCAACATGAGCCCGGAGTTCGGCTCCACGGCGGCGATCTTCCCGATCGACAGCGTCACCCTGGACTACCTGCGCCTCACCGGCCGCCCCGAGGAGAACGTGGCCCTCGTGGAGGCGTACGCGAAGGAGCAGGGCCTCTGGCACAATCCCTCGCACGAGCCGCGCTTCTCGGAATACCTCGAGCTCGACCTCTCGACCGTGGTCCCCTCGATCGCAGGCCCGAAGCGTCCCCAGGACCGCATCGTCCTCACCGAGGCGAAGGACGAGTTCCGCAACGACCTGCTGAACTACGTCGCCCACGAGGCAGACGCGGGTTCCCTCGACGAGTCGCTCGAGGAGACCTTCCCGGCGTCGGACGCGCCGTCCTTCACGACGGGTGCCTCCCACGTGACGGACTCGGACCGCGTGCCCCCGGTGTACTCCGCGGCGCACGGTGCTGCCGGCCGGACGTCCAACCCGGTCTCCGTGTCGATGGAGGACGGACGTCGGTTCGACCTCGACCACGGTGCTGTCACGATCGCCTCGATCACCTCGTGCACCAACACCTCCAACCCTTCGGTCATGCTGGCCGCCGCCGTCCTCGCCCGCAATGCGGTCGAGAAGGGCCTGGTCTCCAAGCCATGGGTGAAGACCTCGGTGGCGCCGGGCTCGAAGGTGGTCACGGACTACTACGAGAAGTCGGGGCTCGTGCCGTACCTGGAGAAGCTCGGCTTCTACACGGTCGGCTACGGCTGCACCACCTGCATCGGCAACTCGGGTCCGCTCGAGACTGAGATCTCCGAGGCGATCCAGTCCAACGACCTTGCCGTGACCGCGGTGCTCTCGGGCAACCGCAACTTCGAGGGCCGGATCAACCCGGACGTGAAGATGAACTACCTGGCCTCGCCGCCGCTCGTCATCGCCTACGCCCTGGCCGGGAGCATGGACTTCGACTTCGAGTCCGACCCCCTCGGGAAGGACGGTGACGGCAACGACGTCTTCCTCAAGGACATCTGGCCCAACCCGAACGAGGTCCAGGAAGTCATGGACGCCTCGATCGACCAGGACATGTTCACCAAGTCCTACGCGACGATCTTCGACGGCGACGAGCGCTGGCAGTCCCTGCCCACGCCCACCGGCGACACCTTCGAGTGGGCGGAGGACTCCACCTACGTCCGCAAGCCCCCGTACTTCCAGGGCATGAAGGCGCAGCCGGAGCCCGTCGGGGACATCGACGGCGCCCGGGTGCTGCTCAAGCTCGGCGACTCGGTCACCACCGACCACATCTCCCCGGCCGGCTCCTTCAAGTCGGACACCCCGGCGGGCCAGTACCTCCTGGCCCACGGCGTGGAGCGCAAGGACTTCAACTCCTACGGCTCGCGCCGCGGAAACCACGAGGTCATGATCCGCGGGACCTTCGCGAACATCCGCATCAAGAACCAGCTCCTCGACGGCGTCGAGGGCGGCTTCACGAAGGACTTCACGCAGGAGGGCGCCCCGCAGGCCTACGTCTACGACGCCGCCGTGAACTACCAGAAGGCCGGCACGCCGCTCGTGGTCATCGCGGGCAAGGAGTACGGCTCGGGGTCATCGCGCGACTGGGCCGCGAAGGGCACCGCCCTGCTGGGCGTCAAGGCCGTCATCGCCGAGAGCTACGAGCGCATCCACCGCTCGAACCTCATCGGTATGGGCGTCCTGCCGCTGCAGTTCCCCGAGGGCGAGTCCGCCGCGACCGTCGGCCTGACCGGCAACGAGGTGTTCTCGATCCAGGGCATCACGGCCCTCAACGACGGCACCACCCCGTCCACCGTGAAGGTGACCGCGACGGCGGAGGACGGGAGCGAGATCTCGTTCGACGCCGTCGTGCGCATCGACACCCCCGGCGAGGCGGACTACTACCGCAACGGCGGCATCCTGCAGTACGTGCTGCGCCAGATCTCGGCGCGCTGACGCCCCACGGCGACAGCACCGGCGCGGGCCGGCAGCAAGGAGGGCCCCACCATCCGGTGGGGCCCTCCGCCGTGTCCGGTCCTGCACCATGTCCGGCCTTACGCGCGGGTAGGGAGGGAAACACTCCCGTGCCCGGAGGCGTTACAGTGGTTCGTGCACGTTTCGAGCAAGGAGTCGCCCTTGGGCATCTTGGATTCCATCGAGGGGCCGAAGGACCTCGCCCGCCTCGGCCCCGCCGAGCTCGAGGACCTCGCGGGGGAGATCCGGCAGTTCCTGATCCGCAATGTCGCCCAGACCGGCGGCCACCTCGGGCCGAACCTCGGCGTGGTCGAGCTCACGCTCGCGATCCACCGCACCTTCCGGTCCCCGTACGACAGCGTCATCTTCGACACCGGGCACCAGTCCTACGTCCACAAGCTCCTGACCGGCCGCAAGGACTTCTCCACCCTCCGTCAGGAGGGCGGCCTGTCCGGCTACCCCTCCCGCGCCGAGAGCGAGCACGACATCGTCGAGTCCTCGCACGCCTCCTCCTCCCTGTCCTGGGCGGACGGCATCTCCCGCGCGCGCAGGCTCACGGGCCAGGGCGACCGCTACACCGTGGTCGTGGTCGGCGACGGCGCCCTCACCGGCGGCATGGCCTGGGAGGCGCTGAACAACATCGCCTCCGACAAGGACCGCCGCGTCGTGATCGTGGTCAACGACAACGGCCGCTCGTACGCGCCGACGGTCGGCGGCCTTGCGGACTACCTCGCATCCCTGCGCACGGCGATCGACAAGGTCCGCACCGCGCCAGCCTACGAGGGCATGCTCGAGGTCGCCAAGAAGCGGCTGCAGAACGGCGGCCCCGTCGGCCAGTTCGTGTACAAGGGCCTGCACGCCACCAAGAAGGGCATCAAGGACTGGTGGGCCCCCCAGGGCATGTTCGAGGACCTCGGGCTCAAGTACGTCGGCCCGGTGGACGGCCATGACCAGCGCGCGCTCGAGGAGGCGCTCGCGACGGCCAGGAACTTCGCCGGCCCCGTGATCGTCCACGCGATCACCGAGAAGGGCCACGGCTACGCCCCGGCCCGCAACCACGAGGCCGACCAGTTCCATGCCGTCGGCGTGATCGACCCCGAGACGGGGCAGCCCACAGGACCCGGCTCCGGGCCCTCGTGGACGTCGGTCTTCGCCGAGGAGATCGCGGCGATCGCCGACGAGCGCGAGGACGTCGTCGGCATCACCGGCGCCATGCTCATCCCGGTCGGCCTGGCCACGTTCGCCCAGCGGCATCCGGACCGGGTGATCGACGTCGGCATCGCCGAGCAGCACGCCGTCACGAGCGCCGCGGGCCTTGCGTTCGGCGGACTCCACCCCGTCGTGGCGCTGTACGCGACCTTCCTCAACCGGGCCTACGACCAGCTCCTCATGGACGTGGCGCTGCACAAGGCGGGCGTCACCCTCGTGCTGGACCGCGCCGGGGTCACGGGCCCCGACGGCGCGAGCCACCACGGCCAGTGGGACATGGCGCTCGTCCAGAGCGTCCCCGGGCTGCACCTGGCCGCGCCGCGGGACGCGACGCGCCTGCGCGAGGAGCTCCGCGAGGCGATCGCGGTGGACGACGCCCCGACGGTCGTGCGCTTCTCCAAGGGGACCGTCGGGGCCGAGACGGAGGCGCTCGAGCGCCTCGACGACGGCGTCGACGTCCTCGGCCGCACGGGCCACGACGCCGAGGCCGACGGCGAGGCCGGGCCCGACGTCCTGCTCGTGGCCGTCGGCGCCATGAGCGACCTCGCGCTCGAGGTCGCCCAGCGGCTGGACCACCAGGGGATCAGCTCCACCGTCGTGGACCCCCGCTGGGTGCTGCCCGTGCCGCGGAGCATCATCCGCCTCGCGGCCCGCCACCGCATCGTCGTGTGCCTCGAGGACGGGGTCCGCGCGGGCGGCGTCGGCTCGAGGATCCGCCAGGAGATGCGCGCCGTCGGCGTGGACACGGCGCTGAACGAGGTCGGCCTCCCGGTGGAGTTCCTCGACCACGGGTCGCGGTCGCAGGTGCTCGCGCGGGTCGGCCTGACGGCCCAGCAGGTCGCGCACGACATCGTGGCCCAGGTCCTCGGGACCAAGGTCCCGTTCGCGCGGCCGCTGCCCGGCCAGGCTGCCCCCACCACGGGCACGCTCCCCAAGCTGTGAGCGGGCCCGCGCCCGGAGCGGCCCGCGGAGCGTGGCCGATCCAGCCGACCGCGCCGGACGACGCGCCGCGGCCCGGAGAGCTCGTCGTCGCACGGAACCGCAAATGGGACGGCACCGCCCACTGGGTCGTCCCCGGCGTCGGGCTGGGCGAGGACGAGCACGGCTGGTGGGTGTACCAGGGGCGCGGCGAGTTCATCTCCCGCCCCGGCGCCGCGCTCCACACCCGCTCGGACGCGGTCCTGCTCATCCCGCGTGCGGGAGGCTATGCCGCGACCTTCTACGACGACACCAACCCCGGCGGCTTCCGCGTGTACGTGGACCTCGCGTGGGACCTCGCCTGGCACCGCATCGGCGCCCCGGCGGGGGAGGGACACCCCGGCGTCGTCGAGTTCCACATGGTCGACATGGACCTGGACGTGATCCGCACCGCCCACCACGGAGTCTTCGTCGACGACGAGGACGAGTTCGCGGACCACGCGGCCACGATGGCCTACCCGGACGGGCTGGCCGCTGCCGTCCGGTCCGAATGCGCGCGGCTGCACCGGGCCGTGCTCGAGGGCACCGGCCCCTTTGACGGCATCGCCGACGCCTGGATGGCGTTGGGACGGAAGGAGAACCCATGAGCTACGCGCGCGTCTACCGGCGCCGGGACGACGGCACGCTCGAGTTCCGGGAGGCGTGGCACGACGAGGACGGCGGCCAGTTCGTGGTGAACCACGGGGTGGTGGGCCACCAGTCCGCGACGGAGGCCACGCACGACGTCGACGCTGCCGCCGCCGAGGGGCTCATGGCCGCCTTCGCTGCCCAGTGCGGGCAGGACGGCTACGGCCCGATCGGCGACGATGACCTGTGGCGCGTCGTGGCGCAGTTCGCGCTCAAGACGGCCGAGGGCACCGACCGGGACCGGGCCCTCGAGCGGCAGGCCGTGCAGGCCCTCTCGGCCCACCTCGCCTGGCGCGGGCTCGGGACGGTCGAGGGCAGCGCCATCGGCAACGGCCGGCTCAACGTCTTCGCGACGTGCGTCGACCCGGCGAAGGCGGTGGCGGCGGTGAAGACGTGCCTGCGCGAGGCCACGAGCGACTACACGAAGCTCTCGGTCGCCGTCGCCCCCCTGAGCGATCCGGATGCCTTCAAGCTCAAGCACGCTCCCGCTGGCGTGCGCGGCTTCTCCCTCTGAGCCCGCCCTCCCTCTGAGCCCGCCCCGGGCGCCCTCCCCGGACCCGGCGACCCGCGCGGCACGGGTAGTCTGGCCCCATGACTGACTACCGCCGCCTCGGCCACTCCGGCCTGACCGTCTCGACCGTCGGCCTCGGGTGCAACAACCTTGGCCGCGCCAACACCCCGACCGAGACGCAGGAGGGCACTGACGCCGTCGTCCACGCCGCGATCGATGCCGGCATCACCCTCTTCGACGTCGCCGACGTCTACGGCCGCAGGCCCGGCCTGAGCGAGGAGATGCTCGGGAAGGCGCTCAAGGGCCGCCGCGACGACGTCGTCGTCGCCACGAAGTTCGGCATGGACATGCACGGGGCGAACGGCAGGGACTTCGGCGCGCGCGGCTCGCGGCGCTATATCCGCACCGCGGTCGAGGCCTCCCTCCGCCGCCTGGGGACCGACTGGATCGACCTGTACCAGTACCACACCCCGGACGCCGAGACCCCGATCGAGGAGACCCTCTCGGCGCTCGACGACCTCGTGCGCGAGGGCAAGGTGCGCTACATCGGGCATTCGAACCGCACCGGCTGGCAGATCGCCGAGGCGGAGTTCACGGCGCGCATGGGCGGATTCACCCCGTTCATCTCGAGCCAGAACCACTACAACCTCCTCGACCGGCGCGCGGAGCTGGAGGTCACGGAGGCCGCCGAGGCGTACGGCCTCGGCGTGCTGCCCTACTTCCCGCTCGCGAACGGCCTCCTCACCGGCAAGTACTCCCGCGGGAGCGCCCCCGAGGGCTCGCGGCTGTCCCACACCCGCACCAACCTCGTCCACGACGCCGACTGGGACCAGCTCGAGAAGTTCTCAGCGTTCGCCGAGGAGCGCGGGCTGACGGAGCTGGAGGTCGCGTTCTCGTGGCTTGCCGCGCAGCCCTCGGTCGCGAGCGTCATCGCGGGCGCCACCAGGCCCGAGCAGATCCGCCAGAACGCCGAGGCGGCCTCGTGGGAGCCGAGCGCCGAGGACCTCGCCGAGCTCGACGAGATCTTCCCCAAGACGCCGCGCGTCGCGCTGTTCTAGGGGCACCGCAGCCTGTGCACGAGAACTCCCGCCCGGTGGCCCACGAGCCGGGCCGTCCGCCCCGGGCGGTCCTCATGGACTGCGACACCGGGATCGACGACGCGCTCGCCCTGCTCTACCTGTGCAGCCAGCCGCAGGTGGAGCTCGTCGCCGTCACGAGCACCCCGGGCAACGTCGACGCCGACCAGGTCGCGGCGAACAACCTCGCCCTCCTCGAGCTGTGCGGGCGGCCGGACGTGCCGGTGGCGATCGGGGCGCGGACGCCCCTCGAGGTCCCGCTCGTCACGACCCCGGAGACGCACGGCCCGCAGGGGATCGGCTATGCCGAGCTGCCCGCGGCGCGCCGGGCCCCTGAGGCCGGGGATGCGGTCGACCTCTGGGTCGAGGCCGCCCGCTCGCGCCCGGGCGAGCTCACGGCGCTCATCACGGCCCCGCTGACCAACTTCGCCCTCGCCCTGCGGGCCGAGCCCCGCCTTCCCGAGCTGCTCGCGGACGTGGTGATCATGGGCGGCGCCTACTACTACCAGGGCAACACGACGCCCACGGCGGAGTGGAACACGCACGTGGACCCGCACGCCGCCGCCGAGGTGTTCGCGGCGTTCTCCGGCCAGCCCGCGGACCGGCTGCCCACCGTGTGCGCGCTCGAGACCACCGAACGGATCGAGATGCACCCCGGCCACCTGGCCGCACTGGCCGAGGCCGCCGGCTGCCGCGAGCCCGAGCTCGTGCTCCCCGACCAGCCCCAGGGGCAGCGCTCCACCGCCTCGAACCGGCTCGTGCGGCACGTGAGCGACATGCTGCGCTTCTACTTCGAGTTCCACCGGCTCTACGACCAGGGCTACGTGGCGCACATCCACGACTACTTCGCCGCCAGCGTGGCCGCCGGGACGGCCCGCTACGCCGCGCGGGCGGCCGCCGTGCACGTGGAGACTCGGGCGCCGCGCCTGCTGGGCACCACAGTCGCCGACTACCGGGGCCTGTGGGAGGAGCCCCCCTCGGCGCGCATCGTGAGCGCCAACCACCCCGAGGAGGCGTTCGCGGAGCTCATCGCCTCGCTCGGCGCCCTCGCGCGCCGGGTGGGCTAGAATTTCTGTGCCCCGGCCCGGCCGGCGGCGACCGCCGAGGTGACATAGGCGGGAGGCAATCCACTTTCCGCAACCGCTGCATCCGTGAAGGACGTGCCCTGGCCATGTCGCACCCCCTGACAGAAGACGCCCCGCGCCGCTCCCCGCTCAGGACGGTCCTCATCGTCCTCGGGGCCGCCGCCATCCTCGCGACGTTCATCTACCTCGTGGCCACCTCTCCCGCGGAGCCCGTGGACACGCCCTCGGCCTCCGCAGCCCTCGTGGCGCTCACGGGCTACGGCATCGCGGCCGTCCTCCTCTTCGCGGGCATCCTGCCCACCCTGCCCACCACGACCCTCGCGCTCATCCCGGTGGCCCTCGTGCTGAACATCGTGCTCGGCCAGTTCGTCGGGACCACGCTCGTGCCGATCTACCTCGACTCGATCGGCACGGTGCTCGTCGGCTTCCTCGCCGGGTCGGCGGCCGGGGCGGCCACGGGGCTGCTGAGCACCATCGTGTGGTCCTTCTTCAACCCGACTCTCATCCCGTTCGCCGCCGGGGCCGCGGTCATCGGCGCCCTCGCCGGCCTCGCCGCGCGGATCGGGGCCGTCCGGCGGTTCTGGTGGGTCCCCGTCGCCGGACTCGTCACCGGCGCCGTCGCGGCGGTCATCGGCTCGACGGTGGCCGTCGCGGTGTTCGGCGGGACCTCCACCGGCGCGACCGGGGCCGTGATCGCGGTCTTCCGGGCCGCCGGGGACAGCCTCGTCGACTCGGTCGTGAAGGGCTCGATCGCCTCCGACCTGACAGACAAGCTCGTCACGTTCGTCGTCGCGGCGGCCTTGGCCTACGCGCTCCCGCGGCGCGCGACGGCCCGATTCGAGTTCGTCCGGGCGCACCGCGTGCTCGCCCGGCGCGGCCCCGCCGAGGCGGCCCGCGCTGCCTGAGCATCCCGCGGCGCCCGCCGACGGGCGCCGCCTCAATCCGCTCACGGGGCTCGCCCTGGCCGGGACGGGGGCGCTCGCGTGCCTCGCGGCCACCCACTGGGCGGTGTGGGCCGGAGCGCTCGTCGTGGCGGCCGCCCTGTCCGCCCGTGCGGGCACCCTGCGGCGCGTCGCCGCCGCGGCGGCCGTCGTGGTCGCGCCGTTCGCGCTCTGGGCGTTCCTGATCCACGGGCTCTTCTTCCCCGAGGGTGCCACGGTGCTCGCCGCTTGGGGCCCGGCCCGGGTCACGGTCGAGGGGCTCGCCTACGCCGCCGGGTTCGTGCTGCGGACCGCGGCCCTCGTCGGCACGATGCTCGCCTTCTCGGTCTGGGCCGACGTGGCGGTGCTCCGGGCGGCCCTCGTCCGGCGCCGGGTCCCGGCGCAGCTCGGCTACGTGCTCGCCTCGGCCCTCGGCCTCGCGGCCACCGTCTCCGACCGGATGCGCCGGATCCGCCAGGCGCAGGAAGCCCGCGGCCTTGTGGTCCGGCCCGGGCCCGGCGGCCGTGTCCTCGCAGCCCGGCTGCAGGCCGTCCCGCTCGTGCTCGCCCTCGTGGAGGAGGCGGGGGAGCGCGCGCTGGCCCTCGACGCGCGGGGCCAGGCGCTTCCCGGCCCCCGCACCGCGTACGTGGACGAGCCCGACTCGGCGGCCCAGCGCGCCCTGCGGTGGGCCCTCGTCGCCGTCTCGGCCGCCCTCGTGGTCGCGGCCCTCGTCCCCGGGGTGGCCCGTGCGGCCGCCGCGACGGGCGGCGGGGGATGAGCGCGGCCGCCGCGCCCGTGCTCTCGGCGCACGTGGAGCGCTTCGCGTACGACGACGGGCCGCCCGTCCTGCGGGACGTCCGGCTCGCGCTCGGGCCGGGAACCCTCACGGCCGTGCTGGGCGCCTCCGGCAGCGGGACGTCGACGCTCGCCCGGGTCCTCGCCGGCTGGGCCGTCGCCGGCGGCCAGAACTCCCTCGCCGGCTACCTCGAGCTCGGCACGGGTGCGGCGTGGCAGCGGGCCGCGGGCTCCGAGGCCCCTCCGGGCTCCGAGGGCGGGGGCGGACGTCCCGCACGGCTGGTGTTCCGCGGTCGCGCCGACGATCCGCGGCTGCGCCTGGGAGCGTGGGGGCAGCACGTCGCCTACGTCCCGCAGCGGCCCGCGGACCTGCTGACGGGCGCGTCCGCGACGGTCGGCGAGGAGATCGCGTTCGCCCTCGAGCAGCGGGCCGTGCCGCGCGGGCCCCTGCGCGAGCGCACCGCGCGCGCGGCCGAGGCGGTGGGCCTCGGACACCTGCTCGGCAGGGATCCGGCCGGGCTCTCCGGGGGCGAGCAGCGCCGCCTCGCCCTCGCCTGCGCGATCATCGCCGAGCCCGCGGTCCTCATCCTCGATGACCCCTTGGCCTCCCTCGACGCGGCGGGCAGCGCGGCCCTCTGGCGCCTCATCGCGGCCGAGCGGGCCAGGGGCGCCGCCGTGGTGCTCGCGGGGGCCTGCGCCGACGCGATCGCCCGGCGCGCCGACCATTGGGTCCTCCTCCGCGCCGGGGCCACCGCCGCCGAAGGGACCCCGGCGGAAGTCCTCGCGTCCGCTTCCTTCGCCGCCTCGGGCGTGCTCGCCCGCGACCCGGGGGAGGAGGAGGCCGCCGAGCCGGGATATGTGGCCCGCGCCGCGGGCTCCGGCCCGGTCCAGCGCCCGGAAGCGGCGGGGCCGCTCGCGGCCCTCGAGCAGGTCGCCTTCGCCTACCCGGGCGCGGGGCGGCGCGTCCTCGACGGTGCCGACCTGTCCGTGGCCCCCGGCGAGATCGTCGCCCTCACCGGGCCCAACGGCGCGGGAAAGTCCACCGCGCTGCGGCATCTCGCCGGACTGCTGCGTCCGCGGGCCGGGCGCGTCCGCGTCGCCGGTGCCGACATCGCGGGGAGCCCCGCCGGCCGTGTCGCGGACCAGGTGGGGACCCTGTTCCAGGAACCCCGCGACCAGCTCTTCGAGCGCACGGCCCTGCGCGAGGTGTCCTTCGGGCTGCGCCTGCGGGTGCCCGGGCGCCGCCGCCTGGACGCGGAGGCTGCCCGCTCCCGCGCGCTCGCTGCGCTCGAGGCGGTGGGCCTCGCCGCCGACGCCGGGGCGCACCCGTACGACCTGCCCGCTTCCGCCCAGCGCCTGCTCGCGCTCGCGACGGTCCTCGCGCGCCGGCCGCGCGTGCTCCTGCTCGACGAGCCTACGGTGGGGCTGGACGGGCCCGCTCTCGCCCGCCTCGAAGCGGTCGTGGCGCGGGCCGCGGAGGCGGGGGCCGGCGTCGTGCTCTCGACCCATGCCCTCGCCTGGGCGAGGCGCCGCGCTCACCGCGTGCTCGCGCTCGAGGAGGGGCGCTTCGTGCCCGCCTGAGGTGCGACCGGGTTCCGGTAGGGTCGATCTCGGGCCGCGCGGCAGCGGCGGCCCGGAAGCAGGAGGAGGACGCGTGGGCGCAGCGTGGGAGCGCTGGGAGGGCTTCTGGGTGGCCGGCGTGCACCGGGGCGCCGTGTGCCGGACCTTCGACGGCGAGCTGCTCACCACCCGCGTCGCGTTCGAGGACGGCGCGGGGACCCTCTTCGCGTCCGAGTCCCTCCTGCGGCTCGCCCCGTCCGGGGAGACCTGGCACGCCTTCCGGTACCGGCAGGAGCCGGGCGGCCTCGAGGAGGGCGCGCGCCGCGAGGAGACCGACCTCGGCCCCGACACCCTCCCGGCGAGCGGGGAGTACCTGCTCGTCGCGCAGCTGGCCGCGTCCGCCCGCGAGGGCGCCGCGTACCGGCGGGTGGAGGAGGCAGCACCGGACGGGCTGCCTGCGCCCGCCGAGATCCGCCGGTCGCCGGCCGAGCCCGTGGACCTCCCCGAGGGGCGCTCCGTGGCGGCAGAGCGCTTCGACGTGACGGCCGGCGGCCAGCGCGTCGCGTCGTACTGGACCCACGGCGGCGCCGTGGTCCGCAGCGCCTGGGCGGGCGCCCTGTGCTTCGCGGCCGCCTCGGGCGAGGACGCACTCGTCGGCACCGACGGGCGCCTGGGCGCCTTCCTGGCCGAGGGCTTCGCACCCGCCTGACCCCCCCGCACCGGACGGCCAGAGACCCCGCAACGGACGGCCAGAGACCCCGCAACCGTGGGAGCGGTTGAGGGGTCTCTGGCGCAGCGTTGAGGGGTCTCTGGCGCTCAGGACTCCCGGTGGAACGGTGTCCCGTTGACCCGCTCGGAGGCACCGACCCGGTCCAGGTAGGGGGTGATGCCGCCGAGGTGCATCGGCCAGCCCGCACCGAGGATCATGCACAGGTC
Source organism: Sinomonas soli (assembly GCF_054782415.1). Classification (NCBI taxonomy): domain Bacteria; kingdom Bacillati; phylum Actinomycetota; class Actinomycetes; order Micrococcales; family Micrococcaceae; genus Sinomonas; species Sinomonas soli. The sequence continues at coordinate 278,239 of NZ_BAAGSN010000011.1, read as the reverse complement.
CACGTCTTCGGGCCCGGCGACGACCCCCTCGGCGAGCATGAGCCCGATCTCCTCGGCGAGGGCGTCCTGGCAGCGTGCGAGGACCTGCTCGGACGTGGACGGGGACTGCCCGAAGGAGAGCACCTCGAGGGCCTCGGCCCGGAGCTCGCGCCGGCCGTCCGGCCCGGTCGTCCACAGGCCCTTGACCCCGGCGTCGATGAGCGCCTGCTGGTTCGCCGAGACGTGGAACCTGTCGCCGAAGGCGGCGTGGAGGGACTCGGCGACGTGCTGGGCGACCGGCAGGCCCACCATCTCGGCGAGCACGAACGGCGTCATCGGCAGGCCCATGGGGGCCAAGGCGTGGTCGGCGACCTCGGCAGGGGTGCCCTCGTCGAACGCCGCCGTGACCTCGCCCATGAGCCGCAGGAGCACGCGGTTCACCACGAAGGCCGCGGCGTCCTTGACCAGCACCGCTGTCTTCTTCAGGCCCCTGGCGAGGACGAAGGCGGTGGCGAGCACGGCATCGTCCGTTGCGGGGGCGCGGACGATCTCGATGAGCGGCATGACGGCCACGGGGTTGAAGAAGTGGAACCCGACCACGCGTTCGGGGTGGGCGAGGTCCTCCGCCATGGCGGTCACGGACAGCGAGGAGGTGTTGGTCGCGAGGATGCACTCGGGCTTCACCACGGCCTCCACCTCGGCGAGGACCTGCTTCTTGACGGAGAGCTCCTCGAACACGGCCTCGATGACGAAATCCGCGTCCGCGAACTCGGCCTTCGAGATGGAGCCGGTCACGAGGGCCTTGGTGCGGTTCGCGGCGTCGCGGGAGATCCGGCCCTTGGCCAGGAGCCGGTCCACCTCGCCGTGCACGTGGCCGACGCCCTTGTCCACCCGGGCCTGGTCCACGTCGGTCATGACCACCGGGACCTTGAGCTGGCGGGCGAAGACGAGCGCGAGCTGGGCCGCCATGAGTCCGGCGCCGACCACGCCCACCTTCGTGACGGGGCGGGCGAGCTTGGCGTCCGGTGCACCGGCGGGCCGCTTGGCGCGCTTCTGGACGAGGTCGAGGAACGCGTACACCGTGTCGCGGAACTGCGGGGTCTGCATCAGCCCCGTGAGGGCGGCGACCTCGAGCTCCGCCGACTCCTTCTGCGTCGCCGTGGCGCCGGCCTCGAACACGTCGAGGACCTTGCCGGGGGCAGGCGCGGCGTCGGAGGTCCTGGCGGAGACGAACTCCCTGCTGGCGGCTGCGGCGGCGGCCCAGCGCTCCGCGACGGCAGGGTTGGTGCGGGGCTCGACCGCGTTCGGCCGCTCGACGGCGGTCCCGCCGGAGAGGACGGACGCGGCCCAGGCGAGCGAGCGCTCGAGGAAGTCCGCCGGTTCGAAGAGCGCGTCCGCGACACCGAGCCGGAACGCCTCCTGGCCGCCGATCGTGCGGTTGTTGTTCAGGGGGTTCTCGATCATGACCTTCAGGGCGGCCTCGGGCCCTGTGAGCCGGGGGAGGCGCCAGACGCCGCCCCATCCGGGGACGAGGCCGATGAAGGCCTCGGGCAGGCCGATGCCCTGCGCACCGGATGAGACGGTGCGGTAGGTGCAGGCGAGGGCGATCTCGAGGCCGCCGCCGAGCGCCACGCCGTTGATGAAGGCGAACGTGGGGACGCCGAGGTCGGCCAGCAGGTCGTAGGCAGCGTGGCCGAGGCGGGCCATCTGCTCGCCCGCGGCCGGATCGCGCAGGGTCTTGACGGTCGTCAGGTCCGCGCCGGCCACGAGGAAGTATGGCTTGCCCGTGACGGCGGCGGCGTGGATCTCCCCGGCGGCGGCCCGGTCGCGGAGGCCCTCGAGCGTGCGACCGAGCTCGATGAGCGTCCGGGGGCCGAGGGTAGTCGGCTTCGTGTGGTCCAGGCCGTTGTCGAGGGTGATGAGGGCGATGCGGAAGGACCTGCCGCCCGCGGGGACCTCGACCTCGTTGACGAGCGAGTGGGTGACGATCTCGTCGGGCACCTGGGCGGCGAGCGTTGAGAACGCGTCGAAGGTGGACTGGGCAGTCATGGCGGTGTTCACTCGCCCTTTCCGTAGTCGGCGTGGTGGGGGTTCTCCCAGATGACGGTGCCCCCCATGCCGAGGCCGATGCACATGGTGGTGATGCCGTAGCGGACGCCGGGGTCCTCGTCGAACTGGCGCGCGAGCTGGGTCATGAGGCGCACGCCCGAGGAGGCGAGGGGGTGCCCGACGGCGATCGCGCCCCCGTAGCGGTTGACGCGGGGATCGTCGTCGGCGATGCCGAAGTGGTCGAGGAAGCTGAGGACCTGGACGGCGAACGCCTCGTTGACCTCGAACAGGCCGATGTCCGCGATGGTGAGGCCGGCCTTGGCGAGGGCCTTCTCGGTGGACGGCACCGGCCCGATGCCCATGACCTCCGGCTCGACGCCGGCGAATGCATAGGAGACCAGGCGCATCTTCGGGGCGAGGCCCAGCTCCTCGGCGGTCTCGGCGGAGGTCAGGAGGCAGGCGGTGGCGCCGTCGTTGAGCCCTGCGGCGTTGCCGGCGGTGACCCGCCCGTGCGGCCGGAACGGGGTGCGCAGCGCCGCGAGGTCCTCGACGGTCGTCCCGGGGCGAGGGGGCTCGTCGGCGGTGGCGAGGCCGAACCCTTCGCCGGGGCGGTGGGTGGCGACGGGCACGAGGTCGGGCTGGATCCTGCCGTCGGCGTAGGCGGCGGCGAGCTTGGCCTGGGAGGCCGCCGCGTACGCGTCGGCGCGCTCCTTGGTGATGGCGGGGAAGCGGTCGTGCAGGTTCTCCGCGGTGTTGCCCATGTTCAGGGCCGCCGGGTCGACGAGGCGCTCCGACATGAAGCGCGGGTTGGGGTCGGCGCCCTGCCCCATGGGGTGGTTGCCCATGTGCTCGACGCCGCCGGCGATGACGACGTCGTACGCGCCGACGCCGATCCCGCTCGCCGTGGCGGTCACGGCGGTCATGGCGCCGGCGCACATGCGGTCCACCGCGAAGCCCGGCACCGAGCGGGGCAGGCCCGCGAGGAGCGCGGCCGTGCGCCCGATGGTGAGGCCCTGGTCGCCGGTCTGGGTGGTCGCGGCGATGGAGACCTCGTCCACGCGCTCGGCCGGGAGGGACGGGTTGCGGCGCAGCAGCTCGCGGATGGTCTTCACGACGAGGTCGTCGGCGCGCGTGCCGTGGTAGATCCCCTTCTCTCCGGCCTTGCCGAACGGGGTGCGGACGCCGTCAACGAAGACGACGTCCCGGATGTGCCTGCTGGACATGGGCAGCTCCTTGGGTCTCTGGCGGGCGGTGACCGCCCTCACAGTCATGTTACTGAGCAGTAACTTGGTCTGCAAAGGCGGCACCCCCGTCGGCCCGGGAGCCGGCCCTCAGTCGCGCCCGGAGGCTGCTGTCCTGGCCCCGGCGGCCGCCTTGGGCGGACGGGGGTGCGTGAACGCCTCCAGCAGGAGCGGCACGGTCTCGGCGAGCTGCCACGGCCGGGCACCCAGGCCCCGCAGGGCGTCGGCGAGCGTGTCCGGCGAGAGGGGCTCCGGCGGGCGCCACGCGACGCGGCGCAGGTGGTCCGGCGTGAGGAGGTTCTCGGTGGGCATGCCGAGTTCCTCGGCGCGGGCGGCGATCCGCGGCCGGGCCGTCTTGAGCCGCGCGGCCGCCTCGGGGTCGCGGTCGTCCCACACACGCGGCGGGGGCGGGCCGGAGCTCGGCAGGTGCAGGGGCGGCAGCTCGCCCGCCTCGAGGCGGCGGGCGGCGGCGACGGCGCGGAGCCAGCGCGGCGCCTCGCGCTGGGCGGCGCGGCCGTGGAAGCCCTTGGTGGCGAGCAGCTGGGGCACAGTCGCGGGCATCTCCCGGGCCACGGCGACGAGGGCCGAGTCCGGGATGAGCTTGCCGGGAGCGATGTCCCGCTTCTCCGCCAGCGCATCGCGCTCGAGCCAGAGCTCGCGCACGGCGGCGAGCTGGCGGCGGTCGCGGATCTGGTGCAGCCCGGACGTGCGCCGCCACGGATCGGCCTTGGGCTCCGCCACGCCGGCGGCGAGGATCGCCGCGAACTCCTCGGCCGCGTACTCCAGCTTGCCCTGGGACTCGAGCAGGTCGGCGAGCTCGTCCCGCAGCTCCACGAGGACCTCGACGTCGAGGGCCGCGTAGCGCAGCCAGGGCTCGGGGAGGGGCCGCGTCGACCAGTCCGCCGCCGAGTGCTCCTTGGCGAGGCTGAAGCCGAGGAGCTGTTCGACGACGGCGGCCAGCCCCACGCGCGGGAGGCCGGCGAGCCGGGCCGCGAGCTCGGTGTCGAAGAGCCGGTCCGGCCACATGCCGAGCTCCGAGAGGCAGGGGAGGTCCTGCGTGGAGGCATGGATGATCCACTCGACCCCCGCGAGGGCGTCGTTCAGGACGGCGAGGTCCTCGAAGGGCTCCGGGTCGATGAGCCAGGTCCCGGACCCCTCACGGCGGATCTGGACGAGGAAGGCGCGCTGGCCGTAGCGGAATCCGGAGGCGCGCTCGGCGTCCACTCCTGCGGGCCCGGTGCCCCGGGCGAGGGACGCCGCGGCCCGTTGCAGGCCCTCCTGGGTCGAGATCACGAGGGGAACGCCGTCGCGGGGCTCGTCGAGCTGGATGACCGCGGGGACCGGCACCCCGAAGCCTTCCACCAGGATGTTCTCCGGCGTCGTCGTGGCGGGCGGGGGGACCTGGGTCGCTTCCGGGCCCTGGTCGGGTCCGCTGCCCGATCCCGTCCCGGTGGCGTCGTGGGGCTGTGCGGTCATGATGGCGCCAGTCTATCGCCGCCGCCCGCTGCGGCCCGCCTCGAGCGACGCCGGCTCAGCGGGGATCGTCCCTGCGCCGGCGCCGCGGCAGCACCGCCACGCCCTCCGGCAGCGGTGGGATCCCGGCGAAGGTGGAGACCATGTCGCACCAGGCCTCGAGGTGGTCACGGAGGTCCGGGCCGTCCGGGGTCCAGGAGGCGCGCAGCTCGATGTCGATCGTGTCGTGCCGGTCGGCGAGCGTCCCGTAGCTCTCCGAGAGCACTCGCGTGGCCGTCCCGCCAGCGGCGGTGTAGCGGGCGTGGTGCTTCTCGAGGGCCTCGACGAGCCAGGTCCACGCCACCGAGCCGAGGAGGGCATCGTTGCCCATCTCAGGCTCGAGCTGAGCCCTGATGTAGGTCACGACGCGGAAGGTCCCGTCCCAGACGGCGGGGGGCTCCGGGTCGTGGAGGAGTATGAAGCGGCCGGTGGCGAGCTCCTCGTCCCCGTCGCGGACGTCGGCCTCGAGGGCAACGGCGTAGGGAGCGAGCCTCGCGGGTGCCGGGATCTCCTCGAGGCGGAAGTCTCCCTGGCGGAGCGCGCCCGTGGCGCTCCGCATGGAGCGGAGGGCTGTCAAGAAGTCCGCAGGCAGGTGTGCTAGTGCGGTCACGGTCCCAGAGTACGCTGGCGCCCTTTTCCCGGGCAGGAACGGCACGCCGGGGCGGCCGCGCCGCTCGTCCCCGGGTGGCGGCCAGCTCGACCTTGATCCAGCCCGGCTCGCGCAGGTCGAACGCCCCGTGCGCGCCGATGGCCGAGCCCAGCGGCTCGTGCTCGGTGATGAGCACGGTCGGGTCGAACTGGCCGGCACACCTCCGCCTGCTCTTTCGGCGCCGCCGCGGGTCCGCGCGTGGGACGCTCCGCGTCGACTCCGACGGCGAGGCGCGTCTCCTCGCCGTCGACCACGGTCACCCGCGCTGCGCCCTGCTTGAACGCGGACGCGGCAGCGGATGCAGGGTGTTCTGCGCCCACGGGATGCGCGCGTACTCGGCCTGCAGGCCGTCCACCGGCCCGGTCATCTCGGGGCCGCCGAAGAAGCTCGTCCCCATCTGGGGGCCGTTCGGGTTCGCGACGTCGCACTGGGCGGTGTGCCACCTGCGGCAGTACCGGCACGCCCCGCAGGAGATCGTCGAGTTGACCAGTGCCCGGTCGCCGGGGCTCAAGCCGCTCACCGCGTCGCCCACCTCGGTGACGACGCCCACCGCCTCGTGGCCGAGGACCGTGCCCTCCCGCATCCGGGCATCGCGCCGCGCACCATGTGCAGGTCGGTGCCGCAGATCGCCGAGCGGGTGATCCGCACGATCGCGTCGTGGGGGTCCCTGAGGGTGGGCTCGGGAACGTCGTCGAGTCGGATATCGCCACTGCCATGCCGGACCACTGCCTTCGTGGTCCGCGTACTGCCCGCGGCCGGGCCTGGCCCACACAGATCCGGGCCGGCGGCCGGGCGGCTAGCGCGCGAGCTCCTCCCGGAGGGCCTCGGCGAAGCGGTCGACGTCGTCCTCCGTGGTGTCGAAGGAGCACATCCAGCGCACTTCGCGGCGCGCCGCGTCCCAGTCGTAGAAGCGGAACCGCTCGCGCAGCCTGTTTGCGACGCCCTCGGGCAGGATCGCGAAGACCCCGTTCGACTCGGTGGCCTGGGTGAGCTCGACGCCGTCGAGCCCCTCCACCGCCGCGCGGAGACGCGCGGCCATCGCGTTCGCGTGGGCGGCCGAGCGCAGCCACAGGCCGTCCTCGAGCAGGGCCAGGAACTGGGCGGAGACGAAGCGCATCTTCGAGGCGAGCTGCATGTCCATCTTGCGCAGGTAGGTCAGTCCTTGGGCCGCCTCGGGGTCCAGGGCCACGACGCACTCGCCGAAGAGCATGCCGTTCTTGGTTCCGCCGAAGGAGAGGATGTCGATCCCGGCATCGGAGGTGAACTCCCGCACCGGGACGCCGAGGCCGGCGGCGGCGTTCGCGAGCCGTGCCCCGTCCATGTGGACCTTCATTCCGCGGGCGTGGGCGTGCTCCGTGATGGCGCGCAGTTCGCCGACCGAGTACCGCGTCCCCAGCTCGGTCGTCTGCGTGAGGGAGACGGCCAGCGGCTGGGCGCGGTGCTCGTCGCCCCAGCCCCATGCCTCACGGTCGATCAGCTCGGGTGTGAGCTTGCCGTCGGGGGTCGGGACACCGAGGAGCTTGAGGCCGCCGACCCGTTCGGGGGCGCCGTTCTCGTCCACGTTGATGTGGGCCGTCGTCGCGCACACCACGGCGCCCCAGCGCGGCACGAGCGACTGCAGCGAGACGACGTTCGCCCCCGTGCCGTTGAACACGGGGTACGCCTCGACGCCCTCGCCGAACAGCGCCTCCATCTCGGCCTGGAGCCGCGTGGTGTACTCGTCCTGCCCGTACGAGACCTGGTGGCCGCCGTTGGCGGCGGCCAGGGCCGCGAGGACCTCCGGGTGGGCGCCGGAGTAGTTGTCGGAGGCGAAGCCCCGCACCGCGGCGTCGTGGAGCGGCCAGCCCGCGGGCGCGGCAGGGGAGTGCACGGAGGAAGAAGGGGAAGTCACAGTCACAGTATGGCGCACTCATTTCAGGTCTCGGGGTGCCCGGCCGTCCAGGCCGGGCTCAGGCGGTCAGGTCGAGGCGGGCGCCGTTGAGCTCGGCGGCGTCCTCGGAGAAGAGGGCCACCGCGCGCGCGGCCAGGACGTCCACGTGGGTGTAGCCGGGGAACTTCCGCTCCGGTGCTGCGGCGCGCATCGCGTCGTCGAGGAGGGCCTTCACCGCGAGCACGACGGCGGCGCTCGTCTGGGGCGCGGGGTCCTCCTTGCGCTGGGACTGGCCCAGTGCGAGGCCCTGCGCCATGGAACGGGTCCAGGCCTCGGCGGCGGCCTTGGCGGCCTGGTAGTTGGCGTTCGCCGCGCTGGGGCGGGCGAGCGTCGTCGTGGAGACCATCGCGAACCGGCCCCGCGGGGACGCGGCGATGTCGTCGAAGAACGCCCGGGACGTGTTCCGCAGCGTGGTGATCGCCCCCCGGGCCAGGAAGTCCCAGTCGGCATCGCTCTGCGCGGCGAAGGGGCCCCCGCCGCGCCAGCCCCCCACGAGGTGGATCACGCCGTCCACGCGCCCGAACCGGTCCCGCACCTCGTCCGCGAGGCGCTCGGTGGCGGCGAAGTCGGCGAGGTCGCACACGTGCTGGGGAACGGCGTTCCCGCCCGCGCCGGCGTCCGTGGGCGGTGCGCCGAAGGCCTCGGCGAGGCGGCCGGCGTCGGACCCTACGGCGATCGCGGTGGCGCCTGCGGCGCGCAGGGCGCGGACGGCGGCACGTCCGGAGGCCGAGGTGGCCCCCGCGACGACCACGGCCGCGCCCCTCGTGCCGGATTCCGGCGCGGGCGTCACGCGGCGGCCTCCGGCCCGGCCGACAGGGCTGTCTCGCCCGTGATGCCGGCCGTCGAGGTGATGACTGGGCGCATCTTCTTCTCCAGTGCCTCGTAGAACATGGAAAGCGGGAACTCGTCGTCGAGGACCTGGTCGGTGATCTCACGCGGCGTCCCGGTCAGGGGCAGGGCGTCAGGGCCCTTGGCCCACACCGAGGCCGGGTGCGGCGTGACGGTCCCGGCGACGAGCTCGTACGCTGCGAGCCAGTGTGCCACCTTGGGCCGGTCGATGGAACGCCAGTACAGCTCGTCGATGGCGTCCCCGAGGGCGCTGACCACCTCGGGCACCTGGTCCCAGTCGATCGCGAGCTTGGTGTCCGTCCAGTGGAGGACGTGGTGCTGGTGCATCCAGGCGAAGAGGAGCTGGCCTCCGAGCCCGTCGTAGTTGCGCACGCGTGAGCCGGTGATCGCGAACCGGAAGATCCGGTCGAAGATCACCGCGTACTGGACGAGCTTCGCGTGGCGCCGCGCCTCGGGCGCCGCCTTCTGATCCCGCTCGATCTTGACCGACTCGCGGAAGGCGGTGAGGTCGCAGCGGAGCTCCTCGAGGGAGTAGAGGAAGAACGGCATGCGCTGCTTGATCATGAAGGGGTCGAAGGGCAGGTCGCCGCGCATGTGGGTGCGGTCGTGGATGAGGTCCCACATCACGAACGTCTCCTGGGCGAGCTTCTGGTCTGTGACGAGCTCGGCGGCGTCCGCGGGCAGCTCGAGGTTGGTGACCTTGGCTGCGGCGTCGAGCACGCGGCGGAAGCGGGCCGCCTCGCGGTCGGCGAAGATGGCGCCCCACGTGAAGGTCGGGACCTCGCGCATGGCGACGGTCTCCGGGAAGAGCACCGCCGAGTTGGTTGTGTAGCCGGGCGTGAAGTCGAGGAAGCGGATCGGCACGAAGAGCCGGTTGCTGTACTCGCCGGCCTCGAGCTCGGCGACGAACTCGGGCCACACCACCTCGACGAGGACGGCCTCGACGTACCGGTTGCGGCTCCCGTTCTGCGTGTACATGGGGAAGACCACGAGGTGCGCCAGCCCGTCGACGCGGTGCTGCTGCGGCTGGAAGGCGCTCAGCGAGTCCAGGAAGTCGGGCACGCCGAACCCTCCCGCGGCCCAGGCGCGGAAGTCGGCGCCGAGCAGGCGGAGGTACTCGGCGTCGTGCGGGAAGCGCGGGGCCAGCGCCTCCACGGCTGCGGTGATGGTCTCGACGAGGGCAGCGGCGCGCCCATGGTCCGCCGCGTCCGGCACGGAGCCGTCCTGAGCCTGCAGCCCCTGGAACTCGACGGCCGCGGCCTTGAGGGCGTGCCACGCCGGATCGTCCTGGACGGGCAGGTTCGGGGTGGACGCGACGGCGGTCGCGGCGGCGGTGGCGGACATGTCACTCTCGCTCTCTGTGAGGGGCCGGGGTGTGATCCGAGCGTAGCGAGAGAAAGCGGGGCCGAGGTCTGGAAGTGGCGATGCATCAGAAACTCTTGTGCTCAGGTCCCTGCTGTCGCGAACGAGGAGGGCCGGCCGCTGGCCCTCGCCAGCAGCCGGCCCAGACGCGAACGGTCCCGGAAGGCTCAGTCGCCGTCGGGCACGAGGGTCAAGGAGATCGAGTTGATGCAGAAGCGCTGGTCGGTCGGTGTCCCGTAGCCCTCGCCCTCGAACACATGGCCGAGGTGCGAGTTGCAGGAGGCGCACCGCACCTCGATGCGGTCCATGCCCAGCGTCCGGTCGTGCAGGTACACGACCGCCCCCTCGGCCAGCGGCGCCCAGAACGAGGGCCAGCCGCAGTGCGAGTCGAACTTCGTCCTGCTCGTGAAGAGCTCGGCGCCGCAGGCCCGGCAGCGGTAGGACCCCTGGGTGTGGGTGTCCCAGTACTCGCCCGTGTAGGCACGCTCGGTGCCGGCCTGCCTCAGGACGCGGTACTCCTCGGGGGTGAGGCGGGCGCGCCACTCGCCCTCGGTGAGGGTGGCCGGCGCCCGGCCCGGATCAGGTGTGGGGGTGGTGTCCATGTCCACTCCAACGCTCAGGAGTCCCCGATGAATCCCGTCCCGGCGTACAGGTGGAGCACGGGGATGCCGAGCTTGCGCTGGGCGAGGTTGGCCCAGTCGGTGTGGAACGTGTCCTCGATCGCGTGCGGCAGGGTCACCACGACGGCCTGCTCCGCGCCGGAGGCCGCGGCCTGCTCGGCCAGGGCCTGGACCGGGTCTCCCTCGATGATGGTTCCGGCGAGCTCCGCCCCGAGCCCCTCGAGCGCGGCGAGCGAGGCATCCAGCGCGGCCTGCGCGGCGGACCGCTGTGCGGCGGGGTCGGCGGGCTGCTCGGAGAGCCCCTCGACGGCCTTGCTGAACTCGAGCATGGACAGGTGGTCGAGGAAGTCGACCACGAGGCGGCGCTTGCGGCCCGCGGGGACGAGGACGTCGATCTTCGCGGCCTCACCGCTCAGGAGGCCCTCGACGGCCTTGCGCTCGCTGGGGCCCAGTGCGACTTCGGTCAGGATGAGGATCGGCGCGCTCATGGACCCAGACTAGGGCAGCGCTCGCCGGGAGCGGGAGAGGCGCCCCGCGTCCGCGTCCGGCCTGCGGTGTCGCCTCACAGCTTCTCCCAGAGCCCTTTGCCACAATGGGGACATGCCCGCCCGAGCAGCCCACGCCCCGTCGTCCGAGTCCGAGCCGCTGCCCCGTGCCGTGTGGGCGCTCGCCGGAGCCGGGGCTGCCCTGGGGCTCGCCTCGGCCGCCGCGGCCTCGAGCTCGGCGCTCGCGACGTACTTCGCCCGCCGCATCGTCACCCCGGAACGGATCAAGGCCGAGGACCAGGAGGTCCTGGCAGTCCAGGGCGAGGGCCCCTCCCGCAGGGTGATCCTGAGGGCGACCCCAGAGACGAGGGCGGAGGGGGAGTACAGTCTCTTCTTCGACGGCGGTGCCGGACACGTGCGCCTCGGGGCGCCCGTCGACTATGCGCCCGAGGAATCGACCGTGACGCGGCCCGTCCTGGTCGAGTACTCGGGGGACCTCACCAAGGCGGTCCGGGCCCGCTGGAGCGGGTACGTCTACAGCTCTCCCGCGGACCTCGGCCTCGCGTACGAGGAGGTCGTGCTGCCGCTCGACGTCGGCCCCGGGCCCGCCTGGTATGTTCCCGCCCCCGGAGCCACGTGGGCCATCATGGTGCACGGCCGTGGGGCGACCCGCGGGGAAGGGCTGCGCGCGCTTCCGACCGCGCAGGCCCTCGGGATGCCCTCGCTCCTGGTCTCCTACCGCAACGACGGCGAGGCGCCGGCCACCCCGGACGGGCGCTACGGGCTCGGCATGACCGAATGGCGCGACGTCGAGATCGCCATCCAGTACGCCCTCGACGCCGGGGCCCGCGACGTGGTGCTCTTCGGCTGGTCGATGGGCGGGGCGATCAGCCTGCTCGCCGCCGACTCGTCCCTCCTGCGTGAGCACGTGCGCGCGCTCGTGCTCGACGCGCCCGTGGTCGACTGGGTCGACGTCCTCGCCTACCAGGCCCGGCTCAACCGCATCCCGTCCCGGGTGGGCCGGCTGGGCCAGCTGCTCCTCGGACGCCCGTGGGGACGGCGCCTGACGGGCCTCGCCGCGCCGCTGGACTTCAAGGCGATGGACTGGGTCACCCGGGCCGTCGAGCTGCGCACGCCGACCCTGGTCCTGCACAGCGTCGACGACGACTTCGTCCCGGTCGGGCCCTCGCTCGAACTTGCGAAGCGCAATCCCGAGATGGTGACGCTCGAGACCTTCCGGCACGCCCGCCACACCAAGGAATGGAACGTCGACCCCGAGCGGTGGGAGTCCGTGGTGCGCTCCTGGCTCGCCGACGTGCTCGCCCCGCGCAGGGCACCGGGCGGGGCCGTCTGACGCCGCGAACGGCTGCGGGCGCGCGGCGCTCCGGGCCGCGGTCCGGGAGGCACAGCCGGTGCCGTGCCGCCCCCTCCCGGGAGCGGGTCAGTCCCCGGAGCGGAGGCGCGTGACCACCGCGCCGGTGAGGCGCACGAGGTCCGTGGGGGCGAGCTCGATGTCGAAGCCCCGCCGGCCGCCGGAGACGAGGACGGTCGGGTGGTCGAGGGCGGAGGCGTCCACGGCCGTGGGGGAGGGCTGGCGCTGCCCGAGGGGCGAGATGCCCCCGCGGACGTAGCCGGTGCGCCGCTCCGCTGCGGCGGGATCCGCCATCGCCGCCTTCTTCGCGCCGAACGCCGCGGCGGCGGCCTTGAGGTCGAGGCTTCCCGTCACGGGGACGACGGCCACACACAGAGTGCTCCCGCCGGCCGTCGCGACGTCCACCATCAGGGTCTTGAACACGCGCCCGGGATCGACGCCGAGCGCCTCGGCGGCCTCGGCCCCGTAGCTCGAGACGGCAGGGTCGTGGCTGTAGGCGCGTGCCGTGTACGGCACGCCGGCGGCCTCGAGGGCCTTCGTGGCGGGGGTGCCGGGGCCCTGGGAGTCCTTCGCCTTCTTCGCCACGTCAGGCGCCCAGGGGGCACTCCCCGCGCACCTTGCGCTTGATGCGCCCGAGCATCGCCGCCATGCCGCGCATCCTCAGCGGGCTCACCAGGCGGGTGAGGCCGAGCTCCTCGGGCATGTCGTCCGGCACGGCGAGGATCTCGGCGGCGGTCAGGCCGTCCAGCCCCTCGTGGAGCACGGAGGCGAAGCCGCGCGTGGTGGGAGCCTCGGCCGGAGCCGAGAAGAACAGCCGGACCACGGGCCCTGCCGCGGAGGGTGTGCCCTCCGGGGCCTGCTCGGTCTCGATGGAGATGAACAGCGGCGACTGGCACTCGACGACCTGCTCCAGCATCTCGGGGTGGTCGTGGTAGCGCTCCGGAAGGTCGGGCAGCGACTGCGAGAACTCCAGCAGCAGCTGGAGCCGCTCACGCTCCTCGATGGCCTGGAAGTCTTCGACGATCTCCGCCAGGGCGGCGGGCAAGGTGTTCGTGCTCATCTCCTCCAGCCTAAGCCCACGGCCCCGCTGGACGGCACGCGTTCGCCGTCAGCGGGGCCCGTGTGACACCGGGTTGCGTCAGCCCGGGCGCCGCGCGTCAGCTCAGCGGCCAGGTGCCGCGGTCCTCGCCCTTCACGATCGGCACCCGCACCGCGTTGCCCCACTCGGTCCACGAGCCGTCGTAGTTGCGCACACTGTCGAAGCCGAGCAGGTACTTCAGGGCGAACCAGGTGTGGCTCGAGCGCTCCCCGATGCGGCAGTACGCCACGACCTCGTCGCCCGCCGCGAGCCCCGCCTCCCCGAGGTACAGCGCCTCGAGCTCCTGCCGGGACCTGTATGTGCCGTCCTCGGCGGCCGCCCGTGCCCACGGGATGGACGCCGCGGTCGGGATGTGGCCCCCGCGCAGCGCGCCCTCCTCCGGGTAGGACGGCATGTGGGTGCGCTTGCCGGAGTACTCCTCGGGCGAGCGGACGTCGATGAGGGGCTTGCCGAGGTGGGCGAGCACGTCCTCCTTGAAGGCGCGGATCGGCGCGTCGTTGCGCTCGACGACGGGGTACTCGGCCCGCGCGGGAGCCGGCGCCTCCGTGGTCAGCTCGCGGCCCTCGGCGATCCACTTGTCGCGGCCGCCGTCGAGCAGGCGCACGTCCTCGTGGCCGAACAGCGTGAAGACCCAGAGTGCGTAGGCGGCCCACCAGTTCGATTTGTCGCCGTAGATGACCACGGTCGTGTCGCGGGAGATCCCCTTCGCTCCGAGGAGCTCGGCGAACCCGGCGCCGTCCACGTAGTCCCGGGTGACCTCGTCGTTCAGATCGGTGTGCCAGTCGATCTTCACGGCGCCGGGGATGTGCCCGGTCTCGTAGAGGAGCACGTCCTCGTCGGACTCGACGACGGCGAGCCTGCCGGTCCCGACCGCACCGGCGGCCAGCTGCTCGGCCAGCCATTCGGTGGACACGAGGCGCTCTGGGTGGGCGTATGCGGCGAACTTCTCGCTGCTGTCGGCGGGGTAGCTCATGGTGTGCCTTTCGCTCGGCTGAGCCAGGGCGCGCGGGCGGATGGGAGGGCCTGACCGCGGCCGCCGCGCTCCTGAGTGGTCACCACCAGCGTAGCCACGCCCGCGGGGGAGCGGGCGCGACCCGTGGCGGTCCAGGACACGCGGAGCAATATGCGCGACGGCGGGACGGGGCGCACCCGCCTGTGCGGTCGGGCACACCGTGGCCCGCTTAGCGGCCAGCGGCGGTAAGCTGGCCGGTGGCCCACCGACCCCTTGACCACGGACGGATTCCTTGGCGACTGTCGAACACCTCACCACCCGCACGCCCAGAGTGTCCGTCGAGGAACTCCTGACCGGCCTGCGGCCGTCCGCCCGGTTCGGGGAGGTGTCCTTCTCGAGCTACCGCCCGGACCCGGCGCAGCCCACCCAGGCCGCTGCCGTGAAGGAACTCGAGGCCTTCGGCGACGGGATCGGCGCGTCGGCCGGCGGCCTGCTCTCGCGGCTCTTCGGCTCCAAGCCGGCCACCCGCGCCGGCATCTACCTCGACGGCGGCTTCGGCGTCGGCAAGACCCACCTGCTCGCCTCGCTCTGGCACGCCGCTCCCGGACCGAAGGCCTTCGGCACGTTCGTCGAGTACACGAACCTTGTCGGGGCGCTGTCGTTCCGCAAGACCGTCGACGCCCTCAGCTCGTACAAGCTCGTGTGCATCGACGAGTTCGAGCTCGATGACCCCGGCGACACCGTGCTCATGTCGAGGCTCATGCGCGAGCTTGCCGACGCCGGCGTGAAGCTCGCGGCCACCTCGAACACCCTCCCGGGCTCGCTCGGCGAGGGCCGGTTCGCCGCGGTCGACTTCCAGCGGGAGATCCAGGTGCTGGCCGACCAGTTCGACGTGGTGCGGATCGACGGGGAAGACTACCGCCACCGGGGGCTCCCCGCCGCCCGCGCACCCCTGGAGAACCATGAGCTCGACGCCCGGATGAATGCGGAGTTCGACGGCGGTCTGGTCGCCGTCGACGATTTCGGAGCCCTCCTGAAGCATCTCGCCGGGGTCCACCCGAGCCGGTACCGCCAGCTCATCGACGGCATCGACGGGGTGGTGTGGAAGGACGTCCACACGATCGAGTCGCAGGCCACCGCGCTGCGCTTCGTGGTCCTTGCCGACCGCCTCTACGACAGGGACGTCCCGATCCTCGCCTCCGGCGTGCCGTTCGACCGGCTCTTCACCGAGGAGATGATGGCGGGCGGCTACATGAAGAAGTACTTCCGGGCCGTGTCGCGGCTGACGGCCCTGGCCCGCGAGGGCCAGGCACACGAGCCGTCCTGACCCACAGACGCCAAGTGCCGGTCCCGCCTCGCGGCGGTACCGGCACCCAGTGACGATGATCAGGCTGATCAGGCTGAAGCCCTCAGCCGTAGGCCGATTGCTCGACCGGTGGAGCAGCCCTGGCGCGGGACCATGTCCCGGTGTCCAGGCCGTTCACAGGATCGAGGCGGCCTACTGGACTCCCACGACGTTCTCGGCGGCTCTGCCGCCGGTCCTGTCATTGGTGGGGTCCTCAGCCTTGCCCTTCATGTCGTCGAGAAGGAACACGGCCACCTCCTTTCCTGACTCCGGGGCCAGATCGCCCCTGCTGTGCTCGATCGTAGCCACGGACCGAGGGCTTTCCAACCGGTTTCCCGCTAATGGGGTTGCGCTCTGAGCGGACGCCAGCGGATCCGCGGGTGGAGGCGGGCAGACACGAAAGGCGCCCCACGAGGGGGCGCCGATGGTGGGCGATACTGGGATCGAACCAGTGACCTCTTCCGTGTCAGGGAAGCGCGCTACCGCTGCGCCAATCGCCCGGGGCTGTTCACTTGTGCTCCCCTGGAGGAAGAGAGCGGACGACGAGACTCGAACTCGCGACATCCACCTTGGCAAGGTGGTGCTCTACCAACTGAGCTACGTCCGCGCGGGGGAGCTGGTGCTCCTCCGTGGGCGATACTGGGATCGAACCAGTGACCTCTTCCGTGTCAGGGAAGCGCGCTACCGCTGCGCCAATCGCCCGGGGCCCTTCAAGTGTCCTCCCGAGCCCAGCTGGGCTTAACGGGAAGAGAGCGGACGACGAGACTCGAACTCGCGACATCCACCTTGGCAAGGTGGTGCTCTACCAACTGAGCTACGTCCGCGCGGGGGAGCTGGTGCTCCTCCGTGGGCGATACTGGGATCGAACCAGTGACCTCTTCCGTGTCAGGGAAGCGCGCTACCGCTGCGCCAATCGCCCTCACTCCCATGCGGGAGCAGGTTGTGTCCACCGAGGTGGGGACGGGATTCGAACCCGCGTATACGGCTTTGCAGGCCGCTGCCTCGCCTCTCGGCCACCCCACCGTGTAGGCATCTGCATGATGCTTCGACAGTGTCCTGCGAGCGGACGACGAGACTCGA
The DNA here is from genome assembly GCF_054782415.1 of Sinomonas soli. Classification (NCBI taxonomy): domain Bacteria; kingdom Bacillati; phylum Actinomycetota; class Actinomycetes; order Micrococcales; family Micrococcaceae; genus Sinomonas; species Sinomonas soli. Next base: position 261,715 of record NZ_BAAGSN010000011.1, on the reverse strand, counting down.
ACTCGCGACATCCACCTTGGCAAGGTGGTGCTCTACCAACTGAGCTACGTCCGCGGGGGTTTTCCGCGAAACCCATGCCCGGCCATGCCTTCCTCGCGGAGTGCAGTGCGCCGACCTCAGGCCCGCTTCAACGAGTAACGACTCTATAGGACCGTGAGCTCATTGCACAAATCCGGCGGCACCGTCTGCGGTCAGGTGCCGCCTCCACGGATCCGGCACTGATTTGGCACGCGGGGCACGTCTGGGCTAGAGTCGTAAAGCGCTCGGGCCGGGAAACCGGACGGGCAGGGAACGGGCGATTGGCGCAGTGGTAGCGCGCTTCGTTCACACCGAAGAGGTCACTGGTTCGAACCCAGTATCGCCCACCATGAGGACCCCCGGACTGTGTCCGGGGGTCCTTTGCTCTGTGCACGGGCCACCAGTTCCGCTCGGCGCACCGAGACTGTCGGACCCCCGTGAAAGGCTTTCAGCATGACAGCCCCTGAACTCGCATCAGCCTCTCCTGACGGGTTCGGACGCATGTACCGGCGTTCGTTCCAGGAACCGCCGACGGTGCCCTCGATCACCACCGTCATCGCCCAGCAGCCGGTCGAGCTGGACGGGTGGCGCAGCTACATGGCCGCCAAGCACATTGCCGACCACCCGGAGCTCCGGGACGTGGCATCGGACCCCTCCCGGATGCGGCGGCTCGTGCGGACTGCCGTCGACGCCTCCGAGGCCTACGCGCGCTCGGCGGCCGAGCGCGGCGACCGGGTCCACAGCTACGCCGAGCAGCTGGCGCTGCAGGCGCTGGGCCGGCCGCACCGCCTCGAGGAGACGCTCCAGGCCCTGCAGGAGCACGGTGAAGAGGGCTTTGCCCGCAGCGTGGACCACTGGTGGCAGGCCTTCGGGGTCGAACCCGTTGCCGCCGAGCTCACCGTCTGGAACCACTCCCTCGGGTACGCGGGCACCCTGGACCTCGTGGCGAAGGTCAATGGGCGCATCTGCCTCGTCGACTACAAGACCAAGGGCACGTCGAGGGACGGCCGGGTGAAGGCCCTCGACAACAAGGTGGCCATGCAGCTCGTGGCTGGGATGAAGGCCGAGGAAAGCCTTGTCGACGCCGAAGCGGGTGCGTGGGAGCCCTGGGCCCACGGAGAGGACCCCCTGCTCATCGCCGTGGCGGTGGGAGAGACCGAGCACGCGGCCGTCCGCGTCAATCCCGAGGTGCGCCGGCACCAGTGGTCCACGTTCTGCCAGCTGCGCCGCGTGTGGGGTGCCCGGGTGGAGGCGGCCTCCGCCGGCCGCACCCTGCTGCCCTTGGCCCCGCCGCCCGTCCCTGCCATGGCGTCCCGGCCGCCCGCCGGCGGCCCCGTCCCTGATCTTCCGGTTGAAGGCGTTCCGGTGCCCGACCTTCCGGTTGAAGGCGTTCCGGTGCCCGACCTTCCGGTATCTGGCCACGCCACCCCCGGCCACTAGACTTGAGGCGCTCCGGGCGCGCCCTTCCCACGGCACCGGATCGGCACCCACTTCGACCAGAAAGGCACCGACCATGGCTGTCCTGCCCATCAGGATCATCGGCGACCCAGTGCTGCGCACCGTCGCCGAACCGGTGACGGACTTCGGTCCCGGCCTCAGGCGGCTTGTGGCGGACATGCTCGAGACGATGGAGGACGTCGACGGCGCCGGCCTCGCCGCGCCGCAGGTCGGAGTCAGCCAGCGCGTCTTCACCTACCAGATGGACGGGGTGCGGGGCCACGTCGTCAATCCGGTGCTCGAGCTCTCGGACGAGTTCCAGGAGGACATGGTCGAGGGCTGCCTGAGCATCCCGGGGGTCGCCTTCCCCGTCCGCCGGCGTGCCCGCGCGGTGGTGCGGGGGTCCGACGCGCACGGCGCTCCGATCGAGTTCGAGGCCGAGGGCCTCCTCGCGCGGATCGCCCAGCATGAGACCGACCACCTCGACGGCGTGCTGTTCCCCGACCGCCTCGAGGGCGATGACCGCAGGGCCGCGCTCCGGGCCATCCGCTCGATCGACTACAGCTCCCAGGTCGACAAGACCGTGGGCAAGCGGGCAGCCCGCATCGGTTCCGCGTTCGGGGCCGGCCAGGCAGCACCGGGGTCGGCCTTCGGAGCCGGGCCGCGCCGATGAGAGTGCTCTTCGCGGGCACCCCGCAGGTCGCGGTCCCCTCCCTGGACCGGATCGTCCACGCCGGCTTCGAGGTCGTCGGGGTCCTCACCCGCCCGGACGCACCGCTCGGCCGCAAGCGCATCCTCACGCCCTCCCCGGTCGCCGCCCGCGCCGAGGAGCTCGGGCTCCCGGTCATCAGGGCTGCCCGCATCACCGACGAGGTCGTCGCCCAGCTGGCCGCGTGGTCGCCGGACGTGGCCGCCATCGTCGCCTACGGCGGCATCGTCCCGCCGTCGGCCCTCTCCGTCCCCGCCCACGGCTGGGTCAACCTGCACTTCTCCCTCCTGCCCGCCTGGCGCGGCGCGGCGCCGCTGCAGTACTCGGTCATCCACGGGGACGAGGTGGTCGGCGCCTCGACCTTCCGGCTCGAGGAGGGCCTCGACACAGGACCCGTGTACGGGACGCTCGCTCTGACACCGGAGCCCGGGGCGACGAGCGGGGACCTGTTCGCCGAGCTCGCCGTCAGCGGGGCCGAGCTGCTGTGCCAGACGCTCTCCGGCATCGACGCCGGCCGGCTCGAGCCGCGTCCGCAGGCCGGCGAGCCGACCTTCGCTCCGAAGCTCACACTGGAGGACGGGAGGCTCGACTGGACCCAGCCGGCACTGGCCGTGCACCGCAGGGCGCGCGGCGTCACGCCCGAGCCGGGCGCATGGACGCTTCTGGATGGACAGCGGCTCAAGCTCGAGCCGCCCCGGATGCGGCCGGACGTGGAGGGCCTCGAGCCCGGACACCTCGCGTGGGCCGGCAAGGTCCCCGTGGTCGGCACGGGAACCCATGCCCTCGAACTGACGAGGGTCCAGCCGGCGGGGAAGAAGATGATGGCAGCTGCAGACTGGGCCCGCGGGGCCGGCAACATCGAAGGGACGGTGCTCGGATGAGCGACCGCCGAGGACCGGGCGGAACCGGTCGCCGCGGAGAATCCGAGCGCGAGCCCGGCGGACGCGGGCGCCCGGAGGGAGGGGGTTCGGGGCCGCGGCGCGACACCCACGGGCGCGAGCGCAACCGGGGCCGGGGCGGCCCCCGGCAGTTCAGCTCGCAGGCGCCGAGCCAGCGCTCCCGCGCGGCAGACCCGGCCCGGCTCGTGGCGTTCGAGGTCCTGCGCGCCGTCTCGCGGGACGACGCGTACGCGAACCTCGTCATGCCCCAGAGCATCCGCAAGCACCGGCTGGACCGCCGCGACGCGGCCTTCGCCACCGAGCTCGCCTACGGTGCGCTGCGGGGCCAGGGCACCTACGACGCGATCCTGGCCCTCAACGTCGACCGCCCGCTGTCCCAGCTCGATCCCGCGGTCCTCGACGTCCTGCGTCTCGGCACCCACCAGCTGCTCGCCATGCGCGTCCCGCCGCACGCGGCCCTCAACCAGACGGTCGCCCTGACCCGCGCCGCGGTCGGCGCGGGACCGTCCTCGCTCGTGAACGCCGTGCTCCGCCGCGTGAGCGCGAAGACCTCGGACGAGTGGCTCGCGGAGCTCAGTGCCTCCCAGCCGGACGCGACCGAGCGGGACGCGCTGGCCCACGCGCACCCGGCCTGGATCGTCCGGGCCCTGCGGCAGTCGCTCGTGGCGCACGGGCGCCCCGTTGAGGAGATCACCGAGCTCCTCGATGCCGACAACGCCGCGCCCGTGGTGAACATGGTCGCGCTCCCGGGCCTCGGCCACCTCGAGGAGGCGCTCGACGCGGGCGCCCAGCCAGGCGAGCTCGTCGAGGATTCCGTGCTCTCGGGAGGCGGGGACCTCGGGCGTCTGCCCGGCGTCCGCCAGGGCACCCTGCGGGTCCAGGACGTCGGCTCGCAGCTCGTGGCCCGGGCCGTGGCCGCGGCCCCCATGGAGGGCAGCAGCCGGACGGGGACTGGGGAGGCCTCCGGCGATGGCGCGCGCCCGGAGCGTTGGCTCGACCTCTGTGCCGGCCCCGGGGGCAAGGCCGCGCTGCTGGGCGCCCTCGCGGCGCAGCAGGGTGCAACCGTCCTCGCCAACGAGGTTGCGCCCCACCGGGCCGAGCTCGTGCGCAAGGCACTGGCCCCGGTCCCCGGGTCCGTCTGGGAGGTGCGCACCGGCGACGGACGCGATCTCGGCCGCGAGTGCCCCGGCGTCTTCGACCGCGTGATCGTCGACGCGCCCTGTACCGGCCTCGGGGCGCTCCGTCGGCGTCCGGAGTCCCGGTGGCGGCGTTCGCCGGCCGATCTGGCGGAGCTGGGCCCCCTGCAGCGCGCCCTCCTCGGCTCGGCCATCGACGCGGCGGCGCCGGGCGGCGTCGTCGGCTACATCACCTGTTCGCCGCATCCGGCCGAGACCACCGTGGTCGTGGCCGATGCCCTGAAGCGGCGCCGGGACATCGAACTGCTCGACGCCGGCGCCGCGCTCGACGCCGTCGCGCTGCGCCCCCTCGGCGCCGGGCACGCAGGCACGGCGCAGCTCTGGCCGCACGTCCACGGGACGGACGCCATGTTCCTCGCCCTGTTCCGCAAGCTGCCGGGCGCCACGCCGCCGAAGGAGACCTGAGTGACCTGCCGCATCCACCCGAGCATCCTGTCCGCCGACTTCGTGAACCTTGAGGCGGAGCTGGGCCGGATCGCCACGGCCGACGCCGTCCACGTCGACGTCATGGACAACCACTTTGTGCCGAACTTGACGCTCGGGCTCCCGGTGGTCGAGCGGATCCAGGCCGTCAGCCCCATCCCGCTCGACGCCCATCTCATGATCTCCGACGCCGACCGCTGGGCGCCGCTGTATGCGGACCTCGGCCTCGCGTCCGTCACCTTCCACGCCGAGGCCGCGATCGCCCCCATCAAGCTCGCCCGCGAGCTGAGGGCCCGAGGCTCCAAGGCCGGCATGGCCCTGCGCCCGGCGACGCCGGTGGAGCCGTACCTCGACCTGCTCGCGGAGCTGGACATGCTGCTGATCATGACCGTCGAGCCCGGCTTCGGCGGGCAGGCCTTCCTCGACGTGACGCTCCCCAAGATCCGGCGTGCCCGCGAGGCCGTGGACGGTGCCGGGACGGGCCTCGCGATCCAGGTCGACGGCGGCATCTCCCTCTCGACGATCGAGCGTGCGGCCGAGGCCGGGGCCAATGTCTTCGTGGCAGGCTCCGCGGTCTACGGCGCGGACGACGCCGGCGCGGCCGTCGAGAAGCTGAGGTCCCTCGCCGACGGCGCGGCGAGCGCCTGAGCCCACCCGGCCGCAGTCCCCGTGTGACGCTCGCCGCGCCGTCCGCCGTGGCGTTGTGGCACAATGGGCACTGGCCGTTTGGTTGAACTGTCATCAATGACGCGAGTCGTCGCTGGGACAGCACCGCCTGCGGCCGAAACCAACGAAAACGTGCTCCGGGGTCGGTGAAAGTCCGAACCGGCGGTGATAGTCCGCGACCCGGCGGTCCGCTTGACTCCAAGCGGGACGCCGGTTGAGCCGGTGGAATTCCGGCACCGACAGTCAAAGTCTGGATGGGAGAAGCACGTGCAGTCTGCGGTGCGCTGCGCGCACCGCTTCTGTCGCAACCCCGGAGCCGCTGCGGTGAAGGGAAGGATGGTTGCGATGGACTTCATGCAGTGGCTCTTGTCGGCGCAGATCCCGGTGGCGGGATCCGCGCTCCTCCTCCGCGAGGTGGTCGGCAATGCGTTCGGCCTCGCGAGCGCCCTCGGCGGGATGGCCCGCCGCGTGTGGGCGTGGCCCGTGGGAATCGCGGGCAATCTGGTACTCCTGACGGTCTTCGCCGGGGCGGCCGTGGGGCTCGCCCCCGAGTCCGGCGTCGGGTCCGTGGCCCTGTTCGGCCAGGCCGGGCGGCAGGTGATGTTCCTGGCCGTCTCGGCGTACGGGTGGGTGCAGTGGCACCGCGGCCGCAGCGCATCCGAGGGGGCTGCGGGTGACCACGCGGCGTCTGCCGGCGCCATCGCGCCGCGCTGGGCCGGGAGGCGCAGCCGGCTCGGTCTCGCGCTGGCCATGGTCGCCGGCACGGCCGCCCTCACCCCGCTGTTCTCTGCCCTGGGTTCCTACCCGCCGGTGTGGGCGGACGCGTGGACGTTCATGGGCTCGCTCCTGGCAACCTACGGGATGGCCCGCGGCTGGACCGAGTTCTGGCTCATCTGGGTCGCGGTCGACCTCGTCGGGGTCCCGCTCCTCTTCAGCGCCGGCTACGTGGCCAGCGCTGTCATGTACGCGTTCTACGGCGCATTCACCCTCATCGGCTTCTTCGTCTGGGCGCGGGCCCACCGGCAGACCGCGCGCCGGGGCGCCGGCGAGCCGGCGGCGGCGGCCGCGTGAGCGCCGCGCACGTGGCTCCCGCGGCCCGGCCAGCCGATGCGGACGTCATGGACGACGCCCTCGCCCTGGCCGCCCGCGGCGTGCGCGGGGCGAACCCGCTCGTGGGCGCGATCGCCGTCGGGGCCGACGGCGAGGTCCTCGCCAGAGGCTGGCACCGCGGCGCCGGAACCGCCCACGCGGAGGGGGACGCGATCGCCCAGGCCGCCCAGCGGGGCATCGACCTGACCGGCTCGACGATGTACGTCACCCTCGAGCCCTGCAACCACACGGGCCGCACCGGGCCGTGCGCGCAGGCGCTCATCGCAGCCGGCGTCGCCCGCGTCGTGTACGCGATCGACGACCCCCACGACGTGGCGAGCGGGGGAGCCGCCACCCTCCGCGCCGCAGGCATCGACGTCACGTCCGGGGTGCGGGCCGCCCAGGCCGCGGAGCTCAACCGCCGGTGGCTGGCCGCGGTCTCGGCCCGGCGGCCCTTCGTGACGCTCCACATGGCCCAGACGCTGGACTCCCGCATCGCGGCCGAGGACGGCACCAGCCAGTGGATCACGTGCGACGAGTCCCTCGCGGACAACCACGCCCTCCGCGCGCGGATCGACGCGATCCTCGTCGGAAGCCAGACCGTCGCCGTCGACAACCCGCGCCTCACCGCCCGGGCGGAAGACGGAGCCCTCCTGGCGCACCAGCCCCTCCGCGCGGTCATGGGGCTGAGCACCGTGCCCGAGGACGCCGCGGTCCGCGGCACCGACGGCCGCTTCGTGCACCTGCCCACCCAGGATCCCGCCGAGGCCCTCTCGGCGCTGTTCGCCCGCGGCGTCCGCCACCTCATGGTCGAGGGCGGCGCGCGGATCATCGCGGCGTTCCTCGCCGCCGGCCTCGTCGACGAGCTCATCGTCTACCAGGCACCGACCATCCTCGGCTCGGGGAAGAACGCGGTCGCGGACCTGGGCGTCCGCACCCTCGCCGACGCCCAGCACTGGGACTGGGACGAGTCCGACGGCGGCGCTGTCCGCCGCCTGGGCGCCGACGTCAGGCTGCACCTCGTCCCCGCCGCCACCGCCACCGCATCCGAGAAGGAGACCCACTGATGTTCACCGGAATCATCGCCGAACGCGGCACCGTCGAGGAGGTCCGGCGCTCGGGCGACAGCGCCGTCCTCACCCTCACCGCGCCCACCCTCGCCCGGGACCTGCCCCTCGGCGGCTCGATCGCCGTCGACGGATGCTGCCTCACGGCCGTCACGAACGACGGCACGCGGTTCGCGGTCGATGTGATGGGGGAATCCCTCGCCCGCACCACGATCGGCGCCCTCGCCGCCGGGGACAGGGTGAACCTCGAACGCTGCGTCCCCGCCGGCGGCCGGCTCGACGGCCACGTCGTGCAGGGGCACGTCGACGGCGTCGGCACGCTCCTCGAGCGCGAGCCGCTCGAGAACTGGAACCGGCTCCGGTTCGCCGTGCCCGCGGACCTCGCCCGGTACATCGCGGAGAAGGGCTCGATCGCCGTCGACGGCGTCTCCCTCACCGTGACGGCGGTGAGCGGTCCCGCAGAGCCGGAGCCCTGGTTCGAGGTCGGGCTCATCCCGGCGACCCTCGCCGAGACGGGCCTCGGCGACAAGGCCGTCGGGGCGCCCGTGAACCTCGAGGTCGACGTCCTCGCCAAGTACACCGCGCGGCTCCTGTCCTTCGGCCAGACCGCCCTGGAACAGCCCCGCGCGACGCCAGAGGAGGCCCGCCCGTGACCCGCACCGCCGAGGACATCAGGCTCGAGCCCGTCCAGGCCGCCCTCGACGCGCTCCGCGCCGGCCGCCCCGTGCTGGTGGTCGACGACGAGGACCGGGAGAACGAGGGCGACATCGTCTTCGCGGCCCAGCACGCCACCCCGGCACTCATGGGCTGGACCATCCGCCACTCGTCCGGTGTCATCTGCGTGCCGCTGCCCGCCGAGACGGCCGACCGCCTCGCCCTCCCGCCCATGGTCGAGGACAACCAGGACGCCAAGGGCACCGCGTACACCGTCTCGTGCGACGCGAGGGCCGGCATCTCGACCGGAATCAGCGCCACCGACCGGGCCCGCACCGTCCTCGCCCTCGCCGACCCCGGGGCAGACCCGGGCGACTTCGCCCGGCCGGGGCATATATTCCCGCTGCGTGCAGTTGACGGTGGTGTACTGGTCCGTCAGGGCCACACCGAGGCGGCCGTCGACCTGTGCCGCCTCGCCGGCCTCGCCCCCGTCGGGGTGATCGCCGAAGTGGTCCACGATGACGGCGAGATGATGCGGCTCCCCGCCCTGCGGGCCTTCGCCGACGAGCACGGGTGCCCGCTCATCTCGATCGAGGACCTTGCAGCGCACGTGGCAGCCCTCCGGGGCGGTCGAGGAGGAGACGGATGAGCACGAACACCCCGCACCACCCCGCGCAGCAGGACGGCACACCTCAAGCCACGGTCTCCGGCGGACCGGTCGTGAAGCTGCCCACGGCGTTCGGCGAGTTCATCGCCCAGGCCTGGGTGGACGAGACGACGGGCGCCGAGCACCTCGCCGTGAGCTCGCCCGAGCCGCCGGCCGGCGGGTCCGCCCCGCTGGTGCGCCTCCATTCGGAGTGCCTCACCGGGGATGTCTTCGGCTCCTACCGCTGCGACTGCGGCGAGCAGCTCGCGTACGCCCTCGGCCTCATCAAGGCCCAGGGCGGCACGCTGCTCTACCTCCGCGGGCACGAGGGCCGGGGGATCGGCCTGGCCAACAAGATCAGGGCCTACGCGCTGCAGGAGGACGGCTTCGACACGGTCGAGGCCAACGAGCAGCTCGGACTGCCCGTGGACGCACGCTCCTACACCGCGGCGGCGCTCATCCTGGCCGAGATGGGCCTGACGAGCATCCGGCTCCTGAGCAACAACCCCGACAAGAGGCACCGCCTCGCCAAGGCCGGGGTGCACGTGGTGGAGATGGTGCCCACCGAAGTGCCCTCCCGCGCCGAGAACCTGCGCTACCTCAGGACCAAGAAGGAGCGCATGGACCACCTCCTCAGGCTCGACCTCGAGCACACCGGCCTCCGGGCCATCGGCCAGCCCGACTGACCCCGACCCCACGCCCCCGCGGGCCCATCCAGCGCTCCGGCCACCGGAGCACCACCGACGAAGGAAGACCATCGCATGAGCGGCCACGGCGCCCCCACACTGTCCCTCGACAACCCCGACCTCGCCAGCCTCCGGCTCGCGGTCGTCGCTGCCAGCTGGCACACCCAGATCATGGACGGGCTCGTCGACGGCGCCCTGCGCGCCGCGGCCGAGGCCGGCATCGCCGACCCCACCCTCGTGCGCGTGCCGGGAAGCTTCGAGCTCCCGGTCGCCGCCGCGCGGCTCGCCGGGACGCACGACGCCGTGGTGGCCCTCGGCGTCGTGATCCGCGGGGGCACTCCGCACTTCGAGTACGTGTGCGAGGCGGCCACGGTGGGCCTGACCGACGTGAGCGTCTGCACCGGCGTCCCGGTCGGGTTCGGCGTCCTCACGTGCGATACCGAGGAGCAGGGCATCGACCGCGCCGGCCTTCCCGGATCGAGCGAGGACAAGGGCCACGAGGCGACGACGGCGGCGCTGCTGACCGCCGCCACGCTCCGCGCGCTGTAGCCGGCCGCCCGCGCCGGGCTGTCGGATTCGTCACAGATCGGCGGTCACAGACCCGGTGCCGGTGCGGGCGGCGTCCCGCTCTCCAGTAGGCTTGAGGCCGTGAAGGATTTCGAGACACTGTTCGCCGAGCTCAGCGAGAAGGCCGAGAAGCGCCCGGCCGGATCGCGCACCGTCGCCGAACTGGAGTCCGGAGTGCACGGCATCGGCAAGAAGATCGTCGAAGAGGCCGCCGAGGTGTGGATGGCCGCCGAGTACGAGTCGGACGAGGAAGCGGCCGAGGAGATCTCCCAGCTGCTGTACCACCTCCAGGTGCTCATGCTGGCCAAGGGCCTCTCGCTGCAGGACGTCTACCGCCATCTGTAGCCGCGGCACCTGCCCGGCCACGGCAGGCCACCGCGGCACGGCCGCCTCCGCCTGAAGCCCCACACCCAGAAAGCCCCCCATGCTCCGTGTAGCCGTCCCGAACAAGGGATCACTGTCCGAAGCCGCCTCGTCGATGCTCGCCGAGGCCGGCTACCGCCAGCGCCGAGAAGGGCGCGAACTCGTCATGGTCGACCCCGACAATGACATCGAGTTCTTCTTCCTGCGCCCGCGCGACATCGCGGTCTACGTGGGCCACGGCACGCTCGACGTCGGCATCACCGGGCGTGACCTGCTGCTCGACGCCGAGGTGGATGCCGACGAGCTGCTCGCCCTCGGCTTCGCCGCCTCGACGTTCCGGTTCGCCGGCCCCGTCGGCACGTTCTCGAGCCTCGCGGACCTCGAGGGCAAGCGCGTCGCGACGAGCTACGACGGCCTCGTGCGCCGCTACCTCGGCGAGCGCGGCATCGCTGCCTCCCACGTGGTCCGCCTCGACGGCGCCGTCGAGTCCTCGGTCCGGCTGGGCGTCGCCGACGCGATCGCCGACGTCGTGGAGACCGGCAACACACTCAAGGCCGCCGGGATGGAGGTCTTCGGCGAGCCCCTGCTGCAGTCGGAGGCGGTCCTGATCGGCCGCCCCGGGCACACCCTCCCGGGGATCGACGTGCTCATCCGCCGGCTCCAGGGCGTGCTCGTGGCGCGCCAGTACGTGCTCATGGACTACGACATCCGCAAGGACCTCGTCGAGAAGGCCGCCGCGCTCACGCCGGGCCTCGAGTCGCCAACCGTGTCGCCGCTGCGCGACTCCGAGTGGGTTGCCGTGCGCTCGATGGTCCCCAAGCGCGAGACCAACCGCATCATGGACGAGCTGTACGACCTGGGCGCCCGCGCCATCCTGGTCAGCAGCATCCACGCCTGCCGCATCTAGGGGAGAGGCCGCCATGAGTGTTGCCGTCCGCGTCATCCCATGCCTCGACGTCGACGCCGGCCGCGTCGTCAAGGGCGTGAACTTCCTGAACCTGCGCGATGCCGGCGACCCCGTCGAGCTCGCCCACCGCTACGACACTGCGGGAGCGGACGAGCTCACGTTCCTCGACGTCACCGCCTCCTCCGCCGACCGCCAGACGACGTTCGACGTGGTGCGGCGCACCGCCGAGGAGGTCTTCATCCCGCTCACCGTCGGGGGTGGCGTCCGGGGAGTGGCCGACGTCGACCGCCTCCTCCGTGAGGGGGCGGACAAGGCGTCGATCAACACCGCGGCGATCGCCCGCCCCGAGGTGATCGACGAGATCACCCGCCACTTCGGCTCCCAGGTCCTCGTGCTCTCCGTCGACGCCCGGCGCGTCCAGGACGACGTGGCCACCGCCTCCGGCTTCGAGGTCACCACCCACGGCGGCCGGCGCGGCACGGGCCTCGACGCCGTCGCCTGGGCCAAGGAGGCCGCCGACCGGGGCGTGGGGGAGATCCTGCTCAACTCGATCGACGCCGACGGCACCAAGGAGGGCTTCGACCTCGAGCTCATCCGCCTCATCCGCGCGGCCGTCAAGGTGCCGATCATCGCCTCCGGCGGGGCCGGCGCCCCCGAGCACTTCCCCCCGGCGATCGCAGCGGGCGCGGACGCGGTCCTGGCCGCGTCGATGTTCCACTTCGGCCCCGCCGACATGATCGGCCAGGTCAAGGCGGCGATCCGCGAGGCCGGCTACCCGGTCCGCTAGGAGGCGCTGACCTTCGCGGCCTCGCGCCAGCCCTCGGCGAGGTACGCGGGGACCTCGGCCGGATCCCCGGAGACCAGGGTGACGAGCCACTCGGCGCCCTCGAGGAAGGCCTCCTCGGCGAGGGCCGAGACCACCGCCGCACCGAGCCGTCCGTCGGCGTCGTCCGCGGCGAACTCGAACCCGCCGACCGCTGCCACGCCGTCGCCGAAGGCGATCAGCCCCTTCGCGGCCGGCCGGCCCCAGACGGTGAGCTCCACGGCGTCGTACTCGCCGAGCGGCGCCTCCGAGAGGCCGCCGCCCTCGGGCAGCTTCGGCGGCTGGGGCACGTCCCCGGTCGCGATGGCCAGCACGGTGGCGTCGGCGGGGCCGGCGCCGGCGTGCGGGGCGAGCGCCCGGTCGTCGCCGAGCGCGGCGAAGAGCGGTGCGACGGTGTCCCAGCTGAGCTCGAAGTCAGTCATGGCTCCATCCTGCCACCACGCCGCTGCGCTTCGCGCAGGGGACTCAGTGTCCGATGTCGGCGCTGTCCAGGAGCGCGATCGCGTCCGGCTGGCCCTCGAACGTCACGAGGGCCTGGGCGCGGCGCCCGAAGGCGTGCAGGAGCAGCTCGCCCGGATCCCCGACGATCGCCACGGAGACGGGGGCGCGCTTGGCCACGTGCCGAGGGCCGAGGGTGCTCACGAGCACGACCCCGAGGTCGACGCCGCGGTAGAGGAAGGCGGCCCGCCGCACCACTTCGTCCCAGAGGGCATCCGCGTACGCGCCGTCGAGCGCGCGGGGCGCCCAGCGGTCGCCGGCGCGGCGAACATCCTCGGTGTGCACGAAGAACTCCGCCAGATTGGCGGCCTCGTCGAGTGGCCCGAGGCGCAGGGGGGAGAGTGCCGGGGGACCGGCCCGGAAGTCCTCGACGAGCCGTGCGTAGCGGGCCTCAGAGGACAGGGTGGCCGCGAGCCTGTCCGTGACCTGGTCGGAGGTCCTGGCCCGCGAGGTCATCAGCAGTCCCAGGGCCACGCGGGGGCTGTGCTCCCGCAGGAACAGGTGGGCAGCGAGGTGGCGGGTCCTCCAGCCCTCGCAGAGCGTGGGCGCGTCGGGGCCGGCCGCGAGCAGCGTCTCGGCCAGGACTTCACGCGACGGTTCTACGAAGTGCATCACTGGCGAAACTAGCACGCGCGGGCGCGATGCGCCCGGCCGCCCTCGCGAGCGCGCCGCCCCGGTGCGTGGCCCCGGCGCGGACGACTAGACTTGGGGGGATGTCTGAAGAGAAGCCCCTGCCCGCCGACGCCCCTGCCAGCGCGCTTCCCGCGGCCGTGGCAGCACGCCTGAAGAGAGACGACGCCGGTCTGGTCGCCGCCGTCATCCAGCAGCACGACACGCACGAGGTGCTCATGGTCGGGTGGATGGACGACGAGGCCCTCCACCGCACCCTCACCTCCGGCAGGGTGACCTTCTGGTCCCGGTCCCGGCAGGAGTACTGGCGCAAGGGCGACACGTCCGGGCATGTCCAGTGGGTCAAGTCGGTCGACCTCGACTGCGACGGCGACGCGCTCCTCGTCCGTGTCGACCAGGTCGGCGCGGCCTGCCACACCGGCACCCGGACCTGCTTCGACGGCCGCCGGCTCGACGCGGTCGTCGGCCCCGCCGCCTGACCCGGTCCCGCACCTGGCCGCCCGCGGCGCCTGACCGCCCCGCCCCGGAACCCATCGACCCCACGTCCCGAAAGCGAAGCCCGCACCCCATGAACGACCTCGGAGTGATCAGCCCCACGCTCGAAGAGTTCCGCGCCGTGGCGGCCCACCGCAGGGTGGTCCCCGTGCACCTGCGCGTCCTCGCGGACGCCGAGACGCCCATCAGCCTCTACCGCAAGCTCGCCGCGGGCCGGCCGGGGACGTTCCTGCTCGAGTCCGCGTCGGTGGGCGGCTCCTGGTCGCGCTACTCCTTCATCGGGGCCGCGTCCCGGGCCACCCTGACGAGCCGGGGCGGCCAGGCGCACTGGATCGGGGAGCCCCCGGTCGGCGTCCCGACCACGGGGAACCCGCTCGAGGCCCTGCGCGAGACGGTCGCCGCGCTGCAGACCGAGCGCTTCGAAGGCCTGCCGCCGCTGACCTCCGGCATGGTCGGGTTCGTCGGCTGGGAGGCGGTGCGCCGCTGGGAGCGGCTCGTCTCCCCGCCCGAGGACGACCTCGACCTGCCCGAGCTCGCCATGAACCTGGTCACCGACCTCGTGGCCCACGACAACGTGGACGGGACCCTCACGATCGTGGCCAACGCGATCAACTTCGACAACAGCGACGAGCGCGTGGACGAGGCGTGGCACGACGCCACCGCGAGGCTGCGGCGGATGCTCGCCGCCCTCGCCGAGCCGGCAGCTCCGGCCCTGAGCATCCTCGGCCCGAACGGGGACTACCAGGACAAGGTCGTCCACCAATGGGCCGAACAGGGCTATCTGGATGCGATCGAGCGGGGCAAGCGGGCCATCTACGACGGCGAAGTCTTCCAGGTCGTCATCTCGCGCCGCTTCGAGCTCGAGTGCGACGCCGATCCCCTCGATGTCTACCGTGTGCTCCGCGCCACGAACCCGAGCCCGTACATGTACCTTCTCAGCCTCGAGGACGCGGAGGGCCGCGAGTACTCGATCGTCGGCTCCTCCCCGGAGGCGCTCGTGACGGTCACGGGGGAGCAGGTCGTGACGCACCCGATCGCAGGATCGCGCCCCCGCGGGGCGACCGTGGAGGCGGACAAGGCCCTCGCGGAGGAGCTGCTCGCCGACGAGAAGGAGCGGGCCGAGCACCTCATGCTCGTGGACCTGGCCCGCAACGACCTCTCGAAGGTGTGCCGCCCGGGAACGGTCGAGGTGAGCGAGTTCATGGAGGTCGAGCGGTTCAGCCACATCATGCACCTCGTCTCGACCGTGGACGGCAAGCTCCGCCCCGACGCCAGCGCGTACGACGTGCTGGCCGCGACCTTCCCCGCCGGCACCCTCTCCGGTGCGCCCAAGCCGCGTGCCCTGCGGCTCCTCGACGAGGTCGAGCCGGTGCGCCGGGGCGTCTACGGAGGGGTGGTCGGCTACTTCGACTTCGCGGGCGACCTGGACATGGCGATCGCGATCCGCACGGCGCTCCTGCGCGGCGGCAGGGCCTACGTGCAGTCCGGGGGAGGGATCGTCGCGGACTCCGACCCCGCCGCCGAGGCGCAGGAATCAGTGAACAAGGCCGCGGCCCCGCTGCGGGCCGTCCACACTGCCTCCGCCCTGCGCCCCGCGCAGACCGCGGCCGGCGTCCGGGAAGCCCGGCAGGCCGCCTCGAGGGCCGCCGCGCACGCCGCAGAGGCGGGTACCGTCCGTGGCTGAGACGTCTGTGCGGTCGCCCAGGCCCGTGCCCCGGTGGGCGAGGAAGCCGATCGTGGTCGTCGTGGCGCTCGCCTTCGCGCTCCTTGCCTTCGGCGCGACCACCCAGGTCTGGGTCGACGCCGAGGTGCAGGGCTCGGCGGTGCGCACGGCGCACCTGAGCGTGCAGGGCAGCAAGGCGGCGACGTCGGTCTCGGCGCTCGCCCTCGTGGGCCTCGCGGGCACACTCGCGGCCGCCGTCGCGGGACGGGTCGGCCGCGCGGTGGCGAGCGCCGTCGTCGTCCTCGCCGGCGCCGGGGTCGCCGCCGCCTGCGCCGCGGTCCTGGCGGATCCGCGGGGCGCCGCCGAGGGGTCGATCGCCCAGGCCACCGGCCTGGCCGGGTCCCAGGCCTCCGTGGCGCTCACCCCGTACCCGGCCCTTGCCGCGGCCGCCGGGGCGCTGCTGGCCCTCTCCGGGATCCTGCTCGTCATCGCCGCCCGCCGCTGGCCGCTGCGCACGCGGTACGACGCCGGCCGCACCCCGGCCGCCGGCACCGCCCGCGGCGCCGCCGGAGCGGACGCGGACCGCGCCGGGGCCGTCGACGGCATCGATGGATGGGACAGCCTCTCGCGCGGCGAGGACCCGACCGACTGAGCCGCCACATGGCGTCTGCACGACGCCGGAGATGGCAGAATGGCCGTAGTACCGCAATGGAGGAGAAGAGATGAGCAACACGCACAGTTCGCAGGCCGGCGCCAACGAGGTCACGTCGAGCGAGGACCTCGGGCACGGCAACAGCCCCGCGGCCTGGACGTGCGTCTTCGTCATGATGATCGGCGCGATCGTCTCGTGCATCGGCTTCGTCATTGCGTCCAACCCCGTCTTCTGGGGCGGCGTCGTGGTCATCGCGATCGGGCTGATCGTCGGCTGGGCCATGCGCAAGGCGGGCTACGGGGTCGGCGGCAGCAAGCTCAAGAACCAGCACTGATGCCCACGGTCCTCGACGACATCATCGACGGCGTCCGCGAGGACCTCGCGGAGCGGGTCCGGCAGGTCCCGGGCGCCGAGGTCGAGGCCGCGGCGGCCGCGCGCCCCGCAGCCCTGGACGCGTGGGCGGCGCTCGGCGGCGGGATTCCGGCGGGGGAGCTGCGCGTCATCGCCGAGGTGAAGCGCAAGAGCCCGTCCAAGGGCGCCCTCGCGGCCATCGCCGACCCCGCGGCCCTGGCGGCCCAGTACGAGCATGGCGGCGCCTCGGTGATCAGCGTCCTGACGGAGCAGCGCCGCTTCAACGGCAGCCTGGCCGACCTCGACGCCGTCCGCGCTGCCGTCACGATCCCGGTGCTCCGCAAGGACTTCACCGTCGACGAGTACCAGGTCCACGAGGCCCGGGCCCACGGGGCCGACCTCGTGCTCCTCATCGTCGCGGCGCTCGACGACGCGCGGCTGCGCGGTCTGCTCGACCTCACCCACGCCCTGGGGATGAACGCGCTCGTCGAGACCCACACCGACGAGGAGATCGACCGGGCGGCCGCCGCGGGCGCCCGCATCGTCGGCGTCAACGTGCGCAACCTCAAGACCCTCGACGTCGACCGGACCGTCTTCGGACGGCTCGCGGGCCGGCTCCCCGAGGGCGCGGTCGCTGTGGCCGAGTCGGGCGTGCAGGGCCCCGAGGACATCGCCTACTACGCCGGCCTCGGCGCCGGGGCCGTGCTCGTGGGCGAGGCGCTCGTGACGCACGGTGACCCCCTGGCGCGGATCCAGGACTTCAAGCGCGCGGGCGCGGCGGCCATCGCCGGACGACTCGCGGCGCAGCAGGAGACAGCGCACTAGCAGCAGGAGACAGCGCACTAGGAGACACGGCGCAGCCACGGCGGGCGCCGGAAGGAAGGTAGGACTGGTGGGCGAGACCATGCCAGCAGGCAGCCCCGGCAGCGGGGACGACACGACGAGGACCGGGGCCGAGGCCGCCGTGGCGGAGGAGTTCCTCTCCGGCAGCCTGCGGCACGCCCCGGGCCCGTACTTCGGATCCTACGGCGGCCGATGGATGCCCGAATCGCTCATCGCCGCCCTCGACGAGCTGGACGACACGTTCGAGAAGGCGAAGGCCGACCCAGAGTTCCTGGCCCAGATCGCCGACCTGAACCGCAACTACTCGGGCCGCCCGTCACTCCTGACGGAGGCCAAGCGGTTCTCCGAGCACGCCGGGGGCGTCCGGATCTTCCTCAAGCGCGAGGACCTGAACCACACCGGCTCGCACAAGATCAACAACGTCCTCGGGCAGGCGCTCCTGGCCAAGCGCATGGGCAAGACGCGCCTCATCGCCGAGACGGGCGCCGGCCAGCACGGCGTCGCGAGCGCCACCGCGGCGGCGCTGATGGGCATGGAGTGCGTCGTCTACATGGGCGCCGAGGACTGCCGTCGCCAGGCCCTCAATGTGGCCAGGATGCAGCTGCTAGGCGCGGAGGTCGTTCCGGTCACGAACGGCTCGCAGACGCTCAAGGACGCCATCAACGACGCCCTGCGCGACTGGGTGGCCAACGTCCAGACCACCCACTACCTCCTCGGCACCGCGGCGGGTGCCCACCCGTTCCCCGCGATGGTCCGCTTCTTCCACGAAGTGATCGGCGAGGAGGCCCGCGAGCAGATCCTCGCCCAGACCGGGCGCCTGCCGGACGCCGTGTGCGCGTGCGTGGGCGGGGGCTCGAACGCGATCGGCATCTTCCACGGGTTCCTCGACGACCCGTCCGTCAGGCTGTACGGCCTCGAGGCCGGCGGCCGCGGCGTCCAGACCGGCCACCACGCCGCAACCATCACGCTCGGCCGCCCGGGCGTGCTCCACGGAGCCCGCACGTACCTCATGCAGGACGAGGACGGCCAGACGGTGGAGTCCGAGTCGATCTCGGCGGGCCTGGACTACCCGGGCGTCGGTCCCGAGCACTCCTACCTGCACGACATCGGCCGGGTCACCTACGAGCCGATCACCGACGCCGAGGCCATGGACGCCTTCAGGCTCCTGTGCCGCACGGAGGGGATCATCCCCGCCATCGAGTCCTCGCATGCGCTGGCCGGGGCCATCAAGGTCGGCCAGCGTCTCGCCGAGGAGGGCGGCGACCCGCACGAGCGGATCGTGATCGTGAACCTCTCGGGCCGCGGCGACAAGGACGTGCAGACGGCCGCCGAGTGGTTCGGCATGCTGGACGAGAACGGGCAGGTCAAGGGCACCACCCTGTCCACCCGCCGCCCCAAGGGGACCGTCGCACATGCAGGAGAGGACGCCGTCGGCGAGGCCGGCGATCAGGACGACACCGAGGAGGGCATCGCGTGAGCAAGGTCGCCGACGTCATCGACAGGGCCAAGGCGGAGGGCCGCGCCGCCCTCGTCGGGTACCTCCCCGCCGGCTACCCGAGCGTGCAGGAGAGCATCGACGCCGCGATCGCCCTCGCCCGCAACGGCGCCGACATCATCGAGATCGGCATCCCCTACTCCGATCCGGTCATGGACGGCAGCGTCATCCAGGCGGCCACCACCGAGGCGCTGGCCAAGGGCTTCCATGTGGCCAGCGTGTTCGAGGTCGTCAAGGCCGTCACGGAGGCCACCGCGGACCTGGGGACTGCCGTGCTCGTGATGACCTACTGGAACCCGGTCATGCGGATGGGCGTCGCCGACTTCGCCCGACGGCTCGCGGAGGCGGGGGGATCGGGCCTCATCACGCCCGACCTGGTCCCTGACGAGGCCGAGGAGTGGTTCGAGGCCTCCGACCAGTACGGCCTCGACCGGGTCTTCCTCGTCGCGCCGTCCACGAGCCCCGAGCGCATGGCCAAGACCGTCGCGGCGACCCGCGGATTCACCTACGCCGTCTCCCTCATGGGGGTCACGGGGGCCCGCACCGCCGTCGACTCCGCGGCGCGGGCTGTCGTCGACGCGGCCCGGGCGGCCGGCGCGCCCCGCGTGTGCGTCGGGCTCGGCGTCTCGAACGCCGAGCAGGTCCGCGAGATCGGCGCCTACGCCGACGGCGTGATCGTCGGCACGGCGCTCGTGGCCGCGCTGCGGGACGGCGGCCCCGACGCGGTCGGCGCCCTCGCGGCCGAGCTGAGCGCCGGCCTCGCGCGCACCGCCGCCCAGGCCTGAGCGGGCCGGCGCGGCCGCCCCATGAGGGGCCGGCCGCGCCGGTCTCCCGGGGGAGCGCGGCGGCCCCTCCACCCACTGAGACGGCCGCGCGTCATCTTCAGTCCGGCATCCGGACACTTCCGTCTCGGCATGCGGCAGCGTGGTAGTCTAGCGGCTAGTCGAGACGGCTCCAACGCTCGGCGGCCCGCACCTGAGGCCGCCCGCGAGTCCTGCGGCAGCCGACCGGCCGACTGGCAGGGGGGAGCCGCGGCCGCTCCATACCGGGCCACCGCCCGGGCGGCTCGTCCCCCCACAATGACGTGGGCCAACCGGTCCTTCCGCACAGCGCAGGGAGGACGCCAGCGTATTGCCGTGCTGCCGGCGGGCCGTTTCGCCCCGTACGGGCCGGCCATACAATTCCAGTAATCAGCGCCTTGCTGTGCCCTCACCGCGGCCAGCATTGCGGGGCCAACGTTGTCCCCTGTCGCGAATCGACCAGGAGGAAGGACGTTACGTCATGACTCACCCGACCCACGGCGCCGCAGCGCAGGAGCCCGAGACGGTGATCTCGCCCTTCGAGCGCTTCGCCGCACTGCCTCCCTCCTCGGGGCTCTACAACGCCGACGCCGAGAAGGACGCCTGCGGTCTCGCGATCGTCGCGACCCTGCGCGGCGAGGCCGGCCATGACATCGTCGACGCCGCGCTGCACGCCCTGCGCGCGCTCGAGCACCGCGGTGCTGTCGGCGCCGACGAGGGCACGGGCGACGGCGCGGGCCTCCTGAGCCAGATCCCGGACGAGTTCTTCCGCGCCGTCGTCGACTTCGAACTCCCGGCCCCGGGACAGTACGCCGTCGGCATCGCCTTCCTCCCCACCGAGGACCGCGAGGCGGCCACCGCCCGCGCCGGCATCGAGTCGCTCGCGGAGGCCGAGGGCCTGGCGGTCCTCGGCTGGCGCAGCGTCCCCGTGGTCGGCGAGCTGGTCGGCGCGATGGCGCGCGCCTGCATGCCGCGCTTCGAGCAGCCGTTCCTGGCCTCGGCCACCGGCGAAGATCTCGGCCGCAACGACCTGGACGCCCGCGCGTGGCGCATCCGCAAGCGCGCCCAGAACAAGTACGGGGTCTACTTCCCGTCGCTGTCCTCGCGCACCATCGTGTACAAGGGCATGCTCACCACCGCCCAGCTTGAGCCGTTCTACCCGGACCTGTCCGACCAGCGCTTCGCGACGAAGCTCGCCATCGTGCACTCGCGGTTCTCCACGAACACCTTCCCGTCCTGGCCGCTCGCGCAGCCGTTCCGCACGATCGCGCACAACGGCGAGATCAACACGGTCAAGGGCAACCGCAACTGGATGCGCGCGCGCCAGTCGCAGCTGAGCAGCCCCCTCCTCGGTGATGTGCCCGAGGAGCTGTTCCCGATCTGCACCCCGGGAGCCTCCGACTCGGCCTCGTTCGACGAGGTCGCGGAGCTGCTGTGGCTCTCGGGCCGCCCGATCACGCACTCGATCATGATGATGATCCCCGAGGCGTGGGAGAACCACGTCTCCATGGATCCCGCCCGCCGCGCGTTCTACGAGTACCACTCGCTCCTCATGGAGCCGTGGGACGGCCCGGCCGCCGTCTCCTTCACCGACGGCACCCTCGTGGGCGCCACCCTGGACCGCAACGGCCTGCGCCCCTGCCGCTACTGGGTGACCGAGGACGGCCTTGTCGTCTTCGCCTCGGAAGTCGGCGTGGTCGACGTCGAGCCGGCCAACGTGGTCAAGAAGGGCCGCGTCTCGCCGGGCAAGATGTTCGTGGTCGACACGGAGGCCGGCCGCATCATCGACGACGAGGAGGTCAAGGCCGAGATCGCCGGTACCAACCCCTGGGCCGAGTGGCTCAAGGGCAACGTCATCCGCCTCGACGAGCTCCCCGAGCGCGAGCACGTGGTCCACACCCCGCAGTCGGTCAACGTGCGCCAGCGCACCTTCGGGTACACCCAGGAGGAGCTGCGCATCCTCGTCGGGCCGATGGCCCGCACCGGTGCGGAACCGATCGGCGCCATGGGCACCGACACCCCGGTCGCCGTCCTGTCGAAGCGCCCCCGCCTGCTCTTCGACTACTTCGTGCAGTCGTTCGCCCAGGTGACCAACCCTCCGCTGGACGCCATCCGCGAGGAGCTCGTGACGAGCCTCAACGGGGCGATCGGACCCAACGGCAACCTCCTGGGCACCGGCCGCGTAAAGGAGCGGCAGGTTGTCCTGCCGTTCCCCGTGATCAACAACGACCAGCTCGCGAAGATCGCCAACATGGTCTCCGAGACCGGCGAGAACGCGGGAGACCGCATCGCGATCAAGATCCGCGGGCTCTACCGGCCCGACGGCGGCGAGGCCGCCCTGCGCGCCCGGCTCACCGAGATCTGCGAGCAGGTCTCCGGCGCGATCAACCGCGGCGTGCAGTACGTGGTCCTCTCGGACCGCGACTCGAACGCGCAGTGGGCCCCGATCCCGTCGCTCCTGCTCCTCTCCGCGGTCCACCACCACCTCCTCCGCAGCGCCAACCGCACCAAGACCGCCCTCGTGGTCGAGGCCGGCGACGTCCGCGAGGTCCACCACGTCGCGGTCCTCCTCGGCTACGGCGCCTCCGCGGTCAACCCCTACCTCGCCATGGAGAGCGTCGAGGAGCTCATCCGCTGCGGCGAGCTGCCGGGCGTGAGCGCCGAGGACGGCGTCTACAACCTCATCAAGGGCCTGGGCAAGGGCGTCCTGAAGATCATGTCCAAGATGGGCATCTCGACGGTAGCCTCCTACTGCGGGGCCCAGACGTTCGAGGCCCTCGGCCTGTCGCAGGACCTCGTCGACGAGTTCTTCGCCGGCACCCACAGCCAGCTGGGCGGCGTCGGCCTCGACGTGATCGCGGCCGAGGTCGCGGCGCGCCACGAGATGGCCTACCCGCCCTCCGGCATCGAGCAGCCGCACCGGCCCCTCCTGGGCGGCGGCGAGTACCAGTGGCGCCGCGACGGTGAGCCCCACCTGTTCAATCCGGAGACCGTGTTCCGGCTCCAGCACTCGACCCGGGAGCGCCGCTACGATGTCTTCAAGGCCTACACCGAGGGGATCGACGACCAGTCCCGCAACCTCATGACCCTGCGCGGCCTCATGCGGTTCAAGGAGGGCCTGCGCCCGGCCCTCCCGATCGAGGAGGTCGAGCCGGTCTCCTCGATCGTCAAGCGCTTCTCCACCGGGGCGATGAGCTACGGCTCGATCTCCAAGGAGGCCCACGAGACGCTCGCGATCGCGATGAACCGCCTCGGCGGCAAGTCGAACACGGGCGAGGGCGGCGAGGACGTCGACAGGCTGCTCGACCCCGAGCGCCGGTCGGCCATCAAGCAGGTCGCGTCGGGCCGGTTCGGCGTGACGAGCCTCTACCTGACCAACGCGGACGACATCCAGATCAAGATGGCCCAGGGCGCCAAGCCCGGCGAGGGCGGCCAGCTCATGGCCCAGAAGGTCTACCCGTGGGTGGCGCGCACGCGCCACTCGACCCCGGGCGTGGCCCTCATCTCGCCCCCGCCGCACCACGACATCTACTCGATCGAGGACCTCGCCCAGCTCATCTACGACTGCAAACGCGCCAACCCGAGCGCCCGCGTGCACGTCAAGCTCGTCTCCGAGGTGGGCATCGGCACCGTTGCCGCCGGCGTGACGAAGGCGAAGGCCGACGTCGTGCTCGTCTCCGGGCACGACGGCGGGACCGGCGCCTCGCCGCTGAACTCGCTCAAGCACGCGGGGGTGCCCTGGGAGCTCGGCCTCGCCGAGACCCAGCAGACGCTCATGCTCAACGGGCTGAGGGACCGCGTGGTCGTCCAGGTCGACGGGCAGCTCAAGACCGGCCGCGACGTCGTCATCGCCGCCCTCCTGGGCGCCGAGGAGTTCGGCTTCGCCACCACCGCCCTCGTGGTCTCCGGCTGCATCATGATGCGCGTCTGCCACCTCGACACGTGCCCGGTGGGTGTCGCGACACAGAACCCCGAGCTGCGGGCCCGCTTCACCGGCAAGCCGGAGTTCGTGGTCAACTTCTTCGAGTTCATCGCCGAGGAGATCCGCGAGATCCTCGCCCGTCTGGGCTTCCGCTCGATCGAGGAGGCCATCGGCCACTCCGAGGTCCTCGAGGCCAAGGACGCGATCGACCACTGGAAGGCCGAGGGCCTGGACCTGACCCCGATCCTCGCCGGCCTCGACTTCGACGAGGACGCGCCCCTGCGGAACACGACCGGCCAGAACCACGAGCTCGAGAAGCACTTCGACGTGAGGCTCATCGAGCTCGCCGCCGAGGCGCTCGCGGACCGCACCCCGGTCAAGATCAGCCTGCCCGTGGTCAACACGGACCGCTCGGTCGGCACGATGCTCGGCCACCGCGTCACGAAGACGTTCGGCATCGAGACCCTCGGCACCGACACGATCGATGTCACGCTCACCGGCACGGCGGGCCAGTCCCTCGGCGCGTTCCTCCCGACGGGCATCACGCTGCGCCTGTTCGGCGATTCCAACGACTACGTCGGCAAGGGCCTCTCCGGCGGCCGGATCATCGTCCGGCCCGACCGCACCAACGTGTTCCCCGCGGAGCACAACGTGATCGCGGGCAACGTGATCGGCTACGGTGCCACCGGCGGCGAGCTGTTCCTCCGCGGACAGGTCGGCGAGCGGTTCCTGGTGCGCAACTCCGGCGCGACCGCCGTCGTCGAGGGCATCGGCGACCACGGCTGCGAGTACATGACCGGCGGCCAGGCGCTCATCCTCGGACGCACCGGGCGGAACTTCGGCGCCGGCATGTCCGGCGGCACCGCCTTCGTGCTCGACCTCAAGCCGAGCCGCGTGAACAAGCAGGCCCTCGACTCCGGGGACCTGCAGCTGATCGAGCTCGACGACGAGGACCGCGACATCGTCCGGAACCTGCTCGTCAAGCACATCGAGGAGACCGAATCCGCCCACGCCCAGCGGCTCCTCGACAATTTCGACGACACCGCGGCCAGGATCACCAAGGTCCTCCCGCGCGACTATGCAGCGGTGCTGCAGACCCGTCTGACGGCCCTCGAGGAGGGCCTGGATCCGGACGGCGAAGAAGTTTGGTCTCGCATCCTGGAGGTGACCGGTGGCTGACCCACGCGGATTCATGAAAGTGCGCCAGCGTGAAACGCAGCAGCGGCGCCCCGTCCCGGTCCGCATCATGGACTGGAAGGAAGTGTACGAGGCCCGGCAGGAGGGCACCGTCCTCCGCCGGCAGGCCTCCCGCTGCATGGACTGCGGCGTGCCGTTCTGCCACCACGGGTGCCCGCTCGGGAACCTCATCCCCGAGTGGAACGACCTCACCCGGCGCGGCGAGGGCCAGGACGCCTCGGAACGGCTGCACGCGACCAACAACTTCCCCGAGTTCACCGGACGGCTCTGCCCGGCCCCCTGTGAGAGCGCCTGCGTCCTCGGCATCAACCAGCCGGCCGTGACCATCAAGCAGATCGAGGTCTCGATCGCCGAGGAGGCGTTCGACGCCGGCTGGGTCGAGCCGCTCCCGCCGGCTCGCCTCACGGGCAAGACCGTCGCGGTCGTCGGCTCCGGCCCGGCCGGGCTGGCCGCCGCCCAGCAGCTCACCCGGATCGGCCACACCGTCGCGGTCTACGAGCGGGACGACCGCATCGGCGGACTGCTGCGGTACGGCATCCCGGACTTCAAGATGGAGAAGGACGTCATCGACCGCCGCCTCGCCCAGATGCAGGCGGAGGGGACCCGATTCCGCACGGGCGTCGAGGTGGGCAAGGACGTCAGCTGGGACCAGCTGCGCAGGCGCTACGACGCCGTCGTCATCGCGACCGGCGCCACCGTGCCGCGCGACCTGCCGATCCCCGGCCGCCACCTCGACGGGGTCCACTACGCGATGGACTACCTCGTGCAGTCCAACCGGGCAGTCGCGGGGGACACCGTGCCCGGCCAGATCGACGCCCGGGGCAAGCACGTGGTCATCCTCGGCGGCGGCGACACCGGCGCCGACTGCATCGGCACCGCCCACCGCCAGCAGGCCGCCTCGGTGACGACCCTCGCCATCGGCAAGCAGCCCCCGGCCGAGCGGCCCGCCCACCAGCCCTGGCCGATGTTCCCGACCCTCTTCGAGGTCGCCACAGCCCACGAGGAGGGCGGCGAGCGGACCTACCTCGCCTCGACCGTCGAGTTCGTGGGAGAGAACGGCCGGCTCGCCGGCATCAAGGTCGCCGAGACCGAGTACGTCGACGGCCGCCGCCTGCCCAAGGCCGGCACGGAGCGGATCATCCCCGCGGACCTCGTGCTCCTCGCGCTCGGCTTCACCGGCGCCGAGCCTGCCGGCATCGCCGAGCAGGTCGAGGCCGGCTTCGACGACCGCGGGAACGTCGCCCGCGACGCCGACTACATGACGGAGGTGCCCGGCATCTTCGTGGCGGGCGACGCCGGCCGCGGCCAGTCGCTCATCGTCTGGGCGATCGCGGAGGGCCGCGCCGCTGCGGCAGCCGTGGACCGCCACCTCATGGGCTCGACCATCCTGCCGGCGCCCGTCGCGCCGTCCGATCGGGCCATCACGGTCCTGTGAGGCGCGGGGCTCCCGGCCCCGCGCCGGGAGCCGCGCTCCTCCCCAGCTGTTCACATCCCCAGCAACCGCTGTCCACCGGACAAGACCTAGGGTAGGTATATGAGACGCGCGAAGATCGTGGCCACGTTCGGACCGGCCATCTCCAGCTACGAGAACACCGTCGCCGTGATCAAGGCGGGGGTGGACGTGGCCCGCATGAACATGAGCCACGGCGACCACTCGGTGCACGACAAGACCTACGAGACGGTGCGCAAGGCTGCGGCGGACCTCGGCAAGGCCGTGGGCATCATGGCCGACCTCCAGGGTCCGAAGATCCGCCTCGGGCGCTTCGTCGACGGCCCGCACGAGCTCGCCGTCGGCGACGTCTTCACGATCACGACCGAGGACGTGCCCGGCACCAAGGACATCTGCTCGACGACGCTGAAGAGCCTGACCGAGGACGTGAAGGTCGGCGACGCCCTCCTGATCGACGACGGCAAGGTCGCCCTGCGCGCCACGGCGGTCGACGATGTCAAGGTCGTCACCGAGGTGACAGTCGGGGGGACGGTGTCCAACAACAAGGGCATCAACCTCCCCGGCGTGGCCGTGAACGTGCCGGCGCTGAGCGAGAAGGACGAGACCGACCTGCGCTGGGCGCTCAAGCGGGGCGTCGACTTCGTGGCGCTCTCGTTCGTGCGGGACGCCCGCGACGTCGAGCGCGTGCACGCGATCATGGACGAGGAGGGCCGCAGGGTCCCGGTCATCGCCAAGATCGAGAAGCCGCAGGCCGTCGAGCAGCTGCACGAGATCATCGACGCGTTCGACGCGATCATGGTGGCCCGTGGTGACTTGGGTGTCGAGCTCCCGCTCGAGCAGGTCCCGCTCGTGCAGAAGCGCGCGATCGAGCTGGCCCGCCGTTGGGCCAAGCCCGTCATCGTCGCGACCCAGGTCCTCGAGTCCATGATCGAGAACCCGCGCCCGACCCGGGCCGAGGCCTCGGACTGCGCCAACGCCGTCCTCGACGGCGCCGACGCGGTCATGCTCTCGGGCGAGACCAGCGTGGGCGCCTACCCGGTCGAGACCGTCCAGACGATGGCGAAGATCATCGAATCGACCGAGGAGCACGGCCTCGAGCGGGTTCCCCCGCTGGGCTCGCAGCCCAAGACGCGCGGCGGTGCGATCACGCGGGCCGCGGTGGCGATCGCGGACCAGCTGGACGCGAGGTACATCTGCACCTTCACGCAGACCGGCGACTCCGCCCGACGCCTCAGCCGCCTGCGCCCGCAGAAGCCCGTCTTCGCGTTCACGCCGCTGACGTCGACGCTGAACACCCTCAGCCTGTGCTGGGGGATCCAGCCCCGCATGGTGGACTTTGCCGCGCACACGGACCAGATGATCGCCCAGGTCGACGAGTACCTCCTCCGGGCCGACCTCGCCGAGCTCAACGACATCGTGGTGGTCGCAGCTGGCTCCCCGCCCGGGGTCGCCGGCTCGACCAATATGCTCCGGGTGCACAAGGTGGGCGACGTCGCCGACGCCGGGCAGGCCTTCGACGGCGCCCCGGCGCCGGTACGCGAGCAGGTCGGCCCCTGGCCGCTGCCCACCGAGCCCCGCCGCGAGAAGCTCTAGGGGGCCGCGCCGCCCGCTCCGCGGGCGGCGCTCCCACAGCACGAGGGCGGCACCCGGATCCCGGGTGCCGCCCTCGTGGCGTGTCGGCCGCTGGTCAGGTGACCTGGTTGATGATGGTCTCCGAGACCTCGCGCATGCTCAGGCGGCGGTCCATCGAGGTCTTCTGGATCCACCGGAAGGCCTCGGGCTCGGTCAGGCCCATCTTGGTGATGAGGAGGCTCTTGGCCCGCTCCACGAGCTTGCGCGTGGCGAACTGCTCCTTGAGGTCCGTGACCTCGGACTCGAGCGCCTTGATCTCCTCGTGGCGCGAGAGCGCGATCTCGAGGGCAGGGACGAGGTCATTGGGCGTGAACGGCTTGACGACGTAGGCCATCGCTCCGGCGTCCCGCGCGCGCTCCACGAGCTCCTTCTGGCTGAAGGCCGTGAGGAGCACCACGGGGGCGATGCGGGCCTTCACGATCTTCTCGGCTGCCGTGATGCCGTCCATGACGGGCATCTTCACGTCCATCAGGACGAGATCGGGCTTGAGCTCCTCGGCAAGCTCCACCGCGCGCTCCCCGTTGTCGGCCTCGGCGACCACGTCGTAGCCCTCCCCGCGGAGGATCTCGATGATGTCGAGGCGGATGAGCGTCTCATCCTCGGCCACGACGACACGGCGGGCGGGGGCTGCGGCGATCGCCTTCTCGGCGGCCGGCGCCGTCTGGGGGGTCTTGTCTGACACGCTGGCTCCTTGGGGGCAGACGGATGTTCCTGCCTCAGATCCTACCGGGTACAGTGGACGGGCAGGCCATGGGGAGGCCCTGGGCCCGAGTGGCGGAATTGGCAGACGCGCCGCCCTCAAAATGCGGTATCGGAAGGTGTGTGGGTTCGAGTCCCACCTCGGGCACCCGGGCGCCGGGCGCCCCGGCACGGCCGGGGCGCCCGGCGCTGTATAGGATGGTCCGGAGCGATTCCCGCCGCCCGTCAACAGATCTGCGCCGAACATCGGATGAACAGATGGTGACCGGGGTCGCGCATCAGCCTCACCACAACCTGAGGGGACGACGGGTGGACATCACCACCATGATCGTGCTGGTCATCGTACTGGCGCTCTTCTTCGACTTCACGAACGGCTTCCACGACACCGCCAATGCGATGGCCACCCCCATCGCCACCGGGGCGATCACCCCGCGCAAGGCGGTCGCCCTCGCGGCGGTGCTGAACCTCGTGGGGGCCTTCCTGTCCACCGAGGTCGCCAAGACCATCTCCGGCGGCCTCATCCGCGAGGGCGCCGACGGCGTGCACATCACCCCGCAGATCATCTTCGCCGGCCTGATCGGCGCCGTGCTGTGGAACATGTTCACCTGGCTGCGCGGCCTGCCCTCGAGCTCGTCGCACGCGCTCTTCGGCGGCCTGATCGGCGCCGCCGTCGTCGGCATCGGGCTGTACTCCGTGAACTTCGGCACCGTGTTCGCCAAGGTGATCCTCCCGGCCGTCGCCGCGCCGCTGATCGCCGGCGCCTCGGCATGGCTGTGCACCCGCATCGCCTACGCCGTGACGGCGCGGCGGGACAGCGAGACCGGGGAGAAGCTCAGGCAGGGCAGGGGCGGCTTCCGCATCGGGCAGGTGTTCACCTCGAGCCTCGTCGCCCTCTCGCACGGCACCAACGACGCCCAGAAGACGATGGGCATCCTCACCCTCGTCCTCATCTCTGGGGGCCTGCAGAAGCCGGGGACCGGTCCCCAGGCCTGGGTCATCGTCGCCTGTGCGGCCGCGATCGCCGTCGGGACCTACGCGGGCGGCTGGCGCATCATCAGGACGGTCGGGACCGGCCTGACCGAGGTGCGCCCGGCCCAGGGGTTCTCGTCCGAGTCCAGCACGGCCGCTGCCATCATGGCCTCCTCGCACCTCGGCTTCGCGCTGTCCACCACGCAGGTGACGAGCGGCGCGGTCATCGGGTCCGGGCTGGGGCGCAGGGGCACCTCCGTGAAGTGGGGCACCGCGGGCCGGATCGCCCTCGGCTGGGTCCTGACGCTCCCTGCGGCCGCCGTGGTCGGTGCCGCCGCCGCGCTGCTCATGGGGCTGGGGGCGCCCGGCGTGATCCTGGTCGTCGTGGTCGGCGTCGCCGCCATCGCCTGGATGTTCTACCTCAACAACCGCCAGCGGGTGGGCCACCGCAACGTCGTCGAGGTCGAGGAGGCGGGCGACGCCGTGGAGTTCCCGCGCAAGCGCAAGCGCCGTCAGAAGGGGGAAGTCCGGTGATCGACTGGGGAGCCTTCGTCGTGGTCGCGATCGCGACCATCCTCGGTGCGGGCAGTATCGTGCTGTTCTTCTCGCTCGCCATCCGGCTCGGCAGCGAGGCACGGGACCCCGAGCGGCAGCGCCGCCGGGCCCTGCTCCGCACCGGATCGGGCGTGAGCTATGCGCTCGCCGGAGCCGCTGTGCTGTACGGCGTCTACCTCGTCATCCCGTACTTCCACTAGGCCATCCCGCCCTTCCGCCGGGGCCCGGGGCGGCGCGGCCGCCCCGGGCCCCGGCGGGAGTCAGGCGGGCTCGCCGCCCTCGGGCAGGCCCGAGCCGTCCTCGTCCGACTCCGAGGAGAACGACTCCCGGTGCCCGTGGTCCTCGGTGTTGCCCTCGTCGAGGTCGGCGTCCGTCGAGGGGGCCTCTTCCGGCTCTGCGAGCCCCTCGTCGGCCTGGCCGCGGGAGTCGGCGGCCGTCTGGTCCTGCCCCGCGGCCTCTCCGGCCGCGGTCCCCTGGGGCACCTCCTCCTCGGGGGTCGGGCTGCCGTAGCCGCCCTCGTGCGGGGCGCGGTCGGCGGACGGGCTGCTGGCGTTCGGGTTCTCGGCATCCATGGTCCCGACGCTAGCGCCGCCCGCGGGCCAGGTCCACGCGCCGCGGCGGGTTCTGGGAAAGCCGCCGGGCCGTGGCTAGGCTGGGCGCCATGTCTGACTTCGTCTACTTCGTGGGAAGCAGCCTCGACGGCTACATCGCCCAGGACAACGGCGGGCTCGACTGGCTCGAGAGGTTCAACGACGTCGAGGGCCTGGGGGAGTCGTACCGGTCGTTCGAGTCCGGCGTGGGCTGCGTCGTCATGGGCGGCGAGACGTACGAGTGGATCAGGGCGCACCAGCCCGGCGCCTGGCCGTACGCCGTGCCCTGCTGGGTGTTCACCCACCACGAGCTCGGCACGGACGACGGCGCCGACGTGGTCCTCGTGCGCGGGGACGTCGGCACCTTCGCGGACGAGCTCCGCCGGGATGCCGGGGAGAAGGACGTCTACGTCGTCGGCGGGGGCTCCCTCGCCGGCGAGTTCCTCGCGGCGGGGCTCATCGACCGGATCGTCCTCACGATCGTCCCCGTGGCCCTCGGCGGGGGAGTGCCCCTGTTCGGCGGCACACCCCTCGGCGTCCCCGCGGGCTTCCGGCTCGAGGGCGTGGCCGAACGGGGCGGGACCGTGGAGCTGCGCTACGCGCGGGCCTGACCCGGCGCCTTCGGTCCCGTGGGATCGTCCCGGAGCAGATTCGTGATGCGGGCGGTGCACAGGCGGCGGCCGTCCTCATCGGTGATGACGATCTCGTGCGTCGCGAGGGTGCGGCCGAGGTGGAGCGCGGTGCACGTGCCCCGGACCCTGCCGCGCGCCGCCGCGCGATGGTGGGTGGCGTTCAGGTCGACCCCGACGGCGTGACGGCCCTCGCCCGCGTGGAGCGAGGCCGCGAACGACCCCAGGGTCTCGGCCAGCACCGCGTGGGCCCCGCCGTGCAGGATCCCGGCGATCTGGGTGTTGCCCTCGACCGGCATCGTCGCGACCGCGCGCTCCGCCGTGAGCTCCTCGAACACGATCCCCATCTTGACCACGAGCGCCCCCACGCCGCGGGCGGCGAGCCACGGGCGCAGCCGCTCGGGGATGCCGGCGGCCTCGAGCTCGGCAGCGGCGTCGGGCCCGGCTGCGCCCTCATGTCCGGCCCCTGCGCGGGGGTCGCCCTCGGCCGCCCGGGCCCGGTCCATCGCGGTGAAATTGTCCTGCATGCCCACTAGGCTGGCACCCGTGACTGAAACCAGCAAAACCCTCGCCCCTCCTGCACCCACGGCCGCCCCGACGGCAGCAGCCGGGGCCCCCGCGGGACGGCAGGGGCGGCTGCTGGTCCTGGACGGCCACTCCATGGCCTTCCGCGCCTTCTTCGCGCTGCCCGCGGACAGCTTCGTCAACGCCGCGGGCCAGCACACGAACGCCGTGCACGGCTTCACATCGATGCTCATCAACCTCGTGCGGGACCAGGAGCCCACGCACGTCGCCGTCGCGTTCGACGTCAGCGACGAGACCACGCAGCGCAAGGCCGTCTACAGCGAGTACAAGGGCGGCCGGAACGCGACGCCACCGGAGTTCGCCGGCCAGATCGAGTACATCAAGAAGGTCATGGGGGCCCTCGGCGTCCGCACGATGGAGCTGCCCGGCCACGAGGCGGACGACATCCTCGCCACCCTCGCCGCGCAGGGCACGGCCGCCGGCTTCGAGGTCCTGCTCGTCTCCGGCGACCGCGACACGTTCCAGCTCGTCGACGACCACGTGGCCGTCCTCTACCCGCGCAAGGGCGTGAGCGACATCCCGCGCATGGACGCGGCCGCGATCGAGGAGAAGTACTTCGTCCCGCCCGCCCGCTACCCCGACCTCGCCGCGCTCGTGGGCGAGTCCGCGGACAACCTCCCCGGCGTCCCCGGTGTCGGCCCCAAGACCGCGGCGAAGTGGATCACCCAGTACGGGGGCCTCGCCGGCGTGCTCGAGCACGCCGACGAGATCAAGGGCAAGGCGGGGGAGAGCCTCCGCGCGAACATCGACGCCGTGCGGCGCAACCGCCAGCTCAACCGGCTCCTGACCGACCTCGAGCTGCCGCTTGCCCTCGAGGACCTCGCCGACCCGCGTCCCGAGCGCGCGGCCGTGGAGGCGCTCTTCGACGAGCTCGAGTTCAAGGCGCTGCGCGCCCGCGTCTACGACGTCTTCGGCACGGAGGGCCCGGAGGAGACCGCAGACGCCTTCCACGTGCCGGCCCACTCCGTGCCGGCGGACGACGGCGAACTGGCCGCCGCGCTCGCGGGCCTCGCCGAGGGTGCGGGGGGACAGCCGGTCGCGGTCGCGGTCCGCACCGACGGCGCCGGGCCCCGGCCGCGCGCCGAGGCCGTCGCGCTCGCGACGGCGGCCGCCGCCGTCGTGGTCCCGGTCGCCAGCGACGCGGCCGCAGTCCCGGCCCCCCTCACCGCCTGGCTCGCGGACGCCTCCGTGCCGAAGGCGACCGCCGAGTTCAAGGAGACGGCGAAGGCCCTGCGCGGGCTCGGGGCCGAACTCGCCGGGGTCGTGGACGACGTCTCGATCTCCGGCTACCTCGCCGAGCCCGACCGCCGCTCCTACGCGCTCGGGGACCTGGCCCAGCACCACCTCGGCATCGAGCTCGCCGCCGGCGCGCCGGCGAGCGGACAGCTCGCGCTCGACCTCGAGGGAGCCGAGGCCGCCGCGGCGGCGCTCGCCCGGAAGGCCGCCGTCGTCCACGCCCTCCACGAGGCCCTCGCCCCCAAGCTCGAGGAGGTCGGGGCGAGCGGGCTGCTGCAGGACATGGAGCTGCCGCTCTCGCGCGTGCTGCTCGACATGGAGTGGGCCGGCATCACTGTGGACCAGCGCCAGATCGACGCCCTGCTCGAGGAGCTCGGGACGGCGAGCGAGCAGGCGGCCGCGGCGGCCTACGAGGCGATCGGCCACCAGGTCAACCTCGGCTCGCCCAAGCAGCTGCAGACCGTGCTCTTCGAGGAGCTCGAGCTTCCCAAGACCAAGAAGATCAAGACCGGCTACACGACGGACGCGGCCTCGCTCAAGGAACTCCTCGACAAGACCGGGCACCCCTTCCTCGAGGCGCTCATGGCCCACCGCGAGTCGAGCAAGCTGCGCCAGATGGTCGAGACGCTCAAGAAGGCGGTCACGGCCGACGGCCGCATCCACACGACCTACGCCCAGACCATCGCCGCGACGGGCCGCCTGTCCTCGAACAACCCGAACCTGCAGAACATCCCGATCCGCTCCGAGGAAGGCCGGCGGGTCCGCGACGTGTTCGTCGCCGGGGAGGGCTACGAGTCACTGCTGTCGGCGGACTACTCGCAGATCGAGATGCGCATCATGGCCCACCTCTCGGGCGACGAGGGCCTCATCGACGCGTACCGGCAGGGGGAGGACCTGCACCGCTTCGTCGGCTCGCGGATCTTCCACGTGGCCCCCGCGGACGTCACGAGCGAGATGCGCTCCAAGGTCAAGGCCATGAGCTACGGACTCGCCTACGGCCTGTCCTCCTTCGGGCTGTCCAAGCAGCTCGAGATCTCCGTGGACGAGGCCCGGACCCTCATGAAGGACTACTTCGACCGCTTCGGCGCCGTGCGCGACTACCTCCGGGGCGTGGTGGAGCAGGCCCGGCAGGACGGGTACACGCAGACGATCTTCGGCCGGCGCCGCTACCTCCCGGACCTCACGAGCACCAACCGGGTGCACCGCGAGCTCGCCGAGCGGATCGCGCTGAACTCGCCCATCCAGGGCTCGGCGGCGGACATCATCAAGCGCGCCATGATCGGCGTGGAGGGGCAGCTGCGGGAGAGCGGACTCGGTTCCCGGCTCCTCCTGCAGATCCACGACGAGCTCGTCGTCGAGGTCGCCCCGGGCGAGGAGGAGGCCGTGCGCGGCATCGTCGAGCAGGAGATGGGCTCGGCCGCCGAGCTGAGCGTCCCGCTCGACGTCCAGATCGGCGTGGGACGCACCTGGAACGACGCCGGCCACTGAGCCCCGGCGCTGCACTGACCCGAGGCTGCACCGACACGAGGGGGAATCCGGCAATGAGCTCCGAGACAGGGACCATGCGCGGCGGCGACTACGAGATCCGGCGGTTCGGGCCGCAGCCGGCGTCGTCGTCGGACTACGCGGAGACCGAGCGGTGGATCGAGGCCGTGCACTACGGCTTCTACCAGAAGCCCGGGCGGGATGAGCTCACGGCACGGATCGCCGAGGCGTCGGTGGCCGACGGCCGCGAGCTCACCGGGGCCTACGAGGCGGCGCCCGCCGCGGCCCCGGCACTGGACGCGGGCCGGCCCGTAGCGACCTTCGCCACCTTCCGCAAGACCCTCAACGTGGGCCACGGGGTGCTCGTCCCGGCGCACCTGGTCACCGCGGTCACCGTCCGGACGGACCACCGCCGCCGCGGGCTCCTCCGCCGCCTGATGTCCGAGGACCTCGCCCGGGCGAAGGCCGACGGCGTGCCGGTCGCCGCACTGACGGCGTCCGAGGCCTCCATCTACCGGCGCTTCGGCTATGGCGTCGCGACCCACGAGCGCAGTGTGAGCGTTGAGACGGGACCGCGGTTCCGGCTGGCGGCGCCCGTGCGCGGCCGCGTCGTCGCCGCCGAGCCGTCGGCCATGCTCGAGCTGGCCCCGGAGATCTTCGCCCGAGCCCACCGCGCCATCCCGGGCTCGCTGGGCCGGCAGGAGCGCTACCGGCTGCGGGCGGCGGGGCAGTGGGACGACGAGACCGGGGGCCCGGACCAGGCAGTCCGCGTCGCGGTCCACCTCGACGAGCAGGGCACCCCCGACGGCTACGCGGCGTACGCCTTCCGCGGCTGGGAGACGGAGCCGCCCACCATGGCGCTGCGCGACCTCGTCGCCGCGACGCCGGAGGCCTATCTCGGGCTGTGGGACTTCCTGGGCTCGCTCGATCTGATCGAGCGCGTCGACTGGGAGGACGCGCCCGTGGACGACCCCCTCGTGTGGGCCCTCGAGGACCCGCGGGTGGTGAGGACCGGCTCGGTGCGGGACATGCTCTGGCTGAGGATCCTCGACGTCGAGGCCGCGCTGTCCGCCCGCAGGCTCGCGCACGGCGGCGACCTCGTCCTCCGCGTCCACGACCCGCTCGGGTTCACGGACGGCAGGTACCGCCTGTCCTCCCCGGCGGAGGCCACGGCGGGCACCGCCCGGGTGACACGCCTCGGCGACGACGACCCCGCGCAGGACGACCTCGTCATGGACATCGCCGAGCTCTCCTCGGTCTACGTGGGCGGAGTGAGCCCGGTGACGCTCGCGGAGGCCGGCCGCATCCAGGTCGGGGAACATCGGCCGGGAGCCGCTGCGGAGCTCGCCGGAATGCTCGCCGTGGAGCGCGCGGCCCACTGCCTCACGCACTTCTAGCCGCGGGGTTCCGCCGGCCGGGGGGAGGCCCACCGCACGGCCCGACGCCGGGCGGCGGCCGCGCGTTCACCCGGCCGCCGTCCTGCGGGGGTATCCTCCCCTCGGGACGTCGTCGGGCCATCCGGGACGAGCCCGCCCCTTGTTCCTCCTCCCTTGGAGCGTCCATGCTCGCGCGCCGCAGTGTGCTCACCGCCCTCCCCGCCCTGGCACTGGCGGCCTGCGCCGCGCCGGCGTCGACGCTGCCCGCGGGTGCGAGGGCTGCGGGCGCGGCCATCGCCGCAGGCCCCGGGGCAGTCCCGGCCCACGCGCGGCAGGATGCCCCGGCCCCCACCGGCCCTGCGCGGCGGCCGCGCCCCGCACTCGAGCAGGTCGAGCGCCAGTTCGCCGGCCGCGTGCCGGCCGCGTGCCGGCCGCGTGGGGGCTCCAGGTCCCCGGCGTCGTGACCCGCGTCGCCGTGGGATCAGTGGCCCTCACCTTCGATGCCTGCGGCGGCCCGGGTTGCGCGGGGTACGACGGCCGGCTCATCGGGACCCTGAGGAAGCACCGGGTCCCCGCAACCCTGTTCCTCAACGCCCGGTGGATCGCCGCGAACCCTGGGACGGCCGCCGAACTGGCCGCGGACCCCCTGTTCGAGCTCGCGGACCACGGCACGGCCCATCGGCCGCTCTCGGTCACGGGCCGGGCCGCCTACGGCATCCCGGGCACCGCGTCCGTCGCCGCCGTCTACCAGGAGATCCTGTCCAACAGGGCGCACCTCGAGGGACTCGCCCACGCCCCGGGGCCCTGGTACCGGCCGGGCACCGCCTACTACGACGACGTGGCGGCCGATGTGGTCCGCGCCGTCGGCCTCGTTCCCGTGAATTTCTCCATCAACGGCGACGGCGGGGCGACCTTCTCGCCCGCGCAGGTCGCCACGGAGGTCGCCAGGGCGCGCGCCGGCGACATCGTGATCAGCCATATGAACCACCCGGGTGGGGGGACCGCCCCGGGCTACGAGGCGGCACTGCCGCGCCTGATGGGCATGGGGATCACCTTCACCACGCTGTCGCGTGCCGGCCTGCCATGGGAATAGCGCCGGCTCCGCGGGTAGAATCGGGGGCGGCCGCGCGCGGAGGCGTTTTGACCCGTGTTGAGCCTGCCAACTAAACTGGTGGGGCGCGTAGTGCGCAGCACCACCACCAACACTTCAGCCGGAGTCCGTGCGGCCGCACGTGTCTGGCTGACCGACCAACTATCCACATCGGAGCCCCTACTACATGACCATCACCTCCACGACCTCCTCCACGCCGCAGGTCGCCATCAACGACATCGGCACGCCCGAGGAGTTCCTCGCCGCCGTCGACGCCACCATCAAGTACTTCAACGACGGCGACCTTGTCGAGGGCACCGTTGTCAAGGTTGACCGCGACGAGGTCCTCCTTGACATCGGGTACAAGACGGAGGGTGTCATCCCCTCCCGCGAGCTCTCCATCAAGCACGACGTCGACCCGTCCGAGGTCGTCGCCGTCGGTGATCAGGTCGAGGCCCTCGTTCTCACCAAGGAGGACAAGGAAGGCCGCCTGATCCTGTCCAAGAAGCGCGCCCAGTACGAGCGCGCCTGGGGCGACATCGAGAAGATCAAGGAGGAGGACGGCGTCGTCACCGGCACCGTCATCGAGGTGGTCAAGGGTGGTCTCATCCTCGACATCGGCCTCCGTGGCTTCCTTCCGGCCTCGCTGGTCGAGATGCGCCGCGTCCGCGACCTGGCGCCGTACATCGGCCAGAAGCTCGAGGCGAAGATCATCGAGCTCGACAAGAACCGCAACAACGTGGTCCTGTCCCGCCGTGCGTGGCTCGAGCAGACCCAGTCCGAGGTCCGCTCCTCCTTCCTCAACAAGCTCGAGAAGGGCCAGGTCCGCACGGGCGTCGTGTCCTCGATCGTCAACTTCGGCGCGTTCGTGGACCTCGGCGGCGTCGACGGCCTCGTGCACGTCTCGGAGCTGTCCTGGAAGCACATCGACCACCCGTCCGAGGTTGTCGAGGTCGGCCAGGAGGTCACGGTCGAGGTCCTCGAGGTGGATCTGGACCGCGAGCGCGTCTCCCTGTCGCTCAAGGCGACCCAGGAGGATCCGTGGCAGACCTTCGCCCGCACGCATGCGCTGGGCCAGGTCGTCCCGGGCAAGGTCACGAAGCTCGTCCCGTTCGGCGCGTTCGTCCGCGTCGAGGACGGCATCGAGGGCCTCGTGCACATCTCCGAGCTGGCGGTCCGCCACGTGGACCTCGCCGAGCAGGTTGTCTCTGTGGGCGACGAGCTCTTCGTCAAGGTCATCGACATCGACCTTGAGCGTCGCCGCATCTCCCTGTCGCTCAAGCAGGCCAACGAGGGCGTGGACCCGGACTCCACCGAGTTCGACCCGGCGCTCTACGGCATGGCTGCCGAGTACGACGAGGAGGGCAACTACAAGTACCCGGAGGGCTTCGACCCGGAGTCCAACGAGTGGCTCGAGGGCTACGAGACGCAGCGCGCCGCGTGGGAGCAGCAGTACGCCGACGCCCAGTCCCGCTGGGAGGCGCACAAGAAGCAGGTCCTGCAGCACCTGGCCGACGACGCGGTCGCCGCGTCCGGCGGCCACGAGGCGGCGCCGACCACCTACTCCTCCGAGGCCCCGGCGACCGAGCACGGCACGCTCGCCTCGGACGAGGCACTCGCCGCGCTCCGCGAGAAGCTGACCGGCAACTGATCGTGACCGCGGCCGCCTAGGCCGTCGGTACCGACACCGCTGACGAGGGCGGGTCCTGCTCAGGCAGGGCCCGCCCTCGCCGCGTCCCCGGGCCTTTTTCCCCTGACGGTGCTGCCGGCCTGGTCCCTACGGTGGCTGCGGGGGCGGGTTCAACCCCAGCACCCGCCCCCGCCTCAGCGTCCCGGGCCCGCCAGCGTCAGCGCACCCCGGCTCTGGGCCCGCTGCTTCAGCGCACATCGACCCACGAGGTCCCGAGGCCCACGGCCTCGGCAGTCCCGGCCGTCAGGGCGGCGAGCCTCGCCGTGAACTCCGCGGCGTGGGCGTCGGTATCCGTCAGAGCCACCCGCAGCGTCGCCCCCGCGGCGCCGTAGTCGGTGCCGACCACCAGCACGCCTGCGGCGCGGAACTCGTTCTCGAGGCGCGGTGCCGCAGCATGCGGCACGTCGATCCCGACGAGCCTGAGCCTCCGGCGGCTCAGGAGCGGGGCGGTGTCCAGCGCCGCCGAGACCGACTCCGAGTACGCCCGCACCAGGCCGCCGGCGCCCAGGAGGATCCCGCCGAAGTACCTCACGACCACCGCAGCGACGTCGCTGAGGTCGGCGACGCCGTCGTGCGTCTGCCGCCGCAGGAGCGCCTCCAGCATCGGGATTCCCGCCGTGCCCGAGGGCTCGCCGTCGTCGCTGCTGCGCTGGGTCGTGCGGTCCGGGCCGAGGACGAACGCGCTGCAGTAGTGGCGGGCATCGTGGTACTCGCGCCGCAGATCGGCGACCAGGGCGCGGGCCTCGTCCTCGGCCGCCACCCGCCGCAGCACCGTGATGAAGCGCGACCGCTTGACCTCGAGCTCGTGCCGGTGCTCCCCGTCGACGGTGGTGTAGGTCGTGGCATGGCTCGGCGTATCGGTCACCGGCCCCAGTCTAGGAGGCGTGCGCCGCGGGGCGTGCCCGGCTCCACTAGGCTGGTCCCGTGCTGAGAGTGGGCCTGACGGGCGGCATCGCCGCGGGGAAGTCGGAGGTGTCGCGCCGGCTTTCAGAGCGCGGGGCCGTGATCGTGGACGCGGACGTCCTGGCGCGCGAGGCCGTGGCGCCCGGCAGCGACGGGCTCGCCGAGGTCGTCGAGGCGTTCGGGGACGGGATCCTCGCCCCCGACGGCACACTCGACCGCGCCGCACTGGGCGCCGTCGTGTTCGCCGACCCGTCCCGCCGGGAGATGCTCAACGCGATCATCCATCCGCGCGTGCGGGCCCGTGCCGCGCAGCTCGCGGGCGAAGCCGCTGCCGCCGACCCGCACGCCGTCGTGGTCCAGGACATCCCCCTGCTGGTGGAGACCGGACAGGCGGGCGCGTTCGATGTCGTCGTGGTCGTCGACGCCCCGGACGACGTCCGCCTGGCCAGACTGCTCGCCCGCAACGGGATGGACGAGGCCGAGGCGAGGTCCCGCATGGCCGCCCAGGCCACGCGGGAGCAGCGCCTCGCCGCCGCCGACCACGTGGTGGCCAACACCGGTTCCCTCCCCGCCCTGCGTGCAGCCGTGGACCGGCTCTGGGACGAGGTGCTCGCGCCCGCGGCTGCCCGGGAGGGCTGAGCACCGGCCCCCCGGGCCCCGGTGTCAGCCCACGGCGATCGCGCCGCCCTGCGGACACCGGCTGTCCGCTGCCCGGCGTAGATTGGGACCATGAGCCTTGCCCAGGAGATCAACCGCGTCGTCGCGCCCTTCGAGGTGATCAGCGAGTACCAGCCGGCAGGGGACCAGCCGACCGCGATCGCCGAGATCGCGGAGCGCATCCAGAACGGGGAGAAGGACGTGGTGCTCCTCGGCGCCACCGGCACCGGCAAGAGCGCCACGACAGCCTGGGTGATCGAGAAGCTCCAGCGCCCGACCCTCGTGATGGTGCAGAACAAGACCCTCGCGGCGCAGCTCGCCAACGAATTCCGCGAGCTCCTGCCCAACAACGCCGTCGAGTACTTCGTCTCCTACTACGACTACTACCAGCCCGAGGCCTACGTGCCGCAGTCGGACACCTACATCGAGAAGGACTCCTCGATCAACGAGGAGGTCGAGCGGCTGCGCCACTCGGCGACGAACGCGCTGCTCACGCGCCGCGACGTGGTCGTCGTCGCGACCGTCTCGTGCATCTACGGCTTAGGCACTCCCGAGGAGTACGTCGCCGGGATGGTCACCCTGCGGCGCGGGATGGAGATGGACCGGGACGCGCTCCTGCGCCGGTTCGTCGCGATGCAGTACGTGCGCAACGACATGGACTTCCACCGCGGCACCTTCCGCGTGCGGGGCGACACGGTCGAGATCATCCCGATGTACGAGGAGCAGGCGCTGCGGATCGAGTTCTTCGGCGACGAGATCGAGTCGATCCACACCCTGCACCCCCTCACGGGCGAGGTGATCCGCGAGGAGACGGAGATGTACGTCTTCCCCGCGAGCCACTACGTCGCCGGACCCGAGCGGATGGCCAAGGCGATCCAGGGCATCGAGGACGAGCTCGCCGAGCGGCTGCAGCTGCTCGAGTCGCAGAACAAGCTCGTCGAGGCCCAGCGGCTGCGCATGCGCACCACCTACGACCTCGAGATGATGCAGCAGATGGGGTTCTGCAACGGCATCGAGAACTACTCCCGGCACATCGACGGCCGCGGCCCCGGCACCGCCCCGCACTGCCTCCTGGACTACTTCCCGGACGACTTCCTGCTCGTCATCGACGAGTCCCACGTGACCGTCCCGCAGATCGGCGCCATGTACGAGGGGGACATGTCGCGCAAGCGCACCCTCGTCGAGCACGGCTTCCGGCTGCCCTCCGCCATGGACAACCGCCCCCTGAAGTGGGACGAGTTCCTCGAGCGGATCGGCCAGACCATCTACCTCTCCGCCACCCCCGGGAAGTACGAGCTCGGCAAGGCCGACGGCGTGGTGCAGCAGATCATCCGGCCCACCGGCCTCGTGGACCCCGAGGTGGTGGTCAAGCCGACGAAGGGCCAGATCGACGACCTCCTCGGCGAGATCCGCGACCGGGTCGAACGGGACGAGCGCGTGCTCGTCACGACCCTCACCAAGCGGATGGCCGAGGACCTCACGGAGTACCTGCTCGGCCACGGCGTCAAGGTCCAGTACCTCCATTCCGACGTCGACACCCTCCGCCGCGTCGAGCTCCTGCGCGAACTGCGGCTCGGCACGTTCGACGTCCTGGTGGGCATCAACCTCCTGCGCGAGGGCCTGGACCTGCCCGAGGTCTCGCTCGTGAGCATCCTCGACGCCGACAAGGAGGGCTTCCTGCGCTCCGCGACGTCGCTCATCCAGACGATCGGCCGCGCGGCGCGCAACGTCTCCGGCCAGGTGCACATGTACGCGGACAAGATCACCGACTCCATGGCCCAGGCGATCGACGAGACGAATCGCCGCCGCGAGATCCAGATGGCGTTCAACAAGGAGCGGGGGATCGACCCCCAGCCCCTGCGCAAGCGGATCGCCGACATCACCGACCAGCTCGCACGCGAGGACCAGGACACCGAGAAGCTGATCAAGCAGTTCGACTACGGCAAGGGCAAGCGCGGGTACTCCGCCGCCCGGGCCGTCGCGGCCGGGCAGGAGACCGTCCGCAAGGACGGGGTCGCGGCCGCCCCTGCCGAGGACCTCATCGGGCTCATCGCTCAGCTGACCGAGCAGATGCACGGCGCCGCCGCGGAGCTCCAGTTCGAGCTCGCGGCCCGGCTGAGGGACGAGGTCTCCGACCTGAAGAAGGAGCTGCGCCAGATGCAGGCGGCCGGACATGCCTGAGCCGGCCGCGCCGGAGCCGGGTACCGCCCGCCCGGCCACGCCACAGCCGGGCACGGCCGAGCCGGCCTCCCCAGCGCACCGCCGGGTGCAGCGCAGGACCGTGGGAGTGCTGGCCTCCGCACAGCTGCTGAGCGGTCTCGGGAACGGGGCGACGCTCGCGATCGGCTCCCTGCTCGCGGTCCAGTACGGCGGCTCCGACGCGTGGGCCGGGTCGGTGACGACCGTCCTGACCCTCACGGCCGCGGTCGCGGCGCTGCCCCTGGCAGGCCTAGCCGCCGCGAGGGGCCGCCGCACCGCGCTCGTCTCGGGACTCGCCCTCGCAATGGCCGGCTCGCTCGCGGTCGTGCTCTCGACCGTCACCTCGTCCTTGGCGCTGCTCCTGGCCGGAGGGGCGCTTCTCGGGGTGGGGACAGCCGTGAACCTCCAGTCGCGTTTCGCGGCCGTCGACCTCGCCGGGGCGGCCCACCGCGGCCGGGACCTCTCGCTCGTCGTCTGGTCGATCACCGTGGGCGCGGTCGCGGGCCCCAACCTCATCCGGCCGGGCGCCGCCCTCGGCACAGCCCTCCACCTGCCCGAGACGGCCGGGCCGTTCGTCATCTCCGTCGCCGGCATGGCCCTGGCCGCCGTGATCCTGCTGTTCGGCCTGCGCCCCGACCCGCTGCTCGAGGCCCGGCGCCGCGCCGGCGTCCAGGAAGGCGTCGCCGACGGGGGCCACCCCCGGTCGGCGCGCCTGGGCGGCCAACCGTGGGCCGCCGCGCTCAGGGGCGGCGTGCACGCCATCCGGACATCGCCCGACGCCGTCCTCGGCGTCGTCGGAGTCGTGGCCGCCCATGCCGTCATGGTCTCGGTCATGTCAATGACTCCGCTGCACCTCCAACAGGTCACCGTCGGCGCCATGGCGGGCATGGGCCACGAGGGCCACGTGAGCACCGATTCGTTCGCTCTCATCGGCTTCACGATCTCGCTGCACATCGCCGGGATGTATGCGCTCTCCCCGGTCATGGGGTGGCTCTCGGACCGCTACGGCCGGCGCCGGGTGCTCGCAGGCGGCCATGGCGTGCTGGTGCTCGCCGTCGCCGTCGCGGCCGTCGGGGCGCCGAGTCCTGCGGCCGTTGCCGTGGGCCTCGTGCTGCTCGGGCTCGGATGGTCGGCGGCGACGATCGCCGGCTCCGCGCTGCTGGCGGAGAGCGTGGAACCGGTCCACCGGGTCCAGGCGCAGGGCGCGAGCGACACCGCCATGGGCCTCGCGGGCGCCGCCGGCGGCGCCCTCTCGGGCGTCGCGATGGCACTCATCGGGTTCGAGGGACTCGCTCTGGCAGCCGGTGTCCTGAGCGTCGCCGTGCTCGCCCTCGCCGTCACGAGGTCCATGGCGCGGCGCCGCCGCTTCGACCCGGCCTGACGGACGGCTTGCCGCTCACGCGGACCGACGCGGCCCGACGGACCGGCCAGCCCCAGAGGGAACGCGCGGATCGGGGCAGGGACCGGCCGGCGCTCTTCCGGCCTCCTGCAGTTCAGAACGGGGGAGGCAGCGCCTTCCGGGGCGGTGGTGCCGGGGGTCTGCCGCGGGTGATGTGGGTGCGGCCGAGGCGCGAGGTCCAGACCGTCGTGCCCGCCGTGGCGTCGTGCTCCGCGGTCCACTGCCCGAGCGTTTTGAGGCGGTGGTGCTCGGGGCAGAGAAGGGCGAGGTTGTCCGGATCTGTGCTGCCGCCGTGTGACCACTCGTGAATGTGGTCTGCCTCCGTGCGCG
The DNA here is from genome assembly GCF_054782415.1 of Sinomonas soli. Lineage (NCBI taxonomy): Bacteria > Bacillati > Actinomycetota > Actinomycetes > Micrococcales > Micrococcaceae > Sinomonas > Sinomonas soli. The sequence continues at coordinate 217,545 of NZ_BAAGSN010000011.1, read as the reverse complement.
GGTGCGGGGCGTCGCACCCTGGGAAGGTGCAGCAGGTGTCTCTGAGCGCGAGATAGCGGCGCAGTGCGGCTGGGGGCGTGTAGCGGGTGCGGCCGAGCCCCAGGGGGACGCCGGAGTCCGGATCGACGACAGCGCCCACCCACGTGGCCGCGTGGGCCGCCACTGACCGCGCCGTCTCGGCATCGACGAGCCCGTAGCCCTGGATCTCAGCAGGAGCATCCGCCAGGGTCAGCCCTGCCGCCGAGGAGCCGGGTGTGGCGGAGCCAGGTGCAGCGGGACCGGCGCAGGGAAGGACGGTGCCGTACGGGACAGTCACGACGATCTCCATGCGCACGCCGCCGCGCGGCTCGGACGTGTTCCTCGACCCCTCCGCCGCCGTATCCAAGGGCGCACTGCCGCCTCCCGACACCGGCGCGAGGAGTAGGCCCGTGAACGCGTCCGCGCGCTTCTGGGCCGCGGTTCGGGGGTCGTCGGGGCGCTGGGCGCGGGCGATGGCCTGCAGCCTGGTGTCGATCATGGCGCCGTCGGCTAGCGGAAGATAAGCGGTGAGGCAGCACATCCCGTCGTCGCAGGGATCAATCTCGACACGACGATGCTCGCGCGCCGCATGCGACCGCGCGGCGAGGGTGCCGGCGGAGTACTCCTCCGCGAGCCGCCGCAGGGACCGCCGCAGTGCCGGCACCGATAATGGCACCGCATCGCGGACCGCAGCCTCGGCCGGCGAGCGGTCCGCCGAGGCGAGGCGGACAGCCCGAGCGATGAACTCCGCGGCCGCTGCTTCGGGCACCGGAGCCGCCGCGCCCAGGATAGTCTTGGCCCGCTCCCGGTCCACGCGCCCGTCGTCGAGTGCGGCGAGCAGAGGCTCGGCCACCGGCTCCGTAAGCGCCAGGCACTCGGCGACCAGCGCCCGGGCGGCGCGTGCGGGCAGTGACAACTCGGCGGCGACCTCGGCCGCGGTGAGCGAAGGGGCCTCGAGCCGTTCCATCGGATCCGCCGATTCAGCGCCCAGCAGCACCGCGATCCGTCGGATGCCCTTGGCCCGGTCGGCGTGCAGCTGGGACTCCATCGCCCGGCACACCGAGAGCCCGCCCACGAGCGAGTCCACCCGGAATATCCGCTCGGCCGCCCGGCGAGCCGGCTCGGTCAGGACCTCAGCACCGGCCGGAGCAGGGTCCCATGCCTCCGCCCAGCCCCGTGGATCATCGCCCGCCTCCTCCGGCGGGAGTGACCACGGCGCACGGTCCTGCCGCGGCGACCACTCGCCGTCGTGCGCCGAACCGCAGTGTCCCTCCATGGAGCGATCCCATCACGGGGGTCCGACATTCCTCGGCGGCCCCCTCACCCGCCCTGCGCGGGATCTGGATCGGCCATCGACAGCAGGCGATCGAAGATGCCCTCGCCATCGTCGGAGATCCCGTCGTGGTGGAAGTCGCCGGTCTCCCAGACGTCGATTCCGCGGACCCGGGCGGCCGTCTCGAGGGAGAGGGCGCGGTCCACGAAGATGTCGTCGCGGTAGACGGCGGCGGCGACCGGCACGTCGTTCGCGGCGAGGCGGCCCGGATCGTACAGCGGGCCCCAGTCGGACTTCTCGGCCAGGAGCCGCGCGGTCTCCGCGAGCGGCACGAGCGCGGGGTCCTGCTCGAAGTACCAGGGCAGCACCATCTCGCCGAGCAGCAGCGGCTCCGCGGCGTCCGGCCGGAATCCGGGATGCTCCTCCAGGACCCTCCACGCGGCCCAGTCGCTGGCCTGGCCCTGGGCGTAGATGGCCTCGTGGAGCACGGCGTAGAGCGGGTTCGGGGCCCGCGTCACGAGGGCGTGCACCTGGGCCAGGAACCCGTCGGAGAGGCGCGGGCCGCCCACGCCGAGGGTGAAGGCGTCCTCGAGCAGGTAGTGGAGCTGGTCCACGCGCGTGTTGCCGCCCAGCAGGCTGCCGACGAGCTGGAACCGCTCGGGCGTGAGCCGCTCGCCGGACGCGAGCCGCTCGTCGGCCGATCCCAGGTGCGACATGACCTCGCCCACCCGTGCCCTGTCGTCCGGGTACCAGCCGAAGTACTCCGCATTGCGTTCGGCGACCCTCGCATAGGTGGCGCGGTAGACCTGCTCGGCGGGTCCGTCCAGGGGCGCGAGCCCGCCGGTGATGATCGCGCGCCGGACGCCCTGCGGGGCGAAGGAGAGGTAGCTGAGGGTGCAGAACCCGCCGAAGCTCTGCCCGAACACGGTCCACGGCCCCGACCCGAGCTCGCGGCGGACCGCCTCACAGTCATGCACGATCGAGTCGGCCCTGAAGTGTGCGAGGTAGGCCGCCTGCTCGGCCGGGCCGCCCCGGCGGGGGAGCGTGGTCCGGTCTGCGGGGGTCGAGAGACCGGTGCCGCGCTGGTCCAGCATGAGGATCCGGAAGTCCCGCGCCGCGGCCTTCATCCAGCCGCTCAGGCCGGTCACGCGTCCGCCCCGACCGCCGGGGCCGCCCTGGAGGAACACGAGCCACGGCAGGCGCTCCACGGAGTCGGCGGGGTGGGCCGCGGAGACGTACTCGCGGGCGAACACCTCGATCAGCTCCCCGTCGGGGCGCCCGTGGTCCAGCGGCACCGCGAAGAGGTGCTCCACGGTGCGCATCCCGCGGAATGCGTGCGCTCCGAGGACGCGGTGGGCGGACGACGCCGCCACCGCGCCGCCGCGGCGCCGGTCACCCACCGTAGCGCTCACCCCGCCGACCCCGCGGCGGAGGCCCCGAACTCCGCGAGCGCCCCGCCGGTGAGGCGGAACGTGTCCCATTCCTCCATCGGCACGGCCCCGAGGCTGCGGTAGAAGCCGATCGAGGGCTCGTTCCACTTCAGGACGGCCCACTCGACGCGCGCGTAGCCGCGCTCCACGGCGATGCGCGCGAGCTCGGCCAGCAGCGCCTTCCCGTAGCCCCGGCCGCGGGCGGCGGGGCGCACGTAGAGGTCCTCGAGGTAGATCCCGTGGGTGCCCTCCCACGTGGAGTAGTTGAGGAACCACAGGGCGAAGCCCATGACCTCCGGCGAGCCGGCGCCGGCGCTGTCCTCGACCACATGGGCGAAGATCGCCGGGTTCTCGCCGAAGAGCTGCGCGGTGAGGGCCTCGGCGGTGTTCTTGACCGCGTCCGGCTCCTTCTCGTAGACCGCGAGCTCGTGGATGAGTTCGAGGATGATGGGGATGTCGGCGGCCTCGGCTGGCCGGAGGAGGGCGGTGGTGGAAACGCTCATGCCTCCCAACTTAGCCCCCGAGCCGCCCCACGGAGGTCAGACGGATGACGGCGCTGCCCGCCGCATCGCTCGCGGCCAGGTCGACGTCGGCAGAGAAGCCCCAGTCCCGGTTCCCGGCGGGGTCGTCGAAGATCTGCCGCACGTGCCACACGCCGGGCCCCTCGTCGATGATGAGCAGCTGCGGGCCGCGCGCATCCGGTCCGGTGCCGATGTCCTCGTGCTCGTCGAAGTAGCCGTCCAGGGCGCTCTCCCATTCCGCGACGCCGAAGCCCGCCTCGCTGTCCAGCGCGGCGAGCGCGTCGGAGTCCTCGTCGGCGAAGAGCTCGACCCTGCGGAAGAGCTCGTTGCGCACCATGACCCGGAAGGCCCGGACGTTGGAGGTGAGTGCCGGCGGGGGAGGGGGCGGCGCATCGTGGGCGTGCAGGTCCTTGCCGCTCGTGAGCTCCTCCCATTCGTCCAGGAGCGAGGAGTCGACCTGGCGGACCAGCTCGCCGAGCCAGGCGATGAGGTCCTCGAGGTCCTCCCGCAGCGCGTCCTGCGGGACCGTCTGGCGCAGGGCCTTGAACGCGTCCGTGAGGTACCGCAGCACGATCCCCTCGCTGCGGGCGAGCCCGTAGAACTGGACGAACTCGCCGAAGTCCATGGCCCGCTCGTACATGTCGCGGACCACGGACTTGGGCGCGAGCTCGAAGTCGCCCACCCAGGGCGCGTGCCGGCGGTACGTCTCGAACGCGGCCTCGAGCAGCTCCTTGAGCGGCTCGGGGTAGGTGACGGCGTCGAGCGCGTTCATCCGCTCCGTGTACTCCATGCCCTCGGCCTTCATCGCGGCGACCGCCTCGGTCTTGGCGCGCTTGAGCTGGGCCGAGAGGATCTGCCGCGGCTTCTCGAGGGTCGCCTCGATCATGGAGACCACGTCGAGCGCGTACGACGGCGACTCCGGGTCCAGGAGGTCCAGCGCCGCGAGCGCGAAGGGGGAGAGCGGCTGGTTGAGGGCGAAGTTCTCCTGCAGGTCCACGGTCAGCCGCAGCGTGTGCCCGCTCGCGCGCTGGGCGTCGGTGAGCTCGTCCTCGGGGATCCGCTCGACCACTCCGGCGGCCAGGAGCTCGCGGAGGATGCCGAGGGCCCGGCGCATGAGGCGCAGCTGGACGGGCCGGGGCTCGTGGTTCTCGGTGAGGAGCCGGTGCGCCGCCGTGAAGGGATTGCCGGGCCGCGCCATGAGGTTCAGGAGCATCGCGTGGGTCACAGTGAAGCTCGAGGTCAGCGGCTCGGGGGCGGCCTCGACGAGCTTCTCGAACGTGGGGCGGCCCCAGGAGACGAACCCCTCGGGCGGCTTCTTCTTCACGACCTGGCGGAGCTTGCGCGCATCGTCGCCGAACTTCGCCCGGGCCTTTTCCATGGCCCGGTTGTTCTCCACGACGTGCTCCGGGGCCTGCACGACGACGGTCCCCGCCGTGTCGTACCCGGCCCGCCCCGCGCGCCCGGCGATCTGGTGGAACTCCCGGGCGTTGAGGTGGCGGGTGCGGGTGCCGTCGAACTTGCTCAGCGCGGTGAGCAGGACGGTGCGGATGGGCACGTTGATGCCGACGCCGAGGGTGTCCGTGCCGCAGATGACCTTGAGCAGGCCGGCTTGGGCGAGCTGCTCGACGAGGCGGCGGTACTTGGGCAGCATGCCCGCGTGGTGGACGCCGATGCCGTGCCGCACGAGGCGGTTGAGGGCCTTGCCGAAGCCGGCTGCGAACCGGAATCCGGCGATCAGCTCGGCGATCCGGTCCTTCTCCTCGCGGGTGCACATGTTCACGCTCATGAGCTGCTGGGCCCGCTCGATCGCCTCGAGCTGGCTGAAGTGCACCACATAGACGGGGACCTGCTTCGTCGCGAGCAGCTCCTCGAGCGTCTCGTGGACGGGCTTCTCCTCGTAGTAGTAGTGCAGCGGGATGGGCCGTTCCGCGTGGGCGACCACCGTCGTCGTCCGCCCGGTGCGCTCGGTGAGCTCGCGCTCGAAGCGGGCCACGTCCCCGAGGGTGGCGCTCATGAGGAGGAACTGGGCCTGGGGGAGCTCGAGGAGGGGCACCTGCCAGGCCCAGCCGCGCTGCGGGTCCGAGTAGAAGTGGAACTCGTCCATGACCACCGGCCCGAGTTCGGCGGCGTCGCCGAGGCGGAGGGCATGGTTGGCGAGGATCTCGGCGGTGCAGCAGATGATCGGGGCATCCGGGTTCACCGAGGAGTCGCCCGTGACCATGCCGACGTTCTCGGCGCCGAAGATCTCGCACAGCGCGAAGAACTTCTCCGACACGAGCGCCTTGATCGGCGCGGTGTAGTAGCTGCGCTGGCCCGTCGCGAGGCCGTGGAAGTGCGCGGCGACGGCCACGAGGGACTTGCCGGAACCCGTGGGCGTCGCGAGGATAACGTTCGAGCCGGAGACGATCTCGAGCACCGCCTCCTCCTGCGCGGGATAGAGGGAGAGCCCGCGGGCCTCCGCCCATCCGACGAACGCGTCGTAGACCTCGTCTGGCATGGACTGTCCGGAGTCGGGGCGGGAGGACGGCGCGGGGATCAGGGTGTCGAGTCGCATGGCGCCCCCAGACTATCCGGATTAGCGTGGTCCCATGAGTTCGCCCACGTGGGACCCGGCCCTCTACACCGCCTTCGGGGACCATCGCTCGAGGCCCTTCCACGACCTCACCGGACGCATCGCGGCCGAGGCGCCCCGCCGCGTCGTCGACCTCGGCTGCGGTCCGGGCGAGCTCACCGCCACCCTCGCCGAGCGCTGGCCTGACGCGCTCGTGGAGGGGCTGGACAGCTCGCAGGAGATGCTCGACGCCGCCCGTTCGCGCTTCGCGGGACACGACCGGCTCTCGTTCCGGCAGGGCGACATCCTGCACTGGGAGCCGGAGGACGACGTCGACGTGGTCGTCTCGAACGCCGCCCTCCACTGGGTGCCCGGCCACCAGGGCCTCATGGGCCGCTGGCTCGAGCAGCTGGGGCCCGGCGCGTGGCTGGCGGTCCAGGTGCCCGGCAACTTCGCGGCCCCCTCCCACGCCCTCATGCGCGAGCTGGCAGAGTCCTCGCAGTGGGACCACCGCCTGCGCGGGGTGCTCCGCCACACCGACCCCGTGTCCGAGCCGCGCACCTACCTCGGGCTCATGCTCGACGCAGGGTGGGAGGCAGACGTGTGGGAGACGACGTACTGCCAGGTGCTCACCGGGGAGGACGCCGTCCTGAACTGGGTGCGCGGGACGGGCCTGCGCCCGGTGCTCGATGCGCTCTCTCCCGACGAGGCCGCCCAGTTCGAGGAGCAGTACAACCAGCTCCTCTACGACGCGTACCCCTCGTCCGAGCGGGACGGGGTCCTCACGACCGTCTACCCCTTCCGCCGGATCTTCTGCGTGGGGCGCCGGCCCGGGCGGCACTAGGCCCCGGCCTGCCCTCCGAGGCCCAGGAGCCGCGCGCCGTTCTCCCACAGGACCTTGCGCATCCACTCGTCGCCGAGGCCCAGGCGCGCGAGCGCGTCGAGCTGGTGGGCGTAGGGATACGGGATGTTCGGGAAGTCGGAGCCCAGGACCACCCGGTCCGCCAGCTCGGCGAGCCGGTCCGGGAAGCCGTCCGGGAGCGGCGCGAACCGCTCGGTGAAGTCCGTGGCGGACATAGTCGTGTCGAGGTGCACGTTGGGGTAGGCGGCCGCGAGGTCGGCGAACTCCCAGTACTCCGGCATGCCCAGGTGCGCGACCACGAGGGTGAGCCGGGGGTGCCGGTCCAGGAGGACCCGGACCCGCTGCGGCCCGGTGAACTCCCCGGGGAGCGGCCTGGACCCCGCGTGCATGACCACGGGCACCCCGGCCTCCTCGAGCTGGGCCCAGGCCGGCTCGAGCAGCGGATCATCCGGTCCGAACCCGCCCACCTGCAGGTGGACCTTGAACAGGCGCGCCCCCGCCGCGAGCGCGCGGCCGACGTAGTCGCCCGCCTCCGGCTCCGGGTACAGCGTGCCGCAGTGGACCGCGTCGGGGATCCGCCGGGCGAAGTCGGCGCACCAGTCGTTGAGCCAGGCGGCCATGCCCGGCTTGTGCGCGTACGTGAGCGCGGGGATCGCCGCCATTCCGAGGCTGCGCGCGACCCGCAGGCGCTCCTCCTCGTCGGCCCGGTAGGCGATCGGCCACGCCCAGCCGTACCGGTCCTCCGCCGCATCGAAGTAGGCCCAGACCTTCTCCAGCATGGTCGGGGGGAGGAAGTGCACGTGGACGTCGGCGAGTGCCGGGATGCCGAGGCGTTCCAGGTAGGCGGGGATCTCGGCGTCCGTGGCCGGACCGGGAGCGGCGCGCATGCGGACTACCAGCCCCGCTCCTTCCACTCGGCCAGGTGCGGCCGCTCGGCGCCGAGCGTGGTGGGCTTCCCGTGCCCGGGGTGGACCTCGGACTCGTCCGGGTAGGCGCCGAAGAGGCGCTCGACGACGTCGCCGTAGAGGAGCGCGAAGCGGTCGGGGTCCTTCTGCGTGTTCCCCACGCCGCCGGGGAAGAGCGAGTCGCCCGAGAAGATGAGGGGCGCAGAGCCGGCCTCGGACAGCACATAGGCGATCGATCCCGGCGTGTGCCCGCGCAGGTGGACGGCGGTGAGCTCGAACCCGTCGAAGGTGCCCACGTCGCCGTGGTCGAGGACCACGCCCACTGGGGCAGGGATCCCGGCCACGTCCTGCCGGCCGGCGGCGACCGGGGCGCCCGTCTCCTCGACGAGCCCCTCGAGCGCGCGCACGTGGTCCCAGTGCTGGTGCGTCGTCGCGATCAGGGCGAGCTTCGCGGGGGCGTCCGCGTCCGCCGCGCCCTCCGCGAGCAGGGTGCGGATGGCCGGAAGGTCGTCGGCGGCGTCGATGAGGACCTGGGCCCCGGAGGCCTTCGCCGTGATGAGGTAGACGTTGTTGTCCATGTCGCTGACGGAGATCCGGCGCACCGTGACGCGCCCGAGGTCTTTCACGAGGGTGCTCATGGACGCCACCCTAGGCGGCTTCGCTACGCTGGGCCAATGGCAGTGGGTGATTTCCCGGGGTGGTGGCGCCCCAACGCGGAGCTGGCCGTGCCGCTCTTCGAGCAGCTCCGCCGGCACATCCTGGCGCTCGTGGACGAGGGCGGCCTGGGGGTCGGCGCGAAGCTCCCGTCGGTGCGCGCGCTCGCGGGCGAGCTCGGGGTCGCGCCCCACACCGTGGCGCGCGCCTACCGCGAACTCGAGGAGGCCGGCGTCCTCGCGACGGCAGGGCGGGCAGGCACCACGGTGGCCCCCCGGGGCCAGCGGGACGAGGAGCTCGCGGCGGCCGCGGCGGCCTTCGCGGGCACCGCGGCAGCGCGGGGCTGCTCGCTCGCCGAGGCGGTCGCCCTGGTCACCGCGGCCTATGCCGCCAGGGACCGCCCGCAGGCCGGGTGAGCCCAAGGTCACATCGAAGACATTTTCGAATTTCGATCCGGTCCACTAGCATAGTCAGGTGCAGAGTCTGCCCACACTCAACGAGTCCACGTCCGAGCAGGAGAACGTCCTGGATGGCGAGCGGACGGGGCCTGCCACGGCCGCTGCCGTGCTGCAGGACAGCCTGACGCCGCACGACCAGTCCCGCCTCGTCGTCAAGGGCGCCCGCGAGCACAACCTCCGCAACGTCAGCCTGGACCTGCCGCGCGACGCGATGATCGTCTTCACCGGGCTCTCGGGTTCGGGGAAGTCCTCGCTCGCCTTCGACACGATCTTCGCCGAGGGCCAGCGCCGGTACGTAGAGTCCCTCTCCGCCTACGCCCGCCAGTTCCTCGGCCAGGTGGACAAGCCCGATGTCGACTTCATCGAGGGCCTCTCCCCGGCCGTGTCGATCGACCAGAAGTCCACGAGCAAGAACCCCCGCTCGACGGTGGGCACGATCACCGAGATCTACGACTACATGCGCCTCCTCTGGGCGCGCGTCGGGCGCCCGCACTGCCCGATCTGCCACGAGCCGGTCACCCGCCAGACCCCGCAGCAGATCGTCGACCAGCTCCTCGAGATGCCGGAGGGCACCCGCTTCCAGCTGCTCGCCCCCGTGGTGCGCGGCCGCAAGGGCGAGTTCGTGGACCTGTTCAAGGAGCTGGCCGCCAAGGGCTACTCCCGGGCCCGGGTCGACGGCTCGCTCGTGCAGCTCTCCGATCCCCCCAAGCTCGGCAAGCAGTTCAAGCACACCATCGAGGTCGTCATCGACCGGCTCGTGGTCAAGGAGGGCGTCCGCCAGCGCCTCGCCGATTCGGTGGAGACGGCGCTCGGGCTTGCCGAGGGGCGCGTCCTCGCCGATTTCGTGGACCTCGACGAGGACGACGACGTGCGGCTGCGGGCGTTCTCGGAGCACCTCGCGTGCCCCAACGAGCATCCCCTCGCGATCGACGAGATCGAGCCGCGCTCCTTCTCCTTCAACAACCCGTTCGGCGCCTGCCCGGCGTGCACCGGCATCGGCACCAAGCTCGAGGTCGATGTCGACCTCGTCGTGCCCGACGCGCAGCTGAGCCTCTCCGAGGGCGCGATCGCCCCCTGGTCGCTGGGCACGGCGACCCAGGAGTACTGGACGAGGCTCCTCGCGGGCCTCGCCGACGAGCTGGGCTTCTCGATGACCACCCCGTGGCACAGCCTGCCGGAGTACGCCCGCGACTCGGTGCTGTTCGGCAAGGACCACAAGGTCGTCGTCCAGTACCGCAACCGGTTCGGCCGGGAGCGCAAGTACAGCACCGGGTTCGAGGGGGCCGTCGCCTACATCCAGCGCAAGCACCTCGAGACCGAGTCGGACTCTGCCCGCGACCGGTACGAGGAGTACATGCGGGAGATCCCGTGCCCCGAGTGCGGTGGCGCGCGGCTGAACCCCGCCTCGCTCTCGGTCCTGGTCGGCGGGCGGTCCATCGCCGACGTCAGCAGGCTGCCGCTCCAGGAGGCGAGGACCTTCCTCGCCACGCTCGACCTCACGCGGCGCGAGGAGCAGATCGCGGCGCAGGTGCTCAAGGAGATCGACGCGCGCCTCCGCTTCCTCCTCGACGTGGGGCTCGAGTACCTCAACCTCGAGCGCGCGGCCGGAACGCTCTCCGGCGGCGAGGCGCAGCGCATCAGGCTCGCGACCCAGATCGGCTCCGGCCTCGTCGGAGTCCTGTACGTCCTGGACGAGCCCAGCATCGGCCTGCACCAGCGCGACAACCGCCGGCTCATCGAGACCCTCACCCGGCTCCGCGACCTCGGGAACACGCTCATCGTCGTCGAGCACGACGAGGACACGATCCACGAGGCCGACTGGATCGTCGACATCGGTCCGGGCGCGGGCGAGCACGGGGGAGAGGTCGTCCACTCCGGCACTCTCGAGGACCTCAAGGCCAACACGGCGTCCCTCACCGGGGACTACCTCTCCGGGCGGCGCTCCATCGAAATCCCGGCCAAGCGCCGCAAGGTGGACCGCAAGCGCCAGCTCAAGGTCGTGGGGGCGCGCGAGCACAACCTGCAGGGTGTCGACATCGCCTTCCCCCTCGGGGTGCTCACCGCGGTCACCGGCGTGAGCGGGTCCGGGAAGTCCACGCTCGTCAACGACATCCTCTACAAGGTGCTCGCCAACCGCCTCAACGGTGCCAAGCAGGTGGCCGGCCGCCACACGCGCGTCGAGGGCCTCGAGCACCTCGACAAGGTCATCCACGTCGACCAGAGCCCGATCGGGCGCACCCCGCGGTCCAACCCCGCGACCTACACGGGTGTGTTCGACCACATCCGGAAGCTGTTCGCCGAGACGAACGAGGCGAAGGTCCGCGGCTACATGCCCGGCCGCTTCTCGTTCAACGTCAAGGGCGGCCGCTGCGAGGCCTGCAGCGGCGACGGCACCATCAAGATCGAAATGAACTTCCTCCCGGACGTGTACGTGCCCTGCGAGGTGTGCCACGGTGCCCGCTACAACCGCGAGACCCTCGAGGTGCACTACAAGGGCAAGACCATCGCGGACGTGCTGAACATGCCGATCGACGAGGCCGCCGAGTTCTTCTCGGCATTCACCCCGATCGCGCGGCACCTGAACACCCTGGTCGACGTGGGCCTCGGCTACGTCCGGCTCGGGCAGCCGGCCACGACCCTCTCCGGCGGCGAGGCCCAGCGTGTCAAGCTCGCCGCCGAGCTCCAGAAGCGCTCCAACGGGCGCAGCGCCTACGTCCTCGACGAGCCGACCACCGGCCTGCACTTCGAGGACATCCGCAAGCTGCTCCTCGTCCTGCAGTCCCTCGTCGAGAAGGGCAACACGGTCATCACGATCGAGCACAACCTCGACGTCATCAAGAGCGCGGACTGGATCATCGACCTCGGCCCGAACGGCGGCTCGGGCGGCGGCCGCATCGTGGCCACCGGCACGCCCGAGCAGGTGTCGCGGGTGGAGGGCAGCTACACCGGCACGTTCCTCGCCGAGATCCTCGGCGGCGAAGGTTAGCCACCCAGGCCCGAACATGAGCGCCGCGGCATGGACCGGATGGTCCATGCCGCGGCGTTCATGGCATGCGGGTGTTGGTTTCGGTCCGGCGGAGACGATGTGCGAGACTGTCCCGGTGACTGACAGCCCCGCGCTCGCGATCTTCGATCTGGACGGAACCCTCATCGACCCGGCGGGGAGCATCACCGGCGGCATCGCCTTCGCCCTCGGGGCCCAGGGCCTGCCCGTCCCCGATGACGAGACCCTCTCGAGCATGGTGGGACCGCCTCTGCAGGAGTCCCTGCACCGGCTCGCCGACGTGCCCGAGGAGACGCTCCCGGCGGTCGTCCACAGCTACCGGCAGCGCTACATCTCGCACGGGATGGGCCAGAGCCGGCCCTACCCCGGCATCCCCGAGCTGCTCGTCCGCCTGCGCGCCGAGGGCGTGCACCTCGCGGTCGCCACCCAGAAGCCGCAGAACCTCGCCGAGCGCCTCCTGCGCACCCACGGCCTCGATGTCCACTTCCACAGCATCCACGGCGCGCCCGACGACGAGACGCTCCCGCCCGCCACGGACGGGAAGGCCGGGATCGTCCGGGCGGCCCTCGAGACCAACCACGGCAGCCCCAGGCGCTCGGTCATGATCGGGGACCGGCGGCACGATGCGGCCGGCGCGGCCGCCAACGGCGTTCCCTGCATCGGCGTCCGCTGGGGCTTTGCGCCCGAGGGCGAACTCGCGTCCCTCGACCTGGCCGCCGCGGTCGGCGACGCCGACGAGCTCGGGCGGGCGATCGACGTCGTGCTCCACCGCGCACCGGAGGCCGCCACGTGCTGATCTACTCCATGACCCGGCAGAGCATCCGGGGCCTCATCGGCGGCCTCTGCCGCCCCACCGTCACGGGACTGGAGAACGTCCCGGAGAGCGGTCCCTTCATCGTGGCCTCCAACCACCTCTCCTTCCTCGACTCCGTCATCATCCAGGCGCTCATGCCCCGCGGCGTCGCGTTCTTCGCGAAGGCCGAGTACTTCACCGGCAAGGGCGTCAAGGGCAAGCTCATGAAGGCCTTCTTCGAGGGCGTGGGATCGATCCCGGTGGAGCGCGGCGAGCAGGCCGCGAGCGTGGCCGCGCTCAAGACGCTGCTCGACATCCTCGACCAGGGCGACGCGATCGGCATCTACCCCGAGGGCACCCGCTCCCGCGACGGGCTCCTCTACCGCGGCCGGACCGGCGTGGGCTGGCTCGCGCTCACGACCGGGGCCCCCGTGGTCCCGGTCGGGCTCGTCGGCACGGAGAACCTCCAGCCCGCCGGCAGGAACGCCATCCGGCCCCAGCACTTCGAGATGCGCGTCGGCGAGCCCCTGTGGTTCGAGAAGACCGGCCCGGACCACTCCCTGCCGCTGCGCCGCGAGGCCACCGACCAGATCATGGACGCCATCGCGGCGCTCAGCGGCCAGGAGCGGGCTGCCGGCTACAACAAGCCGCCGGCGCACTAGCGGGCGCGGCACCGCACCCCGCCCTCGCGAGCCCGGCCACGCGGACGGGAGGGCGCGCAGACTCTCCTAGACTGGAGCGGTGGCAGATCCAGCGAGCTACCGGCCCAGGACCGGGGACATCCCCACCGACCCTGGCGTCTACCGCTTCCGGGACCCGCATGGGCGGGTCATCTACGTCGGCAAGGCCAAGAACCTCCGCCAGCGACTGACCTCCTACTTCGCCCGGCCGGCGACGCTCCTGCCCAAGACCTATGCGATGGTCCACACGGCCGCGAGCGTGGAGTGGACGGTGGTCGGGAGCGAGCTCGAGGCCCTCCAGCTCGAGTACACCTGGATCAAGGAGTTCCGGCCCCGCTACAACCTCGCCTTCCGCGACGACAAGACCTACCCTTACCTCGCGGTCACGATGGGGGAGAAGTACCCCCGGGTCATGGTCATGCGGGGCGAGCGGCGCAAGGGCACCCGCTACTTCGGGCCCTACACGGCGGGCGCCATCCGCGAGACCATGGACACCCTCCTGCGCGTCTTCCCGGTGCGGTCGTGCAGCGCGGGCGTCTTCCGCCGCGCCGAGCAGAGCGGACGCCCGTGCCTGCTCGGCTACATCGACAAGTGCTCCGCCCCCTGCGTGGGCCGCATCAGCGAGGAGGACCACCGGGCCCTCGCCGACGACTTCTGCGCCTTCATGGGCGGGGAGGCCCGGCGCTTCATCACCGGGCTCGAGCGGAAGATGGCGGACGCCGTCGCCGACCTCGACTACGAGAACGCCGCGCGGCTGCGGGACGACATCGTGGCCATGCGGAAGGTGTTCGAGCGCAATGCCGTGGTCCTCTCCGAGGAGACCGACGCGGACGTCTTCGCCGTCGAGGAAGACGAGCTCGAGGCCGCCGTGCAGGTGTTCCACGTCCGCGGCGGCCGGATCCGCGGCCAGCGTGGGTGGATCGTGGAGAAGGTCGAGGACACCACCCCCGAGGCCCTCGTGGGGCACCTGCTCCAGCAGGTCTACGGCGACGAGGAGCAGACGAACGGGAGGCTCCCGCGGGAAGTGCTCGTCCCCGTCATGCCCGAGGACGCCGACGAGCTCGGCCTGTGGCTCACGGGCCTGCGCGGGGCCCGCGTCGAGGTCCGGGTGCCGCAGCGGGGCGACAAGGCCGCCCTGCTGGGGACCGTGCGCGAGAACGCGGTCCAGGCACTGCGGCTGCACAAGAGCCGCCGCGCGGGGGACATCACGACCCGCTCCCTCGCCCTTCAGGAGCTCCAGGAGGCCCTCGAGCTGCCCGAGCCGCCGCTGCGCATCGAGTCCTTCGACATCTCCCACGTCCAGGGCACCAACGTCGTGGCCTCGATGGTCGTGGTCGAGGACGGCCTGACGAAGAAGAGCGAGTACCGCAAGTTCACGATCACGGGCGAGGCCGCCCGTGACGACACGGCGGCGATGCACGACGTCCTGACCCGCCGCTTCCGCAACTACCTCGCCGAGCGCGAACGGCCGGTCGAGGAGAGGGACAGCGGCAAGTTCGCCTACCCGCCCAACCTGGTCGTGGTGGACGGCGGCCAGCCCCAGGTGACGGCCGCGGTCCGGGCCCTCGCCGAGCTCGGCATCGGAGACGAGGTCCGCGTGGTGGGCCTCGCCAAGCGGCTCGAGGAGGTCTGGCTCCCGGAGGGCGACTTCCCCGTCATCCTGCCCAGGGCCTCGCAGGGCCTCTACCTGCTCCAGCGCATCCGCGACGAGGCGCACCGCTTCGCCATCACGTTCCACCGGCAGCGGCGCGCGAAGTCGATGACCGCGTCGATCCTCGACGAGGTCCCCGGGCTCGGCCCCGCCCGGCAGAAGGCCGTGCTGGCCCACTTCGGCTCGCTCAAGCGCCTCCGCGCAGCGTCGGTCACCGAGATCACGGATGTGAACGGGGTGGGCCCGTCCCTCGCGGCGGCCATCCACGGCCGCCTCCACGGCGTGGAGCAGCCCGCACCCGCGGTCAATTACGCCACCGGCGAAATCGTGGAGTCTTAGCTAGGCTGGCACCATGACGGAGACGAGCGCGGCCGAGGCCGGCCACGAGACAGACCTGACCCCGGTCAGGCCGCCCGCGTCCGAGCTGCTCATCGTCACGGGCATGTCCGGCGCGGGCCGGAGCACCGCGGCGAACGCCCTCGAGGACCACGGGTGGTACGTCGTGGAGAACCTCCCGCCGCAGCTGCTCGGCACCCTCTCCGACCTCGTGCGCCACTCGCCGGACCGGATCCCCAAGCTCGCCGTCGTCATGGACGTGCGCAGCAAGGCGCTCTTCGCCGACATCCGCGATGCCCTCGCCCAGCTCGCCTCGAGCGGCACGGAGTACCGCATGCTGTTCCTCGACGCGAGCGACGACGTGCTCATCCGCCGGTTCGAGCAGGGGCGGCGCCCCCACCCCCTCCAGGAGGGCGGGCGCATCTCGGACGGCATCGCCGAGGAGCGGACCCTCCTGCGCGAGCTCAGGGACCACGCGACGATCGTCCTCGACACCTCCGACTTCAACGTGCACGGGCTCGCGACGGCCATCACCGAGCTCTTCTCGGAGAAGGGCCCGGTGACGGTCCGGCTGAACGTCATGAGCTTCGGCTTCAAGTACGGGCTCCCGGCCGACGCCAACTTCGTCGCCGACGTGCGCTTCCTCCCCAACCCGCACTGGGTGCCCCAGCTGCGCCCGCACACCGGCCTCGACCCGGACGTGCGTGACTACGTGCTCGTGGCCAACGGGGCGCAGGAGTTCGTCGAGCGGTACGTGAACGCCCTCGAGCCCGTGCTGGCGGGCTACCGCCGCGAGAACAAGCACTATGCCACGATCGCCATCGGCTGCACCGGCGGCAAGCACCGCTCGGTGGCGATCGCCGAGGAGATCTCCAAGCGCCTCGCCCAGCAGCCCCGGGTCACGGTCACCACGGCGCACCGGGACCTCGGCCGCGAGTGAGCACGCTCTTCACGGGGCCGCTGCCCCTCATCCGCCCCGGCGCGGGCACCGACGGCGGCAAGCCCAAGGGCCCCTCCGTCGTCGCCCTCGGGGGCGGCCACGGCCTCGCCGCCTCGCTGTCCGCCCTGCGTCTGCTCACCACGGAGCTCACCGCCGTCGTCACCGTCGCGGACGACGGCGGGTCCTCCGGCCGCCTCCGGGCCGACTTCGGCGTCCTCCCCCCGGGCGACCTCCGGATGGCCTTGGCCGCGCTGTGTGACGACACCGACTGGGGGAGGACCTGGCGCGACGTCATGCAGCACCGGTTCCGCTCCCCGGCGGGCACGAGCGGCCTCGACAACCACGCCATGGGCAACCTGCTCATCGTCACCCTGTGGGAGCTGCTGGGGGACGTCGTCGACGGCCTGCGCTGGGCCGGTGCCCTGCTCGGTGCCCGGGGCCAGGTGCTGCCGATGTCCCGCGTGCCCCTGACCATCGAGGGCGACGTCCTTGTCACCGGCGGGGGCGCCCACGGGGGCCCCACGCGGGTGGAGACCATCCGCGGGCAGGCGGCGTGCGCGGTGGCCGGGCGCCTCGAGGACGTGCGGCTCGAGCCCGACGACGCCCCCGCGTGCCCCGAGACCCTCAGCGCGATCGAGCTCGCCGACTGGGTGGTGCTCGGTCCGGGCTCCTGGTACACCTCGGTCCTGCCGCACCTGCTCCTGCCGCAGCTGCGCCAGGCCCTCGTCGACACCCCGGCGCGCCGCTGCCTGACCATGAACCTCGCGGTCGACACCAAGGAGACCTCGGGGATGAGCGCGGCAGACCACCTCCGCGCCCTCCAGCGGGTCGCCCCCGGGTTCCGGGTCGACGCCGTGATCGCGGACCATGCCTCCGTGGCGGACCGCGGCGAGTTCGAGCGGGTCGCCGCGGAACTCGGAGCGCAGGTCCTCTTCGATAGAGTGAGGTCTTCCGGCCGACGGCCGGTGCACGACGCGCTCCGGCTGGCCGGTGCGTACCATGAGGTCTTCACCGGGGGCGGGACCCCCGCGGCGGGACGTTGAGCGTGGGTCCGGTGCGGGCGCCGCGGGAGCAGGAAGGACAGCCATGGCATTGACCCAGAGCGTCAAGGACGAGCTGTCGCGGCTGACGGTCAAGAAGTCCTCCGAGCGCAAGGCGGAGGTCTCGGCCATGCTGCGGTTCGCCGGCGGCCTCCACATCATCTCGGGGCGGATCGTCATCGAGGCCGAGGTGGACCTCGCCGCCACGGCGCGCCGGCTCCGGGCCGCCATCGCCGAGGTCTACGGGCACCCCAGCGAGATCATCGTCGTCTCCGGGGGCGGGCTCCGGCGCGGGAGCCGGTATGTGGTGCGGGTGGTGCGCGACGGCGAGGCCCTCGCCCGCCAGACCGGGCTCCTCGACAACCGCGGCCGCCCGGTCCGCGGCCTGCCGTCCACGGTCGTCAATGGCTCCGCCGCGGACGCGGAGGCAGTCTGGCGCGGGGCCTTCCTCGCCCACGGATCGCTCACCGAGCCCGGGCGCTCGAGCTCCCTCGAGGTCACCTGCCCGGGGCCGGAGGCCGCGCTCGCCCTCGTGGGCGCCGCCCGCAGGCTGGGGATCGCGGCGAAGGCGCGCGAGGTGCGCGGGGTGGACCGCGTCGTCGTGCGCGACGGCGACGCGATCGCCGCGCTGCTGACGCGTATGGGCGCCCACGACGCGCTCATGGCGTGGGAGGAACGGCGCATGCGCAAGGAGGTCCGGGCGACGGCGAACCGGCTGGCCAACTTCGACGACGCCAACCTGCGCCGGTCCGCCCAGGCCGCCGTGGCGGCCGGCGCCCGCGTGGAGCGGGCCCTGGAGATCCTCGGCACCGACGTCCCGGAGCATCTCCGCTACGCCGGCGAGCTGCGCGTGGCCCACAAGCAGGCGAGCCTCGACGAGCTGGGCCGGCTCGCGGACCCGCCCATGACGAAGGACGCGATCGCGGGCCGGATCCGCCGCCTCCTGGCCATGGCGGACAAGAAGGCCGCCGAGGAGGGCGTCCCCGGGACCGAGGCCAACGTGACGCCGGAGATGCTCGACGGTTGACCGTCCCCCGTCGCGGGTACCGCAATGATCGGTATCCCATCCGGCGCATCTGCTTAGGATGGAGCCGTCACCAGCCCGCGTGCCGCGACCAGCGCGCGCGGGGAGCCAACCGATGGAGGATGTTGTGACCTACGTACTGCCAGAGCTCCCGTACGACTACGCCGCCCTCGAGCCGCACATCTCGGCCCGGATCATGGAGCTCCACCACGACAAGCACCACGCGGCCTACGTCGCCGGTGCCAACACGGCCCTCGAGAAGATGGCCGAGGCGCGGTCGAACGGCGACGGCGCGGCCGCCGCCAAGCTCTCGAAGGACCTCCAGTTCAACCTCGGCGGCCACCTCAACCACTCGATCTTCTGGAACAACCTCTCCCCGGACGGCGGCGACAAGCCCGAGGGCGAGCTGGCCTCCGCGGTCGACGAGTTCTTCGGCTCGTTCGACGCCTTCCGCAGCCACTTCACGGCGGCCGCCACGACCATCCAGGGCTCGGGCTGGGCCATCCTCGCCTACGAGCCCATCGGTGGGAACCTGGTCATCGAGCAGATGTACGACCAGCAGAACGGCGTTCCGGTCGCGACGACCCCGCTCCTCCAGCTCGACATGTGGGAGCACGCGTTCTACCTCGACTACCAGAACGTCAAGGCCGACTACGTCAAGGCCTTCTGGAACATCGTCAACTGGGCCGACGTGGCCCGCCGCTTCGAGGCCGCCCGCGCCGGCGCCAAGGGCCTCATCACCTTCTCCTGACCGGAGATCTGCGTCACATTTTGTGACTTTCAGTGCGAAAGGGTCCGTCTGTTCCCGGACGGGCCCTTTCGCCGTAGGATGGGGACCGGAAAGGCCCGTGCGGCCTTTCAGCCATGACAATGGAGACTTGGGCTGTCGGCCTTTCCCTGTGCAAATCTCTGCCCAACGACGTGCGGTGACCGTCTAACAGTTCGAGCAGTCTTCGCGGATGCTCGACTGAGCATCAAGGAGATCGACCAGAGTGACCACTCGAATTGGCATCAACGGCTTCGGCCGCATCGGGCGCAACTTCTTCCGCGCAGCTCTCTCCCAGGGCGCAGACCTCGAGATCGTGGCCGTCAACGACCTGACGAGCCCCGAGACCCTCGCCCACCTGCTCAAGTACGACTCGATCACCGGCCGCCTCTCCGAGTCCGTGGAGGTCCGCGAGGGGATCATCGTCGTCGGCGGCAAGGAGATCAAGGTGCTGGCCGAGCGCGACCCGGCCAACCTGCCGTGGGGCGAGCTCGGCGTGGACATCGTCATCGAGTCCACCGGCTTCTTCACCAAGGCCGAGGGCGCCAAGAAGCACCTCGCCGCGGGCGCGAAGAAGGTCATCATCTCGGCCCCTGCCACGGACGAGGACGTCACGATCGTCATGGGCGTCAACGACGCGATCTACGATCCGGCCAACCACAACATCATCTCCAACGCGTCCTGCACCACCAACTGCCTCGGCCCGCTGGCCAAGGCCATCAACGACGCGTTCGGGATCGAGCGGGGCCTCATGACCACGGTCCACGCCTACACCGCGGACCAGAACCTCCAGGACGGCCCGCACCGCGACCTCCGCCGGGCCCGCGCCGCCGCCATCAACATGGTCCCCACCTCGACCGGCGCGGCGAAGGCCATCGGCCTGGTCCTGCCCGAGCTCAAGGGCAAGCTCGACGGCTACGCCATCCGCGTGCCCGTCCCCACCGGCTCCGCCACCGACCTGACCGTCACGGTCTCCCGCGAGGTCACCAAGGACGAGGTCAACGCAGCGGTCAGGGCCGCCTCCGAGTCCGGCCCGCTCGCGGGCTTCCTCACCTACACGGAGGACCCGATCGTGTCCTCCGACATCGTCGGGGACCCGGCGTCGTCGATCTTCGACTCCGGCCTCACCAAGGTGATCGGCAACCAGGTCAAGGTCGTCTCGTGGTACGACAACGAGTGGGGCTACTCGAACCGCCTCGTGGACCTGACCGAGCTCGTCGCGTCCAAGCTCTGACCCGCGCCGTAACGCACGAAGAACTCGGATAGCCTGAGTCCATGACTGCACGCACTCTCGACGACCTGCTCGCCGATGGTGTCCGTGGGCGGCACGTTCTGGTCCGTTCGGATCTGAACGTGCCGCTCGACGGTTCCACCGTCACCGACGACGGACGCGTCCGCGCCTCCCTGCCCGTGATCCAGAAGCTCGCCGAAGCCGGGGCCCGCGTCCTGGTGATGGCCCATCTGGGCCGGCCCAAGGGCGCCCCGGACCCCAAGTACACGATCAAGCCCGCCGCCGACCGCCTGGCGGAGCTCGCCTCGGCCGCCGGCGTCACCGTCCTGCGCGCCGAGGACACGGTGGGGGACAGCGCCAAGGCCCTCGCCGGCTCGCTTGAGGACGGACAGGTGCTCGTCCTCGAGAACGTCCGCTTCGATCCCCGCGAGACGAGCAAGGACGACGCCGAGCGCGCCGCCTTCGCCCGCGAGCTCGCCTCCCTCACCGGAGACAACGGCGCCTACGTGGACGACGCCTTCGGCGCCGTGCACCGCAAGCACGCCTCCGTGTACGACATCGCGGGCGTCCTGCCCGCCTACCTCGGCGAGCTTGTCCGGACCGAGGTCGAGGTGCTCCGCCGCCTCACCGACGGCGCCGAGCGCCCCTACGTCGTGGTCCTGGGCGGCTCCAAGGTCTCCGACAAGCTCGCCGTCATCGCCAATCTCATCGGCAAGGCGGACAAGCTCCTGGTCGGCGGCGGCATGCTCTTCACCTTCCTCGCGGCCCAGGGGCACAAGGTCGGTGCGAGCCTGCTCGAGCAGGACCAGATCGCCACGGTGAAGGACTACCTCGCGCGCGCCGCGGCCGCCGGGACCCAGTTCGTGCTCCCGACCGACGTGGTGGTCGCCTCGAAGTTCGGAGCCGACGCCGACCACGAGGTCGCCGCAGCCGACGCGATCGAGGACACGTCCTTCGGTGCCGCCGGCATCGGCCTCGACATCGGGCCCGACACCGCCGCGGCGTTCGCCCAGGAGATCGCCGGGGCGAAGACCGTGTTCTGGAACGGCCCGATGGGCGTGTTCGAGTTCCCGGCCTTCGCGGCGGGCACCAAGGCCGTCGCCCAGGGCCTCGTCGACGCGACGGCGGCCGGCGCCCTGACCGTCGTCGGCGGCGGCGACTCCGCGGCGGCCGTCCGCACGCTCGGCTTCGTCGATGCCCAGTTCGGGCACATCTCGACCGGCGGCGGCGCGAGCCTCGAGTACCTCGAGGGCAAGGAGCTCCCCGGCCTGACCGCCCTCGGAGCCTGAGCCCCCGGCCCCGCCGCCGCCCGGCGGCGGGGCCTCCCTGTGCCCACCCCACCACCTCGTCAGGAGCCACCCGTGACCACCTCCGCGAACGGCACGTTCGAGCGCACCCCCCTCATCGCCGGCAACTGGAAGATGAACATGGACCACGTCCAGGCCATCACCCTGCTCCAGAAGCTCGCCTGGACCCTCGATGACGCGAAGCACGACTACGCGCGCGTCGAGGTCGCGGTGTTCCCGCCGTTCACCGACCTCCGCGGCGTCCAGACCCTCGTGGCCGGCGACGACCTCGCCATCGCCTACGGCGGCCAGGACCTCTCCCAGTTCGACTCGGGCGCCTACACCGGCGACATCAGCGGCGCCTTCCTCGCCAAGCTCGGCTGCCGCTACGTCCTCGTGGGCCACTCCGAGCGGCGCACCGTGCACGGCGAGTCAGACGAGGTCCTGGGCGCGAAGGTCAAGGCGGCGTACAAGCACGGGCTCGTCCCGATCCTGTGCGTCGGCGAGGGGCTCGAGGTCCGCCAGGCGGGCACGCACGTCGAGCACACCCTGGCCCAGCTCCGGGCCGACGTCGAGGGCCTCACGGCCGAGCAGGCCGCCCAGCTCGTCGTCGCCTACGAGCCGGTGTGGGCCATCGGCACCGGCGAGGTCGCCGGCCCCGGCGACGCGCAGGAGATGTGCGCGGCCCTGCGCGCCGAGCTCGCCGTGCTGTTCGGCGACGAGGCCGCCCGCGCCGCCCGCCTCCTGTACGGGGGATCGGTCAAGGCGGCCAACGCCGCGGCCATCCTCGCCGAGCAGGACGTCGACGGCGTGCTCGTGGGCGGAGCGAGCCTGGACGTCGCCGAGTTTGCTAGCATTGTCAGGTTCGAGAGCCACGCGGGCGCCTAGCAGCGTCGGCATCGCCGCGACCACGTACGAGAGCTGACGGAAGGCCACGAGGCAAACCTGTGGAAGTACTCCAGATCATCCTGCAGATCATCCTGGGCATCACGAGCCTCCTGCTCACCATGCTGATCCTCATGCACAAGGGCCGCGGCGGTGGCCTGTCGGACATGTTCGGCGGCGGCATGTCCTCCGGCCTGGCGTCCTCCGGTGTCGCCGAGAGGAACCTCAACCGCTTCACGATCATCTTGGGGATCACCTGGGGCGTGGTGATCATCGCCCTCGGGCTCATCATGCGCTTCTCCAGCACCGGGGCGTCCTGACCCGGGCAGCGCGCCTTCCCAGCACGACGAGGCCGGGACCAGCATCCGCTGGTCCCGGCCTCGTCGTATCAGCTATGGGCCCGCCCGGCCCCGCGTCCCTAGGCCGACGCCGGCTCCTTGCGGACCAGCTCCTGGGGCACCTTGGCGGCGGCCGCGGCGTCGATGAGCCAGAGCGTGCGCGTCCGGCCCCTCGCTCCCGCGGCCGGCACGTGCACGGCGCCCGCCCCGGCCAGGGCAAGGCCCACGGCGCCGGCCTTGTCCTCGCCGGCTACGAGCATCCACACCTCGTCCGCGGACTTGATCGCCGGCAGCGTCAGTGAGATGCGGGACGGCGGCGGCTTGGGCGCGTTCTCGACGCCGACCACCGTGCGCTCG
This sequence comes from Sinomonas soli, assembly GCF_054782415.1. NCBI lineage: Bacteria > Bacillati > Actinomycetota > Actinomycetes > Micrococcales > Micrococcaceae > Sinomonas > Sinomonas soli. The sequence goes on along the minus strand of NZ_BAAGSN010000011.1, from coordinate 194,542 downwards.
GTCTCCCGGATCCCCGCCATCTCGGGGAACAGGGAGGCCACGTGCGCGTCGGGCCCCACCCCGAGGAGCAGCACGTCGAAGCGGGGCACCCCGCGGACGCCGCCCGGCAGCTCGGACTCGTGCTCGGCGGAGGCGGCCTCGGCCAGCCTGCGGGCGTAGTCCGCCGCGGCATCGTCAGCCGTCGCGAAGTCTCCCGCCGCGCCGGGGCGGTGCACACGCGCCGGGTCCACCGCCAGCCTCCCGAGCAGCGCCTCGTCCGCCTGGACGGTGTTGCGGTCCGGGGAGTCGGCCTCGACGAAGCGCTCGTCGCCCCACCACACGTTGACCTTCGACCAGTCGACGGCGCGGCACGCCGGCGAGTCGGCGACGGCGCGCAGGGTGCCGATGCCCATCGTCCCGCCGGTGAGCACGATCGTCGCCTCGCCGTACCGGTCCTGGGTGTCCACGAGCTTCGTGATCAGGCGGGCCGCGATCGCGGCCAGCAGCACGGAGGAGTCGGGATGGATGCTCACACGGGGATCAGCGCTCACTCGGCTGCACACTCCTCAGGTTCGTGCGCGGCAGGCCGGAGGTGAGGACTTCGCCGAAGACCTCGTCCGGGTCGAGCCTGCGCAGCTCTTCGGTGAGGCAGTCTTGCAGACTGCGCCGCGGCAGGGCAATGCGCTGCGTGGGCTGGTCGGGCTGGGTGAGCTCCGCGACCGTGAACCCCGGCCGGTGCAGCTGGACGTCCCCCGTGGAGCGCCGGAGGCGGACCCGCCGGATGCCGGTGCCCGCCGGATCGGCCACGATCGTCACGGGGCTGTCGAGGGTGAGCCCGAGCCACGCGGCGAGCAGCACGGTGCTGGGCGAGTCCGAGGCACCCTCCACCGTGACGGCGGTGACCGGCTCGGGGTCGACCTGGTCCAGCGCGGCGGCCAGCTGGATGCGCCAGTTCGTCAGGCGCGTCCATGCGAGGTCCGTGTCGCCGGGACGGTACGTCTGACGCAGGTGGAAGAGCGCCGCGGTGGGGTCGGGCTCGTTGCCCGAGTCCGTGATGCGGCGGTGGGCGATGCACCCGATCGAGGTGGCGCTCGCGTTGTCCGGGGCGCCGTGCGGCCACCAGGCGACGATCGGCGCGTCCGGCAGGAGCAGCGCCGCGACGAGCGACTCGCTCTCCTCGGCCAGCCGGCCGTAGCCGCGCAGCACGATCACCTCCGAGGCGCCGGCGTCCCCGCCGACCCGGATCTGCCCGTCGAGGCGGTCCGCCGCGTCCTGGCCCGAGTCGACGAGCACGATGATGCGGCAGGGGTGCTCCCGGCTGGCCTGGTTGGCGGCCTCGATCGCCTCCTCCTCGAACCCGTGCTTGGTGATGACCACGAGCGTGAGGACGCGCCCGAGGGCGACGACGCCGCCCCGGTGGCGCAGGTTGGTGATCTCCTTGGAGATCCTCGACGTCGTGGTGTTCGGCAGGTCGATGATCATGGTCGCCTCCAGGTGCGTCCGTCGCGGGCGAGGAGCTCGTCGGCGCTGCGGGGGCCCCAGCTGCCCGGCTCGTACGGTTCGGGCTGCTCGCCCGTGCTGTCCCAGTGCTCCTCGTACGGGTCGAGGATCTTCCAGGACAGCTCCACCTCCTGGTGCCGGGGGAACAGCGGGGGCTCGCCGAGGAGGACATCGAGGATCAGGCGCTCGTAGGCCTCGGGGGAGGACTCGGTGAAGGAGTGCCCGTAGCCGAAGTCCATGCTCACGTCCCGGACCTCCATCTGCGTGCCCGGGACCTTGGAGCCGAACCGGATCGTCGCGCCCTCGTCGGGCTGGACCCGGATCACCACGGCGTTCTGCCCGAACTCGGCCTCCTCCTGGTCCTGGAACAGCAGGTTGGGGGCGCGCTTGAACACGACGGCGATCTCGGTCACGCGGCGGCCGAGCCGCTTGCCCGCGCGCAGGTAGAACGGGACGCCCGCCCAGCGGCGGGTGTGGATGTCCACGCGGATCGCGGCGTAGGTCTCCGTCGTCGAGTCGGCGGGAATGCCGTCCTCCTCGAGGTAGCCCTTGACGAGCTCGCCGCCCTGCCACCCGCCCAGGTACTGGCCCCGGGCCGAATGGGTCGAGAGGTCCTCGGGCAGCCGCACCGCGGCGAGGACCTTCTCCTTCTCGGCGCGCAGGTCGTCCGCGTTGAAGGAGATCGGCTCCTCCATTGCCGTCAGCGCGAGGAGCTGGAGGAGGTGGTTCTGGATGACGTCGCGGGCCGCGCCGACGCCGTCGTAGTAGCCCGCGCGGCCGCCGGTGCCGATGTCCTCGGCCATGGTGATCTGCACGTGGTCCACGTAGTTGGCGTTCCAGATGGGCTCGAACAGCATGTTCGCGAACCGCAGCGCGAGGATGTTCTGGACCGTCTCCTTGCCGAGATAGTGGTCGATGCGGAAGACGGCATCCGGCGGGAAGACGGACTCCACGATGTCGTTCAGGGCGCGGGCCGAGGCCAGGTCATGCCCGAACGGCTTCTCGATGACGACCCTGCGCCACTTCCCCTCCTCCGGCTGGGCGAGGCCGTGGTCGGAGAGCTGCCGGCACACCTGCTCGAACGCCTTGGGGGGAATCGAGAGGTAGAACGCATGGTTGCCCCGCGTGCCGCGCTTCGCGTCGAGCTCCTCGAGGGTGGTCTTGAGGTTCTCGAACGCCTCGTCGTCGTCGAAGGAGCCCTGGACGAACCGGACGCCCTCGTTCAGCTGCGCCCAGACGGTCTCGTCGAACGGAGTGCGGGCGTACTGCTTGACGGAGGCCTTGACCTCCTCCGCGAAGTCCTCGTGCTCCCATTCGCGGCGGGCGAAGCCCACGAGGGCGAAGCTCGGGGGCAGGAGGCCGCGGTTGGCGAGGTCGTACACCGCGGGCATGAGCTTCTTGCGCGCGAGGTCGCCGGTCACCCCGAAGAGCACGAGGGACGAGGGCCCCGCGATGCGGTTCAGGCGCCGGTCGCGCGGGTCGCGCAGCGGATTCGAGCGCCGCTTCGTCCCGGTCGCGCCGTTGTCGTTCTCTGGCATGATGCCTTTCTAGTCCATCGGAGGCGGTCCGCGCAGCGGACACGAGCGGCCGACCCGGTGCGTCCGGGCCGGCCGCTCGTGGGCGTCAGCGCGCGAGCGCCGAGATGAGACCGGTCAGCTGCGCGACGCCTGCCGCGCGGTCGGTGAGATGGAGCTGCAGCACGGGGCGCCCGTGGTCGCGCAGCACCTGCGCGTCGCCGGCGGCCTGCGCGGCGATGAGCCGCCCGAAGGTGAAGGGGCGCTCGGGGATCTCGACGTCGTGCTCGGCGTCCGCCGTGATCTGGAGGAAGACGCCGACGGCGGGCCCACCCTTGTGGAACTGCCCGGTCGAGTGCAGGAAGCGCGGGCCCCAGCCGAACGTCGTCGGGCGTCCAGTGGCCGCGGCGAGCTCGTCGCGGACCGACTCGAGCTTCGGGTAGGCGAGCCGGTCGAGGTAGGCCTGCACGCTCAGGTAGCCGGCGGAGCCGAGCTGGGACAGCAGCGCCCTGAGCGCCTCCTCGACGGTCGAGGCACCCTCGAGCCAGTCGCCGCCGCGCACCTCGATCGCGCCCTCGGTGAAGAGCGCGGGCGTGGGCTCCGGCTGGGCGTCCAGGAGTCCCCGTGCCGCGGCCTTGGCCGCCTCGACGTCGGGCTGGTCGAACGGGTTGATGCCGAGCAGGCGCCCGGCCACGGCGGTCGCGAACTCCCAGACGAGCATCTGCGTGGCGAGCGAGCCGCCGACCGCCGCCTCGTTGGCCCCGAGCGAGGGCTCCCCGTCCGCGGAGACCAGCCGGACGACGAGCACGTCCTCCGCTCCCGAGGTGACCTCGGGGGCGTCCGCGCCGGCGACCACAGGGAGGACGCCGCGGCCGATCTTGCCGGTCGACTCGGCGATGAGCTGCTCGGCCCAGTCCGCGAAGCCGGCGATGCCGGAGCCGTCCTCGACGATCACGATCTTGTCCCGCAGGGGGGCCGTGCCGCCGAGGGCCGCCCCGAGCTGCAGGCCGATGTTCTCCTCCGAGTCGTCCCGCAGGAGCTCCACTGCTTCCTCGGCCTCGTCGAGGAGCGCCTGGAGGTCGACGCCGGCGAGCCCTGCCGGGACGAGGCCGAAGGCGGTCAGCGCCGAGTAGCGGCCGCCGACTGTCGGGTCGGCCTTGAACACGGCCCGGTACCCGGCCTCGCGGGAGGCGCTCTCGAGCGGCGAGCCGGGATCGGTCACGACCACGATGCGGGAGGCCGCGTCGATGCCGGCCGCCGTGAACGCCGCCTCGAAGGCCCGGCGCTGCGAGTCGGTCTCGACCGTGGAGCCGGACTTGGACGAGACGACGATGGCGGTGTTCTCGAGGCGCTCGGCGAGGGCCGCGGCGACCTGCTCGGGATCGGTCGAGTCGAGGACCACGAGGGGGACCCCCGCGGTGCCCGCGATCACCTCGGGCGCCAGGGAGGAGCCGCCCATGCCGCACAGGACGATCCGGTCCACGCCCTCGGAGCGGAACGCGTCGCGCAGCGCGGTGATCTCGGCGACGAGGGGCTGGGAGACCGTGGCGGCCTCCGTCCACCCCAGGCGCTTGCCCGACTCCTCTTCCGCGTCCGGGCCCCACAGGGCGGCGTCCTTGGCGAAGATGCGGCTGGCCACGGCGTCGGCCGCCAGCTGGGGGACGTGCGCGTCGACGGCCGCCCGGGCAGCGCCCGTCGCCCCGAAGGTCAGCGCGCTCATGCGCGGGCTCCGTGGGCGGTCTCGGAGAGGGTGCGCTCGACGTCGGCGAGGAGGTCGTTCCAGGAGGCGACGAACTTGTCCAGGCCCTCGGACTCGAGGACGGCGACGACGTCGTTGTAGTCGATGCCGAGCTCGGCGAGGGCGTCGAGGTGGGCGTTGGCCTCGGCGTAGGTGCCGGTCACGGTGTCCCCGGTGACCTCGGCGTGGTCGAAGGTCGCCTCGAGGGTCTTCTCGGGCATCGTGTTGACCACGCCCGGGGCGACGAGGCCCGTGACGTACAGGGTGTCGGGCAGGGCCGGGTCCTTGACCCCGGTCGAGGCCCACAGTGGGCGCTGCGGGAGGGCGCCGGCGTCGGCGAGGAGCTTCCACCGCTCGGTGGTGAACTCCTCCTCGTAGATCTGGTAGGCGAGGCGGGCGTTGGCGAGCCCGGCCTTGCCCTTGAGGGCCGTGGCCTGCTCGGTGCCGATCTTCTCGAGGCGCTTGTCGATCTCGGTGTCCACGCGGGAGACGAAGAACGAGGCGACCGAGTGGATCTGGGACAGGTCGTGCCCCGCAGCCTTGGCCTTCTCGAGGCCGGTCATGAACGCGTTGATGACGGCGCGGTAGCGGGTGAGGGAGAAGATCAGGGTCACGTTGACGCTGATGCCCTCGGCGAGCGTGGCGGAGATGGCCTCGAGGCCCTCGAGCGTCGCGGGGATCTTGATGTGCACGTTCGGCTCGGCGACCTTGGCGTGCAGGCGCTTGGCCTCGGCGATGGTGGCGGCGGTGTCCCACGCCAGGCGCGGGTCGACTTCGATGGAGACCCGGCCGTCGACGCCGCGGGTGGCCTCGGCGACGGGGGCGAAGAGCCGGCAGGCGTCGGAGACGTCGGCCGTGGTGATCTCGAAGACGGTCTTCTCGGCGTCGGCGCCGTCCGCGACGAGCTCGCGCAGCTGGGCGTCGTAGCCGTGGCCCTTGGTGATCGCGGCCTGGAAGATCGTCGGGTTGGTGGTCACGCCGACCACGTTCTTCTCGGAGATGAGCGCTGCCAGCGAGCCGTCCTGGAGGCGGAGCCGGGAGAGGTCATCGAGCCAGATGGACACGCCCGCGTCGGAGAGGGCCTGGGTAGGGGTAGTCATGTGAGGTGCTCCTCGGGGGATCAGGCCGCGGCGGCGGCGATGGAGTCCTTGGCGGCGGCGGTGACCGCTTCGGCGGTGATGCCGAACTCGGTGAAGAGGGTCTTGTAGTCGGCGGAGGCGCCGTAGTGCTCGAGGCTGACCGAGCGGCCGGCGTCGCCGACGAAGCGGTGCCAGGTCAGGGCCAGGCCGGCCTCGACCGAGACGCGCGCCCGGACGGCGGCGGGCAGCACGGACTCGCGGTACTGGGCGTCCTGGGCGTCGAACCACTCCACGCACGGCATCGAGACCACCCGGGCCGCGATGCCCTCGGCGGCCAGCGCCTCGCGGGCTGCGACGGCGAGCTGGACCTCGGAGCCGGTCGCGATGAGGATGACGTCCGGGGCGACGTCGGCGCCGTCGCGCTGGGCCTCGGCGAGGACGTAGCCGCCCTTGGAGACGTTCGCCGCCGAGGCGAAGCCGCCCTGGCCCGATCCGTTCTGGCCCGATCCGTTCTGGCCGCGCTCCCACGTGGGGAGGTTCTGGCGGGTCAGCACGATCCCGGCCGGGCGGTCGGTGTGCTCGAGGATGGCCTTCCAGGCCTGGGCGGTCTCGTTCGCGTCGGCGGGGCGGACCACGTCCAGGCCCGGGATGGCGCGCAGGGAGGCGAGCTGCTCGACCGGCTGGTGGGTGGGGCCGTCCTCGCCGAGGCCGATCGAGTCGTGCGTCCACACGTAGGTGGACGGGATCCCCATGAGCGCCGAGAGGCGAATGGCCGGACGCTGGTAGTCCGAGAAGATCAGGAACGTCCCGGAGAACGCCCGGGTCCTGCCGCCGAGGGTGATGCCGTTGACGATCGCGGCGGCCGCGTGCTCGCGGATGCCGAAGTGGAGCACGCGCCCGTAGGGGTTGCCCTCCCAGGCGTGGGTCGAGCGGGAGGCCGGGATGAACGAGGGCGAGCCCTCGATCGTGGTGTTGTTCGACTCCGCAAGGTCCGCGGACCCGCCCCACAGCTCGGGGAGGACGGGGCCGATCGCGTTGAGGACCTTGCCCGAGGCGGCGCGGGTGGAGACGTCCTTGCCGGCCGGGAACTCCGGCAGCGACTCGTCCCAGCCCTCGGGCAGGCGGCGCGCCTGGATCCGCTCGTGCAGCTTCGCGGCGTCGGGGTTGGCGGCCTTCCACGCGTCGAAGGACTCCTGCCAGGCGGCCTTGGCCTGCTCGCCGCGCTCGACGGCCTTGCGGGTGTGCTCGAGGACCTCGGGGTCGACGTCGAAGGACTTCTCCGGGTCGAAGCCGAGGATCTCCTTCAGGGCCGCGACCTCCTCGGCGCCCAGGGCCGAGCCGTGGACCTTGCCGGTGTTCTGCTTGGTCGGGGCGGGCCAGCCGATGATGGTGCGCAGGGAGATGATCGAGGGCCGGCCGGTCTCGGCCTTGGCCGCGACGAGGGCGTCGTAGAGAGCGGGGACGTCCTCCTTGTACTCGCCCGTCGCGGTCCAGTCGACGCGCTGGGTGTGCCAGCCGTAGGCCTCGTACCGCTTGAGGACGTCCTCGGTGAAGGCGACGTCGGTGTCGTCCTCGATGGAGATGTGGTTCTCGTCGTAGATCACCACGAGGTTGCCCAGCTCCTGGTGGCCGGCCAGCGAGGACGCCTCGGAGGTCACGCCCTCCTGCAGGTCGCCGTCGGAGGCGATGACCCACACCGTGTGGTCGAACGGGGACTCGCCGGTGGCGGCCTGCGGGTCGTAGAGGCCCCGCTCGCGGCGGCCGGAGTAGGCGAACCCGACCGAGGAGGCCAGGCCCTGTCCGAGCGGGCCCGTGGTGATCTCCACGCCCTTGGTGTGGCCGTACTCCGGGTGGCCCGGGGTCAGCGAGCCCCACGTGCGCAGCGACTCGAGGTCCTTCAGCTCGAGGCCGTAGCCGGCCAGGAACAGCTGGATGTACAGCGTCAGGGAGGAGTGCCCGGGGGAGAGGATGAACCGGTCGCGGCCGATCCACGTCGGGTCCGCCGGATCGTGGCGCATGAGCTTCTGGAACAGCAGGTACGCGGCCGGTGCCAGGCTCATCGCCGTGCCGGGGTGGCCGTTGCCCACCTTCTGCACCGCGTCCGCCGCGAGCACGCGGATGGTGTCGACGGCCTTGCGGTCCAGGTCGGTCCAGGTCAGTTCTTGCACATCCACAGCAGGCACGTACACGGCCCCTCTCCATTGCTGGCGGCAGGGAGCCTACGGGGCACGCGAATGGTGGGCCCTGCAATGCATCCTGCCAGCCGTTCACCATCGAAACGTTTGTCGGTGTCTGCCTACTGCCCTCATGCGCCTTTCCCTACACATATCCGGCCACCGGTCTGGCTGGCATATCGTCGCGGGGCGCGTCCCAGCAGCAGGGCATCCAGCATTCATACTATCCACGGGTCGTGGCCGGGGGAGAGGTGTTTCAGGAAATTGCCACCGATATTCCGCTCTGTGAACGCTCCGCGCCCACGCGGGGCCGCACCCCCGGGGGGGGTGCGGAGCCAGCCGGGGCGCGCACGGGCGGCGGGTATCATGGAGGCGGTCCCCGAGCACCCCTTGCGGGGGCCGACGATCCCGAGTAGAAGAGTCGCGCATCCGTGAGCACAGCAGACGCACCCGCCACCGCACCGTCCAGGCCAGCGAAGCTCGGCCTGCGCCGCAAGATCAAGGCGTACGTCGCCCTCACCAAACCCCGCGTCATCGAGCTGCTGCTCGTGAGCACGCTGCCGACCATGATCTACGCCGAACGCGGCTTCCCCTCGCTTGGGCTCATCATCGCCACCCTGGTGGGAGGGGCGTTCGCCGCGGGCAGCGCCGGCGCCTTCAACTGTTACATCGACCGGGACATCGACCGGCTCATGCGGCGCACTGAGAACCGCCCGCTCGTGACCGGAGAGGTGACGCCGCGGGAGGCGCTCGTCTTCTCGTGGGTCCTCGGCATTGCCTCGCTCGCGATCCTGTGGTTCGGCGCCAACCCGCTCTCGGCGGTCCTCGGCGCCGGCGCGATCTTCTTCTACGTGGTGGTCTACACGCTCGTCCTCAAGCGCAGGACCGCCCAGAACATCGTCTGGGGCGGGGCCGCGGGCTGCTTCCCCGTGCTCATCGCATGGTCTGCCGTCACCAACACCATCGAGTGGCCGGCCGTCATCCTCTTCCTCGTGATCTTCCTGTGGACCCCTCCGCACTACTGGCCGCTGTCCATGCGGTACGGCGAGGACTACCGCAACGCGCAGGTGCCCATGCTGGGCGCCGTCGCGGGTGCCAAGATCGTCGCCGTGCAGGTGGTCCTGTACGCCTGGGCCATGGTGATGGCCTCGCTGCTGCTCGTCCCGCTCGGCCACGCCGGCTGGGTCTACACCCTCACCGCCGTCGCCTCCGGTGCGTGGTTCCTGTACGAGTCGCACGCCCTCTACGCCCGCGCCCAGCGCGAGGAGATCCAGGACAAGAAGGCCATGAAGGTCTTCCACGGCTCCATCAGCTACCTCACGCTGCTCTTCCTCGCGCTCGCCGTCGACCCGTTCGTGGGGGGCCCGCTCCTGGGCTGAGCCGGCCGGCACCTTCGGACACCGCCGAGCACCTCCAGACACGGAAGAGGCCCGCAGCACGGATGCTGCGGGCCTCCTGCGTGTCGGCGCGGCGGCGGGCTACGCCTTGGGGCTGTACCGCGCGACGTCGGCCGCGTTGACGGCGGCCGCCATGAGCAGTGCCGAGACGAGCATGTGGGCTGCGACGAGGAGGGCAGGGATGCCCGTGTAGTACTGGGTGATCCCGAGGGCCGCCTGCAGGACCGTCAGGCCGAGGAGCGCGAGCGCCCCGTTGCGGAAGGCACCGCGGATCCGCCGGGAGAGGGCGACGACGACGGCGAAGAGGGCGCCGAACAGGACGAGGTAGGCGGGAACCGCGTGGATGTGGGAGAAGAGGTCCCAGTCGAGCCCGTTGCGCGGCGCGTTGGCGTCCCCGGCGTGCGGGCCGGCACCGGTGACGGTCACGCCCAGGACCACGGCCGCGGCTGCGGCCACGGTCGTGGCGAGCATGGCCGGCGCCATGGAGCCCGGCAGTGCGGGGTGCACCCGGTCCATGAAGCGGCCGGTGCGCCCATAGGCCCGGTTCACGAGGAGCATCGACAGCACCACGAGGGCCATCGAGACGAGGAAGTGCAGCCCCACCACCCACGGATTCAGATGCGTGAGCACCGTGATCCCTCCGATGACCGCCTGCGCGGGGACGCTCGCGAGGAGCCCGAGGGCGAGCCAGAACAGGTCCTTGCGCTCCTTGCGCAGGTTCCACAGCATCACGAGCATGACGACGGCGACCGCGATGAGCGCGAAGGTCAGCAGGCGGTTGCCGAACTCGATGATCCCGTGCATCCCCATCTCCGGGGTGGTGGTGATCGACTGCGCGGTGCAGCGGGGCCACGTGGGGCAGCCGAGCCCGGAGGAGGTCAGCCGCACCGCGCCGCCGGTGAGGATGAGCACGATCTGCCCGACCAGGGAGGCGATCGCCATGGCGCGGATGCGACCGTCCACCTCCCGGGGCAGCCGGGCGGTGAGGCGGGTGAGTGCGGTATCTGTCATGGTTTTCAGCTCCATCGGAACCAGCGGGTGGCGGCGGCGCCGGCGAGCACGGTCCACGCGAGGAGCACGGCGGCGGCAGGGACATTCAGGGAGCCTTCGAGGAAGGCCGAGCGCACGGCGTCGCCGAGCGCTCCGGAGGGGAGGAAGCCGACCACGGGGGCCAGCGCGGCGGGCACCCGCTGGACGGGCAGGACGATCCCGCCGAGGACGCCGAGGAGGATCCAGACGAGGTTCGTGACCGCGAGGGTTGCCTCGGGCCGGGCCGTGCCCGCGATGAGCAGGCCGAGCGCGGTGAAGGCGGCCGCACCGAGGGCCAGGAGCGGCAGCCCGAGGAGGAGTCCGACGGCTCCAGGCCGCCAGCCGAGGACGAGCGCGACGCCCCCGATGACGACGACCTGGACGGCGAGGACCACCAGGACCGCGAGGACCTTGCCGGCAATGAGGCCGCCGCGCCCCAGCGGCGTGGTCGAGAGGAAGCGGAGCACGCCGTAGCGGCGGTCGAATCCGGTCGCGATGCCCTGGCCGGTGAACCCGACGCTCATGGTGCACAGGGCGAGCACGCCGGGCGCGGCGACTGCGATCCGGCTCGGCCCCAGCCCGTCGAGCACCGGGGTCACGGCGAGGCCTACGAGCGCGAGCAGCGGGAGGACGACCATGAGCGTCAGCTGCTCGCCGTTGCGCAGCATCGCACCCGTCTCGTACCGGCCCTGCTGCCACACGCGGCGCGCGAGCCCCGCTGCGGCGCTCATGCGGCCCTCCCGTCGGGCCGGGCGCCCTCGTCCTCGGCGGCAGACTCGGCGGCAATCGAGAGGAAGACGTCCTGGAGGTTGGCGGTGCCGAGCTCGAGCGACTGCGGCATGATGTCCCGCGCGTGCAGCCACTGCGCGACGGCGAGGAGGTCCGCGGGGGTGAGCTCGCCGTCGACCGTGTAGTGGCCGGCCGAGGCCTCGGCGACCGCTACGTCGGGGCCCTGGCCCGAGCGGCCGGCGAACGCCTGCGCGAGGTCGAGCCCGGGCCGTGCCCTCAGCGTGAGCCGCGAGCGCGTCCCCTCGCGGCCGGCCAGGATCTCGCCGACGGTCCCGCTCGTGACCACCCGGCCGCGGTCGAGGATGTGGACCACGTCGGCGAGCCGCTCGGCGTCGTCCAGGAGATGCGTCGTGAGGATGATGCCGAGCCCGTCCCGGCGCAGCTCGTCGATGAGGTCCACCACGAGCTGGCGCGACTGCGGGTCGAGGCCGGCGCTGGGCTCGTCGAGGAAGACGACCTCCGGCCGTCCGATGAGCGCGGCGGCGAGGGCGACCCGCTGCTTCTGCCCGCCGGAGAGCCGCCGGATCGTGGTGGAGGCGAACTCGTGGATCCCGAGCCGCTCCGCGAGTTCGTCGACAGGGCGGGGGTCCGTGTACATGCCGGCCACGTGTGCGAGCAGGGCCAGGGGCCGCGCGGCAGGGGGCAGGCCCCCCTCCTGCAGCATGATGCCCACGCGGGCGCGCAGTTCCGCGCCGGCCCTCTCGGGGTCCTCGCCGAGGAGGCGGACGACGCCGGCGGTGCGCCGTTGGAGGCCCTGCGCGCACTCGAGGGTGGTGGTCTTCCCGGCGCCGTTGACGCCGAGGATCACGGTGATCTCACCGGCGTTCGCCGTGAGGTCGACTCCTGCCAGCACCCTCTTCATGCGTCCTTCGAGAGAGGGGAGCGGGCCGACGTCCTTCACCAGGCCTTCTATTTCGAGGCAGGGAGTACCGGTCTGTAGCACCCGGCCATTCTACGCAAGGTAGTAGTGCGTTCCCTGTGGACGGCGGACGCCGCCCGCGGGGAGGGCATTTTCCGCCGACGGCGTGATAAGCATCTCCTTACTGGAGACCCGGGGCATATTAGGCAATGATTGTCTTGTGTATTCCGTGACCTCCCCGAAGCCCGATGCCCGGGCCGACGCTGAGGACCGCACGCGGGACCGCGTCCTGAGCGCGGTCCTCGAGCACGGGCCCGTCAGCGCCGCCGAGCTGGGCGAGATGCTCAACGTGACGCCCGCAGCGGTCCGCCGCCACCTCGACGCCCTCACCGGGGCCGGCGTCGTGGAGGTCAAGCGCGTCGCGACGTCCGGCGCCGGCGCGGGGCGGCCCGCCCGGCGGTACGTGCTGACCTCGAGGGGACAGTCCACGATCGGCGACGACTACCTGGCGATCGCCCGCAAGGCGCTCGAGCGGCTGGGCGAGCTCGGCGGCCCCGGCGCCGTCGAGGACTTCGCGCACGAGCGCTTCGCCGCCATGGAGCGGCGCTACCAGCCGCTCGTGGACGCGGCGGGCGAGGACATCGCGGCGCGGGCCAGGGCCCTCGCCGAGGCGCTCACGGCGGACGGCTTCGTGGCCTCCTCCGCCTCCGTCCAGGGCAAGGCGCCGCTGCCGGTCCATCTGGGCAGCGTCCAGCTGTGCCAGGGGCACTGCCCCGTGCAGCAGCTCGCCGCGGAGTTCCCCGTCTTCTGCGACAGTGAGACGGCGGCGTTCTCACGCCTCCTCGGCGTGGACGTCCGCAGGCTCTCCACCCTTGCGCAGGGCGGCCACGTGTGCACGACCCACATACCTACCGGGCGGGGCCAGCTGAAGCTGCCCGGCGCGGAGACCGCAACCAACCAGCAAGAGAGGCCGTGATGACGGATCAATTAGCTGAGAACCGCGCCGCGACGGCCGGGGGCCAGGCCGGCGCCGGGTCAACGGTGATCGCGGAGATCCTGGAGAAGAACCCCGAGCTCCACGGGATCGGCACCTACGAGTACGGATGGGCCGACAAGGACGACGCCGGCGCGAACGCGCGCCGCGGCCTCAACGAGGACGTGGTCCGGGACATCTCCGCCAAGAAGGGCGAGCCCGAGTGGATGCTCGAGACGCGCCTCAAGGGCCTGAAGTACTTCGACCGCAAGCCGATGCCGCTGTGGGGCGCCGACCTGTCCGGGATCGACTTCGACAACATCAAGTACTTCGTCCGCTCCACCGAGAAGCAGGCGCAGTCCTGGGAGGACCTCCCCGAGGACATCCGCAACACCTACGAGAAGCTCGGCATCCCCGAGGCCGAGCGGTCCCGTCTCGTGGCCGGCGTCGCGGCCCAGTACGAGTCCGAGGTCGTCTACCACCAGATCCGCGAGGACCTCGAGGCCCAGGGCGTGATCTTCCTCGACACGGACACCGCCCTCAAGGAGCACCCCGAGTTCTTCCAGGAGTACTTCGGCACCGTGATCCCGGTGGGCGACAACAAGTTCGCCTCCCTCAACACGGCCGTGTGGTCCGGAGGCTCGTTCGTGTACGTCCCCAAGGGTGTCCACGTCGAGATCCCGCTGCAGGCCTACTTCCGCATCAACACCGAGAACATGGGCCAGTTCGAGCGGACGCTCATCATCGCGGACGAGGACTCCTACGTCCACTACATCGAGGGCTGCACCGCCCCGATCTACACGTCCGACTCGCTGCACTCGGCCGTCGTCGAGATCGTCGTGAAGAAGGGCGCCCGCGTGCGCTACACGACCATCCAGAACTGGTCGAACAACGTCTACAACCTCGTCACCAAGCGCGCCATCTGCCACGAGGGCGCGACGATGGAGTGGATCGACGGCAACATCGGCTCGAAGGTCACCATGAAGTACCCGGCGGTGTACCTCGTGGGCGAGCACGCGAAGGGCGAGACGCTCTCGATCGCGTTCGCGGGCGAGGGCCAGCACCAGGACACCGGCTCGAAGATGGTGCACATCGCGCCCAACACGAAGTCCTCGATCGTGTCCAAGTCCGTGGCCCGCGGCGGCGGCCGCGCGGCGTACCGCGGCCTCGTCCAGGTCCGCGAGGGGGCCAAGCACTCCGCCAACACGGTCCGCTGCGACGCCCTGCTCGTCGACACGGTCTCGCGCTCGGACACGTACCCGTACATCGACATCCGCGAGGACGACGTCGTGCTCGGCCACGAGGCGACCGTCTCGCGGGTGTCCGAGGAGCAGCTCTTCTACCTCATGTCCCGCGGGCTGCCCGAGGACGAGGCGATGGCGATGATCGTGCGCGGCTTCATCGAGCCGATCGCCCGCGAGCTCCCCATGGAGTACGCCCTCGAGCTGAACCGCCTGATCGAACTGCAGATGGAAGGGTCCGTCGGCTGATGACTGAGATGACCGAAGAGAAGACCACAGAGAAGGCCCGCATCGGCACCCCGTCGATCCCCGGCCTCACGGAGGAGGGCGAGAGCCTGAGCCCGGTCGAGGCCGTCGCCTCCCCGCTGGGCGGGGCAGCGTCGAAGGCCCACTCGCACGGCGGGGGCTACGGCATCCCCGACAGCTCGCGCGCCGGGCGCCTGACGTCCTACCGGCTCGAGGACTTCCCCGCGCTGAAGGGCACCGAGGAGGAGTGGCGCTTCACGCCCCTCAAGCGGCTCGGCGGGCTGCACAGCGCGGCGCTCGACGGCGCCGCCCCCGCCGTCGCCGTCGAGGGACCCGAGCAGGTCCGCGTCGAGACCGTGGGCCGCGACGACGCCCGCATCGGTTCGGCCGGCATCCCCGAGGACCGCGTCTCCGCCAACGCGTGGGCGCACTTCACCGAGGCCACGGTCGTCACGGTGCCCGCGGGCGCCAAACTGGCCGAGCGGGTACTCGTGACCCTGACCGGGGCGGGCTCCGCCCCCGCCGCCCAGCACCTCGTCGTGGTCGCCGAGCAGGGCTCCCGAGCCGTCGTCGTGCTCAACCACGTCGGCGAGGCGGTCGTGTCCGAGAACGTCGAGGTCGTCCTCGAGGACGGCGCCGACCTGACGCTCGTGACCCTGCAGGAGTGGGCCGACACCTCGGTCCACGCCTCGAGCCAGCAGGTCAAGGTGGGCCGCGACGCGCACCTGAAGCACATCGTCGTCAGCCTGGGCGGCTCGCTCGTCCGCATGACCCCGACGGCCCGGTTCGCGGCCCCCGGCGGCGAGGTCGAGCTCTACGGCCTCTACTTCGCAGACGCCGGCCAGCACCTCGAGCACCGCACCTACGTGGACCACGCCCAGCCCAACTGCGTCTCCAACGTCCTGTACAAGGGCGCCCTCCAGGGCAAGGACGCTCGCGCGGTGTGGGTCGGCGACGTGCTGATCCAGAAGCAGGCCGAGGGCACCGACAGCTACGAGAAGAACCAGAACCTGGTCCTCACCGACGGCTGCCGCGCCGACTCCGTGCCGAACCTCGAGATCGAGACTGGCCTCATCGAGGGCGCCGGCCACGCGAGCGCGACCGGCCGCTTCGACGACGAGCACCTGTTCTACCTCATGGCGCGCGGCATCCCCGAGGATGTGGCCCGCCGGCTCGTGGTGCGAGGCTTCCTGAACGAGATCATCCAGAAGATCGGCGTCCAGGGCATCGAGGACCACCTGACCGAAGCCGTCGAGCGCGAGCTCGAAGCCGGCGAGAACTGACAACGACCTTTAGGCCAGCCCGGCCCGCCGGGCAGTAGGAGAACACACATGTCCACACTGGAGATCAAGGACCTGCACGTCTCGATCGAGACCGAGCAGGGCGTCAAGGAGATCCTCAAGGGTGTCACCCTCACCGTCAAGACGGGGGAGACCCACGCGATCATGGGCCCGAACGGCTCCGGCAAGTCCACCCTCGCCTCGACGATCGCCGGCCACCCGCGCTACACCGTCACCTCGGGCTCGATCACGCTCGACGGCGAGGACGTCCTCGCGATGAGCGTGGACGAGCGCGCCCGCGCGGGCCTCTTCCTCGCGATGCAGTACCCGGTGGAGGTCCCGGGCGTCACCATGACGAACTTCCTGCGCACCGCGAAGACCGCGATCGACGGCGAGGCCCCGGCCATCCGCCACTGGACCAAGGACGTCAAGGCGGCCATGGAGCAGCTGCGCATCGACGCGGACTTCGCCCAGCGCAACGTCAACGAGGGCTTCTCCGGCGGCGAGAAGAAGCGCGTCGAGATCCTCCAGCTCGAGCTGTTCAAGCCGAAGTTCGCGATCCTCGACGAGACCGACTCCGGCCTCGACGTCGACGCCCTCAAGGTCGTCTCGGAGGGCGTCAACCGCGCCCACGCCGAGGGCAACATGGGTACCCTCCTCATCACCCACTACACGCGGATCCTGCGCTACATCAAGCCGCAGTTCGTGCACGTGTTCGTGGACGGCCGCATCGCCGAGCAGGGCGGCCCGGAGCTCGCCGACCGCCTCGAGGACGAGGGCTACGACCGCTTCCTCACGGGCGCCGGCTCCGCGACGGCCACGGCCTGACCCGGCCACGGCCACCACTTCGACACTGGGAAGGCAGTGATGACAGAGATCCAGCCCGCACCGACATCGCTCGAGGACGTCGAGGAGCGTCTCAAGGACGTGATCGACCCCGAGCTCGGCGTCAACGTCGTGGACCTGGGGCTCGTCTATGGGCTCGAGTACGGTGAGGACGGGGCGCTGCTGATCAGCATGACGCTCACGACCGCCGCATGCCCGCTCACGGACATCCTCGAAGAACAGGTCGGCAAGGTCCTCGACGGCGTTGTTGACGAGTGGCGCCTCAATTGGGTGTGGATGCCGCCATGGGGTCCCGAGCGGATCACCGAGGACGGCCGCGACCAGATGCGCGCCCTCGGCTTCAACATCTGAGGCAGAGGGCCCATTCAGGGCCCGCCCCCGCGAAAGCTCGACGGCGGCCGGTCACCTTCCCTGCGGAAGGCGACCGGCCGCCGTGGTGCGTCCAGCCGGCGGAAGGACGCTAGACGCGCCCGGTGAGGGTGTTGCACTGCTTGAGGTCCCCGCCGCTGAAGCCGCGCATGAACCACGTCTGGCGCTGCTGGCTCGTCCCGTGCGTGTAGCTCTCGGGATCCACGCGGCCGGTCGCGGACTTCTGGATCCTGTCGTCTCCCACGGAGGCCGCGGCGGAGAGCGCATCCTGGACGTCCTTCTGGGTGATCGGCTGCAGGTACGGCTTGCCCGTGGAGGGGTCGTCGGTGGTGCTCGCGTGGTGGGCCCACATGCCGGCGAGGCAGTCCGCCTGGAGCTCCACGCGCACGCTCCCGGACTCGGGTCCCTGCGGGTCCTTCTGGGCGTAGCCGAGGGTGCCGACGAGGTCCTGGACGTGGTGCCCGAACTCGTGGGCCACCACGTACTCCTGGGCCAGCGGCCCTCCCGAGGACCCGAACCGGGTCACGAGCTCGTCGAAGAAGCCCGGGTCGAAGTACGCGGTGACGTCGCCGGAGCAGTAGAACGGGCCGACGGCCGTCGTCGCAGGCCCGCACGCGGTCGAGGTCTGCCCGCTGAACACGACCGCCTTGGGCCGGGTGTAGCGGACGCCCTGCGACGGCAGGTAGCCCGCCCAGAAGGCGTTGACGCTGTTGACCGTCCCGACGATGCGGCAGTCGAGCCGCTGTGCGGCGTCGGCGCCCGTGCGGCACTGGCCCGTGCCGACGCTGGCCGGGCCCCCGGCCGTCCCGGGCTGGCCGGAGCCGCCGGTGAGGTCGCCGAGGAGCCCCGGGTTCACCCCCAGGAGGGTGAGCGCGAGCACGAGGAGGGCCCCGCCCACGCCGCCGCCGATCAGCGGCCCGCGGCCCAGCCCGCCACCGCCGCCGCGCCGGTCCTCGACCTGGGACGGGTCCAGTTGGCTGCCTTCGTTGAAGCTCATGGACCTACGCTAGCCGCCGCGTCACGATCCGGTCCGCGCCCCCGGCGCGCCGATAGGATTTCCCCATGCCCTTCCTGGACCGGCTCGAGCGGTGGGCCGCCGAGAAGCCTCATGAGCCCGCAGTGGTGTGCGGGCCCGAGCGGCTCTCCTGGGCGCAGCTGCATGCCGCCGCCGCGGAGCTCGCCGCCTCTGGTGAACCCACCGGGGTGCTCCGCGCGCCCAACAGCGTGGACTTCGCCGTGCGCTGGGCGGCCGGGGTGGCCGGCGAGCGCGAGTGCGCGGTGCTCGACCCGATCTGGTCTGACGAGCTGGCCCGGGACGTCGAGGCGCGCCTGGCGGACCGCTGGGGCGCCCCGGTCCGGCGCCGCCTGGGGCCCGCGGAGCTCAGGGACGGCAGCGCCGCCTCGAGCTTCCTCGTGGGCCTCACCTCGGGTACCACGAGCGTGCCGAAGGGCTTCAGCCGCTCCCGCGGGTCGTGGGCGCGCTCGTTCGAGGCGTCGGCCGCGGCGTTCGGGCTCACCTCCGGCGACCGCGTGCTCGCCCCCGGCCCGCTCTCGGCCAGCCTGAACCTCTACACGCTCTCCGAATGCCTGTGGGCCGGAGCGGCGTTCCACACCCTGCCGGGGTTCGACGTGGGGGACGCGCATGCGGAGATCACCCTGCGCGGCATCACGCGCCTCGTCCTCGTGCCCACCATGCTCCGGGTCCTCGCCGAGCGCGGCCTGGCCGGGGACGTCGACGCGAGCGGGCTGGCCGCCGTGGTGTGCTCGGGCCAGAAGCTGGACCGCCGCACCCTCGAGGCGGTGCGCCGTTGGGCCCCGCGCGCCGTCGTGTGGGAGTACTACGGCGCCTCCGAGCTGAGCTTCGTCGCCTCGAGCCGCCATGATCCGGGCACCGCCGGGACGGAGGTGGGGACCGGCGTCGGCCGTGCCTTCGAGGGCGTCGAGGTGGCCATCCTCGACGACTCCGGAGCGCCCGTCCCCGAGGGCCGGACCGGGAACATCTGCGTGCGGAGCGCCCTCGTCTCCGACGGCTACGTGTGGGGCGACGACGGGAACGCGTTCACCCGGCTCGGCGACTGGTGCACGGTGCGCGACCAGGGCTTCCTCGCCGACGGCGAGCTCCACGTCCTCGGACGGACCCAGGACATGGTCAACACCGGCGGCCACAACGTGTACCCGCACGAGGTCGAGGCGGCCCTGGCCATGATCCCCGGCGTCGCGGAGGTCGTCGTCGCGGGGATCCCGGACGACGTCCGCGGCCAGCGCATCGTGGCCGGCATCGTCCCGGCCCACGCGGGGCTGTGCCAGCTCCAGCTCCGGGCAGGACTCGAGGGCCGCCTCGCCCCGGCGAAGCGCCCGCTCGAGTACGTCGAGCTGGCCGAGCTGCCCGTCACCGAGCGCGGCAAGCTCTCCCGGACCGAGTTCCAGCGATGGGTGCTCGAGGGGGACCCGCGTGCCCGCCGCCTCGCGTAGCCCGGAGGGGGCCCCGCTCATCGTCGAGGGGCTGCGGACGCCGCTCGCCCGGGCCGGGACCGAGCTCGCCGGCGTGCCGGTCCACGAGCTCTTGGGGACGGTCCTGCGTGGGGTCGTGGACCGGTCCGCGGTGGAGCCCGGGGACCTCGCCGACGTCGTCGTCGGCAACGCCGCCGGCGGTGGCGGCAACCTCGCCCGCCTCGGCGCGCTCACTGCCGGGCTGCCCGAGCGGCTGCCGGGCATCACGGTGGACCGGCAGTGCGGCTCGGGCCTCGATGCGATCGTGCTCGCCTGCCGGCTCGTGCAGGCCGACGCGGGCGCCGCGTACCTCGCCGGGGGAGCGGAGTCCGTCAGCACGGCCCCGGTGCGCGGGCGGCGCCGCCCCGACGGCTCCGTGGAGTTCTACCGGCGCGCCCAGCACGCCCCCCGTGACCCGGCAGCGGCCGAGCCGTCTGATCCCGACATGGGGTTCGCCGCCGAGACCGTGGCCCGCGAAGGCGGCATCGGCCGCGAGCGCCAGGACGACTTCGCACTGCGCAGCCACGCGCGTGCGCTCCGGGCGGCGGCGTCCGGCGCGTTCGACGGCGAGCTGGTCCCCGTCCGCGTTCCCGGCACCGAGGACTGGGTCACGGCGGACAACGGCCCGAGGCCCCGGCTCGACGCCCGGCTGCTCGCCCGGTTCCCCGCGGCGTTCGTGCCCGGGGGCACCGTGACCGCCGGCAACTCCTGCGGCGACGCGGACGGCGCCGCCGCCACGCTCGTGCTCGGCCCAGGCTGCGGCCCTGCGCCCCGTGAGGGCCGGGCCGCGCTGGCCTTCCTCGGCGCCGAGACCGTGGGGGTCGATCCGCGCCGCCTCGGCCTGGGGGCCGCGGCCGCCGCCGAGCAGCTCCTGGCCCGGCACGGGGTGCGGGCGGCGGAGCTCGGGGCGATCGAGTTCAACGAGGCCTTCGCGGGACAGGTCCTGGCGTGCACCGACCGGCTCGGTCTCACCGGGGAGGACCTGGATCGGGCCCTGAACACCGAGGGCGGCGCGCTCGCCCTCGGGCACGCCTACGGGGCCTCGGGCGCGGTCTCCGTGGTCCGGCTCCTGGCCCGGGCCCAGAGCCTGCCGGACGGGACCCTCTGCCTGGCGATGATCAGCTCCGCCGGGGGCATCGGCACCGCCGCGCTCTTCACGACCGTGCGCGGTCGCTGACAGGCCGGACTCCTCGGCGCCCGTCCCGGCGGCGCTCAGTCGTCGCCGAGTCCCCGGGCGGCGAGGGCATCGCCGGTGCGCCGGGCGTAGGCCACGGCAGCGAGCACTACGGGCACGGTCCGGGCCCGCACGCTGCGCTCGAGCCCGCGGGCGCGGGCGGCGTCCCCCACCTCTGCGAACGATCCGGCCAGGACGGGGATGCTGCGCACCATGATCGCGATCGCGAGGGCGAATCTCTCGGGGTCGGCGCCCAGGCGCCGGAACGGCCGTGCCAGGGAGGCGACGGCGTCGAGCAGGTCCTGGAGCGGGACGGTCGCGGTAAGCAGTCCGGCCGCCACGAAGCACAGGAGGAGATTGGCCACGATCCGCCCGGCCGCGGCGGGGCCCTGCTGCCACCACTGGAAGGCGAACAGGACGGCGGCGAGGGGAAGCACGAGCCGCCAGGAGGCCGCGAGCCGGCGGACGCCCAGGCCCGCCGACAGCCACGCGAGGACCACGGCCGCCAGCGCGGCGCACGAGGCGCGCCAGTCCAGGAGCACGAAGCTGGCAGCGCCGGCTGCGACCGCGCCGGCGAACTTGGCCGCCAGCGGGGTGCGGTGGAGCCAGGAATCGCCGTGGATGTAGCCGGCGAGGAGCCCGGGGGCGGGGCGGCGCATCAGGCGCCTCCGCGCTCGGATCCGGCCGGCGCGTGCAGGCACAGCTGCCGGTAGAAGCCGATGGCGGGTCCCGGTGCACCGTCGAAGGCGATCCGCCCGTCCTCGACCACGAGCACGCGGTCGGCGTCAGCCGCGAGCTCGAGGTCGTGGGTGGAGAGGATGACCTGCTCGCCGAGCGAGGCCAGCGTGCGCCGCAGCAGTTCGCGGTTGCGCAGGTCGAGCAGCGTCGAGGGCTCGTCGAGCACGAGCACCTCGGGACCGACCGCGAGCACCGCGGCGAGTGCCATCAGCTGGCGCTCGCCGCCCGAGAGCTCGTGCACGCTCTGGTCGGCGAGCGGGCCGAGGCCGAAGCGGTCCAGGACCGCCTGCGCGGCCCCCGCGCGCTCGGGCCGCCCGCGATGCCGGCGCCGCAGCGAGAGCTCGACGTCCTCCCGTCCGGTGGGCATGACGAGCTGCGAGAGCGGGTCCGTGAACACGAACCCGACGCGCTGGCGCACGGCACGGACGTCGTGGACCGTGTCGAGGCCGTGCACCGCCACGGCCCCGGTGCTGGGGGCGACGAGCCCGTTGAGCAGGCGCAGGAGCGTGGACTTGCCGGAGCCGTTCGCGCCGATGACGGCGATGCGCGCCTCGGTGAGCGCGAGGTCGATGCCGTCGAGGAGCACCTTGTGGGCGGGGCACCCGGGCAGGGGATCGTCGACGGGCACGACCACGCTGACGTCGGCCAGCTCGATCCCGCTGCGCTGTCCGTGCTGGGTCGTCTGATGGCTCAAGGTTCCTCCTGGCGGCGGGAATGGGGCCCTGTCAGAAGGCTACGGAGCGGGACCCCGGCCCGTTTTGTCGGCGCCCCACCATCCGCGCGGGCGCGGTGTTGGCGGGTGGCTACAAAGCCCCCTAACGGCCGGGGCGGATCATCGTGATGCCTGCAACCTGCGCCGAATCGAAGCGGGGCAGCAGGGCGGCGGCCTCCTCGAGCCCGACCACCCGCTCGATGAGGTCCTGGGGGCGCAGCGCACCCGAGCCGATGAGCCCGAGCATGCCGGGGTAGTCGGCGGCGGCCATGCCGTGGCTGCCGAAGACGTCCAGCTCCCAGGCGATCACCCGCGCCATGGGGACGCGGGGGTGGCCGTCCACCGGGGGCAGGAGGCCGATCTGCACGTGCCGGCCGCGGCGGGCCAGGCTCAGGATGGCGTCGGCGCAGGTCTGCTCGCTGCCGACCGCGTCGATCGAGACCTGGCTTCCCCCGCCCGTGAGGGCGTGCACGCGGGCCGGGACATCGGAGCCGTCTGCCACGAGGACATGGTCGGCGCCGAGCGCTGCGGCCGCGGCGAGCGCTCCCGCGTTGCGGTCGACGGCGATGACCCTGGCACCGAGGGCCTTCGCGATCATGACCGCACTCAGTCCCACGCCGCCCGCCCCGACCACGGTGACCCACTCGCCGGCCGCACAGCGGGCCCGGCGGGTGAGCGCCCGGAAGGCCGTCGCGAACCGGCACCCGAGGCTCGCCGCCGCCTCGAAGTCCACGCCCTCGGGGATTGCGACGAGATTGGTGTCGGCGGCGTGGATGGCGACCTGCTCGGCGAAGGACCCCCAGTGCGTGAAGCCCGGCTGCTCCTGGTCGGGGCAGACCTGCGCATTCCCCGACAGGCACCAGGTGCACGTCCCGCAGCCCTCGACGAAGGGGGCCGTGACGCGGTCGCCGACGCGCCACTTCGTGACGCCGGCGCCCACCCGGGCGACGACCCCGGCGAACTCGTGTCCGGGAACGTGGGGGAGCGCAATGTCGTCGTGCCCGGCCCAGGCATGCCAGTCGCTGCGGCACAGCCCGGTGGCGGCCACCGAGACGACGACGCCGCCCTCCGGCACCTCGGGCTCGCCGACCTCGCGTACAGCGAGCGGTCCGGCGATCTCCTCCATGACGATGGCGAGCATGGTCCTCCTAGACGGGTCTGGCCTGATCTGCAGTGGCGGGCGGCTCCGGGGCGGCCGCGTCCGTTCCAGCGGCATCGTCTCACGCCGCGGCCCGGCGTTTCCCCGGGCCGCCCCTGGGGTAGGGCGAGCGGATGGAGGACATCACCGGCGCGCTGCGGCGCATCGCCCGCGAGGCCTTTGGGATCGACATGTGGCGGGAGGGCCAGTTCGAGGCGGTCCGGGCCGCGGCCGAGGGCCGCGATGTCCTGGCAGTCATGCCCACGGGGCACGGGAAGTCGGCGATCTACCAGGTCCCGGGAGCGGCCCGGCCGGGCGTGACCGTGGTGGTCAGCCCCCTCGTCGCGCTGCAGGCCGAGCAGGCCCGGGCCCTCGGGGCCGCCCTCGGTGACGGAGCCGCCGTCGTGCTCAACTCGACCGTGCGGGCGCGCGCCGAGCGGGAGGCCTGGGAGCGCCTCGCAGACGGCAGGGCCCGGTTCGTCTTCCTGGCGCCGGAGCAGCTCGCACGCGAGGAGACGGTGGCGCGCCTGGCGGACCTGGAGCCGAAGCTGTTCGTCGTGGACGAGGCCCACTGCATCTCGGCCTGGGGACACGACTTCCGCCCCGACTATCTGGTGCTGGGGGAGGTGCGGCGCCGGCTGGGCAGCCCGCCGGCGGTGGCCCTGACAGCCACCGCGTCACCCCACACGCGCGCCGAGATCGTCGACAGGCTCGGGCTGGCGGACCCGCTGGTCCTCCTCCAGAGCTTCGATCGGCCCGAGATCGGGCTCCGGGTCCAGCGGCACACGAGCGAGGACGACAAGAGGGCCGCCGTGCTCGACCAGGCCGCCTCGCTCGAGGGACCCGGCCTCGTGTACGTCGCCACGCGGAGGGAGACCGAGGAGATCGCGGCGGCGCTCGCCGACCGGGGCATCGCTGCGGCCGCCTACCACTCCGGCCGTGCTGCGGCAGACCGCGCCGCAGTCCACGAACGGTTCCTCGACGGCGGCGCCGGGGAGCGGCTCGACGTCGTCGTCGCCACGACCGCGTTCGGCATGGGGATCGACAAGCCGGACGTCCGCTACGTGGTCCACGCCGACGTCCCCGACTCCTTGGACAGCTACTACCAGGAGATCGGCAGGGCCGGCCGGGACGGCGGCCCGGCCCTCGCGGTCCTCCACTACCGGCCCGAAGACCTCGGGCTCCGGCGGTTCTTCGTGGGCGGCCGCGCCCCCCGGGAGCAGGTCGCGGGCGTGTTCGAGGCCGTCCGCGCCCACGGCCCGGTCCGGGCGGGCGCCCTCGGGGAGCTCACCGGGCTGTCGCCGCGCGCGCAGTCGCGCATCCTGAACCTGCTCGTGCGCAGCGGCTGCGTCCAGGCGGGCCGGGCCGGCTACCGCGCGTCCGACGGCGTGGACTCGCCGAGCGCGGTCGAGCGGGCGCTCGCCGAGGAGGAGTCCCGCCAGCGCGTCGACGCCTCCCGCATCGAGATGGCGCGAGGCTATGCGGAGACCGACGGCTGCCGCCGCCAGTGGCTCCTCAACTACTTCGGCGAGGACGCCCCGTCCTGGTGCGGCAACTGCGACCGCTGCGAGGAGGACGGAAGCCTGCAGCAGGCCCGCGAGCGCGCGGCCGATGCCCCGGAGGGCTGGGCGATGCAGGACCCGGTCCGGCACCGGGACTGGGGCGAAGGCCTGGTGATGGGCGTCGAGCCGGACAGGATCACGGTGCTGTTCGACTCCGTCGGATACAAGGAGCTCGCGCTCTCGGCCATCGACGCAGACGAGGAGCTGCTGGTCCGCATCCGCATCCCAGATGCCTGATTGACTCGGGCTCTGGCGGGGCATGGAGGGGGCGGGGCTACTATGGCTCCCGTGCGCTGCGTGGCGCAGGTCACGCGGCGGCGGCATTGAGACCGGGAGGGGTTCCCCATGGCACGTCCGCTCGAGTGGCCCGTACTGCGCCAGTTCTTGGAACACGACGTGACAGGCCGCCATCATGCGGCCAAGTCGCGGGCCACCGAGAACCTCAGGGCGCGGACCGAGACGGCAGACCGGGTTGTCGACTCGGTCTGCCCTTTCTGTGCCGTCGGGTGCGCCCAGAAGGTCTACGTCAAGGACGAGAAGGTCGTCCAGATCGAGGGCCATCCCGATTCGCCCATCAGCCGCGGCAGACTGTGCCCCAAGGGGTCCGCCTCGCTCCAGCTGACCACGGGCGACTCCCGCGAGAAGTACGTGCTCTACCGCCGCCCGCACGGCCGGGACTGGGAACGGCTCGACCTCGACACCGCGATGGACATGGTCGCCCAGCGCGTCGTCGACACGCGGCGGGACACGTGGGAGTGGGAGGCCCGGGATCGGCGGACCCGGCGCACCCTCGGCATTGCGAGCCTCGGCGGCGCCACGCTCGACAACGAGGAGAACTACCTCATCAAGAAGCTGTTCACGGCCTTGGGCATCGTCCAGGTCGAGAACCAGGCCCGGGTCTGCCACAGCTCGACGGTGGCAGCCCTCGGGACGAGCTTCGGCCGCGGCGGCTCGACCACCTACCTGCAGGACCTCTCGAACGCCGACTGCATCATCATCCAGGGCTCCAACTTCGCCGAGGCGCACCCGGTCGGCTTCCAATGGGTCATGGAGGCCAAGGAGCGCGGGGCGAAGATCATCCACGTCGACCCCCGGTTCTCCCGCACGAGCGCCATGGCGGACACGTTCGTGCCCCTCCGGGCCGGCAGCGACATCGCCTTCCTCGGCGGCCTGATCAACTGGGTGCTCGAGCACGATGCCTACTTCCACGACTACGTCGTGGCGTACACCAACGCGGCCACCCTCATCTCGGAGGACTTCCAGGACACAGAGGACCTCGACGGGCTCTTCTCGGGCTTCGACCCCGAGAACCGCGCCTACAACACCGACTCGTGGCAGTACCGGGGCGGCTACGCCGCGCCGTCGTCCGGCGAGCGGGATTCCGACTTCCAGGGCGGCAGCACCGTCGGCGGGTCGTCCCACGCCCAGTCGCACGGTTCCGGCGGCGCGTCTGTCCAGGGCGAATGGCAGCGGGACGAGACGCTGCAGGACCCGCGGTGCGTGTTCCAGATCATCAGGCGGCACTACTCCCGCTACACCCCCCAGATGGTGGAGCGGGTGTGCGGCGTCCCGCAGGACCTGTTCCGCGAGGTCGCGGAGACGATCACGGCCAACTCGGGCCGGGAACGCACCACGGCCTTCGCCTACGCGGTGGGGTGGACCCAGCACACCACCGGAACGCAGTACATCCGCACCGCCTCGGTGCTGCAGCTGCTCCTGGGGAACATCGGCCGTCCCGGGGGCGGGATCATGGCGCTGCGGGGCCATGCCAGCATCCAGGGCTCGAGCGATATCCCGACCCTCTACGACCTCCTTCCCGGCTACCTCCCCAGCCCGCACGCGGAGCACCACCTCGACCTCGACTCCTACATCGAGGCGGACTCGCCCCAGGCTGGCTTCTGGGGCAACTCCCGCGCCTACATGGTCAGCCTGCTGAAGGCCTGGTGGGGGGATGCGGCCACGGCGGAGAACGACTACTGCTTCGACTACCTGCCCCGGATCACGGGAAGCCACAGCACCTACGACACGGTCGAGGCGCAGCTCGAGGGGACCTGCAAGGGCTACTTCCTCTTCGGCGAGAACCCCGCCGTGGGCTCCGCGAACACCCACCTGCAGCGCATGGGCATGGCCAACCTCGACTGGCTCGTGGTCCGCGACTTCTCCCAGATCGAGAGCGCGACGTGGTGGAAGGACGGCCCCGAGATCGCCACCGGCGAGCTGAAGACCGAGGACATCGCCACCGAGGTCTTCTTCTTCCCGGCGGCCGCGCACACCGAGAAGGCCGGCAGCTTCACCAACACCAACCGCCTCCTCCAGTGGCGGGACCAGGCCGTCGAGCCGGAGGCTGACCGCCGGAGCGACCTCTGGTTCGTCTGGCACCTCGGCAATCGGGTGCGGGCGCTCCTCGGTGGGTCGCACGATGAGGCAGACCGCCCGGTCCTGGACCTGACCTGGGACTATCCGCACGGCGGCGCCCTCGACGAGCCCGACGCCGAGGGCGTGCTCGCCGAGATCAACGGGGCAGGCCCCGACGGCTCGCCGCTCTCGGCCTACACGGAGCTCAAGGACGACGGCTCGACGACGTGCGGATGCTGGATCTACTGCGGCGTCAGGGCCGACGGCGTCAACCAGGCAGCTCGGCGCAAGCCCCACCAGGAGCAGACCCTCGCGGGCCTCGAATGGGGCTGGGCGTGGCCCGCCAACCGCCGCGAGCTCTACAACAGGGCCTCCGCCGACCCCGAGGGGCGGCCGTGGAGCGAGCGGAAGAAGCTCATCTGGTGGGACGAGGGCGCCGGCAAGTGGACCGGCGGCGACGTGCCCGACTTCGAGCCCACCAAGCCACCGAGCTACAGGCCGCCGGAAGGCGCCCGGGGGCCGGATGCCCTCTCCGGGACGGACCCGTTCATCATGCAGGCAGACGGCAGAGGCTGGCTGTACGCCCCGGCGGGGCTGTCGGACGGCCCGATCCCCACGCACTACGAGCCGCAGGAGTCACCGTTCGAGAATGAGCTCTACGGGCAGGGCCGGAACCCGCTGAGGAAGCTCCTTCTGCGCGAAGGCAACCGGTACCACCCCAGCGGCCGCGAGCCCGGGGCCGACGTCTACCCCTACGTGCTGACCACCTACCGGCTCACGGAGCACTTCACCGCCGGCGCCATGACCCGTTGGCTGCCCTACCTCGCCGAACTGCAGCCGGAGAGCTTCTGCGAGGTCTCGCCGGCGCTCGCTGCCGAGCGCGGGCTCACCCACAAGGGCTGGGCCACGCTGGTCTCGGCGCGGGGGGCCATCGAGGCCCGCGTCCTCGTCACCGACCGCATGAGGCCCCTCACCGTCGGCGGCCGGACCGCCCACCAGATCGGCATGCCGTACCACTGGGGCCCGAACGGGCTGAGCAAGGGCGACTCGATGAACGAGCTCTCCTCGATTGCCATGGACCCCAACGTCCACATCCAGGAGGTCAAGGCCCTCACGGTGGACATCCGGCCCGGCCGCAGGCCGCGCGGGAAGGACCTGCTGGCCCTGGTCGAGGAGTATCAGCGACGCGCGGGGATCGATGAGCGCACCGGACTGGAGGGAATCAGGAAATGAGCGTCACATCGCTGGGGATGCCCACCGTCGGCGTCCCGCGCAAGGGCTTCTTCACCGACACGAGCCTGTGCATCGGCTGCAAGGCCTGCGAGGTGGCCTGCAAGGAGTGGAACCAGGTCCCGGCCGACTCCACCCTCACGCTGACGGGCGAGTCGTTCGACAACACCTCGGCGCTCGGTGCCGACACGTGGCGCCACGTGGCCTTCATCGAGAAGCAGGTCCCGGCGACTGACCCGGGCGGCCACGATGGGGTCAAGTGGCTCATGTCCTCCGACGTGTGCAAGCACTGCACCCACGCGGCGTGCCTCGACGTCTGCCCCACCGGGGCGCTCTTCCGCACCGAGCACGGCACCGTCGTCGTCCAGCAGGACGTGTGCAACGGCTGCGGGTACTGCGTGTCCGCATGCCCCTACGGGGTGATCGACCAGCGCAAGGACGACGGCCGCGTCTTCAAGTGCACCATGTGCTACGACCGTCTCGAGGCCGGGGAGGAGCCCGCCTGCGCCAAGGCGTGCCCGACCAAGTCCATCCAGTACGGCGAGCTCGACGAGCTGCGCGAACGCGCGGACGCCCGCCTCGCCGAGCTGCACGAACGCGGCGAGGAGAACGCCCAGCTCTATGGACGCGACCCCGAGGACGGCGTGGGCGGCGACGGCGCGTTCTTCCTCCTGCTCGATGAGCCCGAGACCTACGGGCTCCCGCCCGACCCGATCGTGACCACGCGGGACCTGCCGGCCATGTGGAAGCGGGCCGCCGGCGCAGCCGCCGGCCTCCTGGCCGGTGCCGCCCTCGTGTTCTGGGGAGGCCGCAAGTGAGCCCGCGCCGCCGGCGCACCGAGGAGTTCACCTCGTACTACGGGCGCCCCATCCTCAAGGAACCGACCTGGGAGGCACTGGACATCGCCGGCTACATCTTCGCCGGCGGCCTCGCGGGAGCGTCCTCCGTCCTGGCCGCGGGCGCCCAGCACACGGACCGGCCCCGCCTCGAGCGTGCCGCGAAGCTCACCGCCCTCACCGCGATCTCGGCCTCCGTCGTCGCCCTCGTGCACGACCTGGGGCGTCCGGAACGCTTCGTCAACATGCTCCGGGTCGCCAAGCCCACCTCGCCCATGAGCGTCGGCTCCTGGATCCTCTCCGCCTATGGGCCGCTCGCGGGGGCGAGCGCGGCCGCCAGCGTCCTCGGGATCTTCCCGCGCGCGGGCAAGGCCGCCGGCCTCGGCGCGGCCCTGACCGGCTCGGCCGTCGCCACCTACACCGCCGTGCTCGTCTCCGACACGGCGGTGCCCACGTGGCATGACGCCCACGCCGTGATGCCGTTCGTGTTCGCAGGGTCCGCGGCGGCCTCGGCGGGAGGCCTCGGGGCGGCCCTCGCGCCCCTGGCCGAGGCGGGCCCGGCCCGGCGGATGGCGATCGGCGGCGCGGCCGTGGAGACCGCGGTGAGCCTCGCGATGGAACGCAGCGGGAAGCTCTCCGCCGAGACCTTCCACGAGGGCCGCGCGGGCACCCTGCTGCGGCTGTCGAAGGCCTTCACGGTGGGCGGAGCCGTCGGCCTTGCCCTCGGCGGCCGGTCGTCGCGCGCCGTGAGCGCGCTGAGCGGCCTCGCCGTGGCCGCGGGATCGGCGCTGCTCCGCTTCGGCATCTTCGAGGCCGGCCGTGCCTCCACCCTCGATCCGAAGTACGTGGTCGTGCCCCAGCGGGAGCGGCTTGCGGCGCGTCAGGAGGACCCCGCCGGGGCCGATACCATGGGATGAGGCCCACGTCCGGGCCGCCTCCCCCCGAAAGGCCCCTGCCGAAGTGATCACTGTCTCCAACCTCGAACTGCGCGCCGGCGCACGCCTCCTCATGGACGAGGTGAGCTTCCGGATCGACAAGGGGGACAAGATCGGGCTCGTGGGTCGCAACGGGGCGGGCAAGACGACGCTCACCCGCGTGCTCGCGGGGGAGGGCCTGCCCGCGGCAGGGACCGTGACCCGGGCCGGCGAGATCGGCTACCTCCCGCAGGACCCCCGGACCCCGGACATGGAGCAGCTCGCGCGCGACCGCATCCTCTCGGCGCGCGGGCTCGACGTCGTCGTGCGCAAGCTGCGCACCGCGCAGGCGGACATGGCGAGCGACGACGCGGAGGTCCAGCGCAAGGCGATGGCCCGGTACGACAGGCTCGAGGCCGAGTTCCTGGCAGGCGGAGGCTACGCGGCGGAGGCCGAGGCGGCCGCCATCTCGGCGAACCTCGCCCTCCCGGACCGGATCCTGAACCAGCCGCTCAGGACGCTCTCGGGCGGCCAGCGCCGGCGCGTCGAGCTGGCCCGCATCCTCTACTCGGGCGCGGACACGCTCCTCCTCGACGAGCCCACGAACCACCTGGACGCCGACTCGATCGGCTGGCTGCGGGACTTCCTCAAGGCGCACCAGGGCGGCCTCATCGTGATCTCCCACGACGTCGACCTGCTCGAGGCGACCGTGAACAAGGTGTTCCACCTCGACGCGAACCGCGCCGTGATCGACATCTACAACATGGGCTGGAAGCGCTACCTCGCCCAGCGCGAGACCGACGAGCGCGCCCGCAGGCGCGAGCGCGCCAACGCGGAGAAGAAGGCCCAGGTGCTCCTCGACCAGGCCAACAAGATGCGCGCGAAGGCCACCAAGGCCGTTGCCGCCCAGAACATGGCCAAGCGGGCCGAGCGCCTGCTGGCCGGGGTCGCGGACGAGCGGGTAGCCGACCGCGTGGCCGCGCTGCGCTTCCCGGAGCCCGCACCGTGCGGCAAGACTCCGCTGACCGCGGAAGGGCTGTCCAAGTCCTACGGCTCGCTGGAGATCTTCACCGACGTCGACCTCGCCGTGGACCGCGGCTCCCGCGTCGTGATCCTCGGCCTCAACGGCGCGGGCAAGACCACGCTCCTGCGCATGCTGGCCGGCGTCGACACCCCGGACACCGGCGAGGTGGTCCCGGGCCACGGACTCAAGGTCGGGTACTACGCCCAGGAGCACGAGACGCTCGACCATGACCGCACGGTCCTGGAGAACATGCGCAGCGCGGCGCCGGACCACCTCGGCGATGCCGACGTCCGCGGGATCCTCGGTTCGTTCCTCTTCACCGGCGACGACGTCGACAAGCCCGCGGGGGTCCTCTCCGGCGGCGAGAAGACCCGCCTCGCCCTGGCCACGATCGTCGCCTCGAGCGCTAACGTGCTGCTCCTGGACGAGCCGACCAACAACCTCGACCCGGCGAGCCGCCGCGAGATCCTCGGCGCCCTCAAGACCTACAAGGGGGCCGTGGTCATGGTCAGCCACGACGAGGGCGCGGTCGAGGCGCTCAACCCGGAGCGCGTGGTCCTCCTGCCCGACGGCGTCGAGGACCTGTGGAGCGCGGACTACCTGGACCTCATCACGCTGGCCTGACGGCGCCTACCGCACCTCGAGGGCCCGCGCGCCGGTGACCCGGGCGAGGTCCTCATAGGAGATCGACAGCATCGACCGGTGGTCCCCGGCGCCCGCCCACAGAACCGGATACGCGGCAAGGTGCGTGTCGAGCAGTGTGCGCAGCGGCGCTGGGTGGCCCACGGGTGCCACGCCGCCCACGCGCTGGCCGGTGTGCGCGAGCACGAAGTCCGGCGAGGCGCGCCGGATCTCCGCCGAGCCGATCCGCTCGGCGACGAGCTTCGTGTCGACGCGCGCGGCGCCGCTCGCGAGGATGAGCAGCGGTCCGCCGTCGAGCTCGAACACGAGGCTGTTGGCGATCGCGCCCACGTCGCACCCGAGCACTCCGGCCGCCGCCGCGGCGGTGGGGACCTCGTCGTCGAACGTCCGCACGGTGTCCGCCAGCCCCGCGGCGACGAGGGCGGCACGGACGCGCCCCACGGCGTCGTGGTCGCCGGCCGCGTGGTGCGGCATCAGTGGAAGCCCTGCGCGTCGAGGATGGCGTCCTCCTCGTCCTCGGCGGTGGGCCTGCGCTTCCGGCGCGGCGCGAAGCGTGCGGCCCGCGCCGCCGCCTCGGCGACCTCGGCCGGGGACGCATCGGGCGCCTCTGCGGCCTCCGCCGCGGCGTCGATGGCGTCGTTGCGGGCCTGCTGGCGCGCCGCATAGCCGAAGCCGATGAACATGAGCACCGCGAAGGCGAGCCACTGGAGCGCGTAGGAGAGGTGCATGCCCTCGTCCGGCGCCGGCTTGGGCAGCGAGGCCGGGGCCGGCTGCGACGGGGCGGGATTCTCGCTCGCGAGCATGCCGTAGGCGCCCGTGAGGACGGGGTAGGGCAGCTGCTGGGCGTACGCGGGCAGGTCGATCGAGGCGAGCTGGCCGTCCGGCGCGCCGCGGTCCAGGGCCGGCTCGCTCGGGCGCAGCCGCACGACGACGGTCGCCTCGCCTGAGGGGGGTGCCGGGACGGAGTCCGGCCGCCCGGCTTCCTTGTTGCCGATCGGCAGCCAGCCGCGGTCCACGATCACCGTCTGGCCGGAGTCGACCCTGAACGGGACGACGACCTCGTAGCCGGGCTGGCCCGAATTGGGCCGGTTCCGCACCACACGGGTCCGGGCGGTGTCGTACGACCCGTGCAGCGCGACCTGCTTCCACTCGCTGCCGGAGGGCAGGGAAGCGAACTCGGGGGCGGCCTGGGCGAACGGGACCGGCGGCGCGTCGTAGTTCCGGGTCACGAGGTCCACGTTCGCCTTGGCCTCGTCGAGCCGGGCCATCTGCCAGCGGCTCAGCAGCACGCAGGCGATCGCGAAGACGATGGCGAGCCCGAGGTAGGTGAGCCACCGCCGGGAGATCAGGAATCGGTACATGAGGAGGGTGCTTCCGTCAGCGGCAGGGTCTCGCGCCAGAGCAGGCGCGTGCGCAGGTAGTCCTCGAGCCAGTCGCGGTGCTCGGCGCACGCCAGCCACGTCTTGCGGCGCTCGGGCGTGTGGATCTTGGGGTTGTTCCACTGCAGGCGCCACTGCGCGGGCGCCCGGCATCCCTTGCGGGAGCAGACCGGGGTCTGGGGGAGCTCGGGGTCGCCAGGCAGGAGGCTGAAGAGGCTCATGCGGCGCCGGCCTCCGGGGGCTCGGAGCCGTTCCGGGGTGGCGGGGCGGGCGCGTCGCGCCTGTCGTCGGCCGGCCCGTGGTCGGGTCGCCCGTCGTCGCCCGGCTCGTCGTCGACCATCTCCCCGACGATCGTCTCGCCGTGCGGCGTCGGGCCGCCGGCGCCGCCGTCCGCGGGCCGGCCCGCATCGATCTCGCCGTAGGCGATGTGGTCCATAAGCTCGGTGTCGTAGTCCTCGCCCTTGGTCTGGGCGTTGGCGATCACCACGGCGACCCACGGAAGGAACACCGCGCCGGCGATGGCGATGAGCTTGAACCAGCCGTCGAGGAAGAACAGGGCCACGATGCAGACCACGCGGATGCCCATGGCCACCGCATAGCGGACCATGCGCTGGTGCATGTCAACGCTGTGTCCGGGCGCGGCCGAGGTAATGCTGTGGACCTCAGGGGCGCCGTCGGCACCGTCCACGGCGTACTCGCCGTCGCTGTCGCTGGCCGCGCGGCCGTCTCGTTCTCTCGTCATCACACTCCCAAGCAGGCCCATTCTCCCACCACCGCGTGTACGGGCCAATTTGGCTAGGATGCACCCTGAACCGGCGCCGACCAGCGGCGTCCCCCCATCTTCCCTAGGAGCGCCAGTGAGCCCGGAAGCACCGTCCCCCCGCAGCGTCCTCGTCACCGGAGGCAATCGGGGCATCGGCCTCGCGATCGCCAAGGCGTTCCTCGCGAACGGCGACAAGGTCGCCGTGACCTACCGGACCGCCGCCGAGCTGCCTGAGGGCATCCTCGGGGTCCAGGCGGACGTGACCGACGAGGCCAGCATCGACGCCGCCTTCAAGGCCGTCGAGGAGGCCCACGGCCCGGTCGAGGTCCTCGTGGCCAACGCGGGCATCACCAAGGACACGCTCCTGCTGCGCATGAGCGAGGAGGACTTCACCTCGGTCCTCGACACGAACCTCACGGGCGCCTTCCGCGTCGTCAAGCGGGCCTCGAAGGGCATGATCCGCCTGCGCCACGGCCGCGTCATCCTCATCTCCTCGGTCTCCGGGCTGTACGGGGCCCCCGGGCAGATCAACTACTCCGCCTCGAAGGCCGGCCTCGTGGGCCTCGCACGGTCGCTGACCCGCGAGCTCGGCTCGCGCGGCATCACGGCGAACGTCGTGGCGCCGGGCTTCATCAAGACGGACATGACCTCGGAGCTGCCGGCGGAGACCCAGAAGGACTACCTGTCGCGCGTGCCCGCAGGCCGGTTCGCGGACGCCGACGAGGTCGCCAAGGTGGTCCGCTGGATCGCGAGCGACGAGGCGGGGTACATCTCGGGGGCGGTCATCCCCGTGGACGGCGGCCTCGGCATGGGCCACTGAGCTGCACCTCGCTGCACGCGGCGCGCGGGCCACGGGCTGTTGTTGGAGGAATCCGACAACGGCCCGTCCGCTTCTGGGCTGGCATGATGGTGCGCAGTCACCGAAAACTTGGCGGGGTCACACAAAGTGGCCGGCGCAGACGAAGGGGAGCACGCATGGGAGTCCTGGACAGCAAGACGGCGATCGTCACGGGGTCGTCGCGGGGGATCGGGGCCGCGACGGCCAAGGTCCTCGCCGGCGAGGGCGCGGCCGTCGTCATCAACTACCGGCAGAAGGCGCCGCGCGCCAACAAGGTGGTGGCCGAGATCGAGGCCGCGGGCGGCCGCGCGATCGCGGTCGGCGGCGACCTCACGAACGAGGCGGACGTCGACGCCCTCGCCCAGGCGGCCGTGGACGCGTTCGGCTCCCTCGACATCCTGGTGCTCAACGCCTCGGGCGGCATGGAGTCAGGCCTCGGCGAGGACTACGCGCTCCGGCTCAACCGCGATGCCCAGGTCTCGATGCTCAAGGCCGCCGCCGAGCGCATGAAGCCCGGCTCGCGCGTCGTGTTCGTGACGAGCCACCAGGCCCACTTCATCGACAGCGTCCAGACGATGGACGCCTACGAGCCCGTGGCCCGGTCCAAGCGGGCCGGCGAGACCGCCCTGCGCGAGCTCGTCCCGTGGCTCGAGGAGAAGGGGATCACGTTCGTGGTCGTCTCGGGCGACATGATCGAGGGCACCATCACGGCCACGCTGCTCGAGCGCGCCGCGCCGGGGGCGATCGCGTCCCGTCGCGAGGCCGCGGGAAAGCTGTACTCCGTCGAGGAGTTCGGGGCCGAGGTCGCGAAGATGGTCACCGCTGACGTGCCGACGGGCCACACCGAGTACGTGGGCGGGGCCGAGCACTTCCAGGCCTGACCCCGCACCGGGCCTGACCCCGCAAGCAGCTGCCAGAGACCCCACAACCCCTCCCCGAGGTTGTGGGGTCTCTGGCGCTGTGTTGTGGGGTCTCTGGCGCTGTGTTGTGGGGTCTCTGGCGCTGTGTTGTGGGGTCAGACTCGCGCGAGGTGGCGCACTACGTCGAGGTAAGGAAGGTCGACGGCGGCGTCGGCCTCCGCACGGACCTTCGGCTTGGCGTTGAACGCCACCCCTAGGCCGGCCGCGGCGAGCATGTCGAGGTCATTCGCCCCGTCGCCCACGGCGATGCAGTGCTCGAGCGGGATGCCGTGCTGGCCGGCCCACTCGCGCAGCATCCGCTCCTTGACCGCCCGGTCCACCACCTCGCCGAGCACCCGGCCCGTGAGCTTCCCGTGGGCCACCTCGAGCTCGTTCGCACGCCAGTGGTCCAGCCCCAGGCGCTCGGCGAGCGGGGTGAGGATCTGCTCGAAGCCGCCCGAGACCACGCACACGAGGTGGCCGGCCGCGTGGAACGCTCCGATCAGCTCCTCGGCACCGAGCGAGAGCACGACGGCGTCCCGCACCTTCGCGATGACATCCACCGGGAGGCCCGCGAGGGTCGCGACGCGCGCGTGCAGGCTCTGCGCGAAGTCGAGCTCGCCGCGCATGGCGGCCTCGGTGACCGCTGTGACCTCCTCGCGCTTGCCCGCGTAGTCGGCGAGGAGCTCGATGACCTCCTGCTGGATGAGCGTCGAGTCGACGTCCATGATGAGCAGTTTCCGCTCGGCCTTCCGCAGCCCGGCCGGCACGAGCGCCGCGGCGAACCCCAGGCCCGCGAGTGCGGCACGCGCGGCCGCCGCCTGGCCGGCGTCGACCTTCACGTCCGCGGTGAGCACGGCGTAGCGGCCGTCCGCTTCGGCGGGGCGCTCGAAGGGTCCGACGGCGGCCCCCGCACCTTCGAGGACGCGGGCGGCCGAGGCCGCGTCGTCGTCGGTCAGCGTGACGGCATGGAGGACTGCGGCGAAGTGTGCTGGCATAAGCCCTGATTCTACCGAGCGCCCCCGCGGCCGGCGCCGGGCCGGGTTGGTTCGCCGACGGCGAAGTATCTGGACTAGTGTCAGAGGTCATGAGCAATGTTCTCCAGCTGTCTGGGGTCAGCGTCGTCCGCGGGACGAAGAAGCTGCTGGACGGCATCGACTGGCAGGTGAACGAGGGGGAGCGCTGGGTGGTCCTGGGCCCGAACGGCGCCGGCAAGACCACACTCCTCTCGCTGGCCGCGGCCCGGCTGCACCCGAGCAGCGGCCGCGTCGACATCCTCGACGAGACGATGGGCAAGGTCGACGTCTTCGAGCTCCGCCCGCGCATCGGCCTGTCCTCCGCAGCCCTGGCCAACCAGATCCCCGAGGGCGAGAAGGTCCTCAACGTCGTCGTGACCGCCGCGTACGGCGTCACCGGCCGGTGGCTCGAGCGCTACGAGAAGGACGACGAGCGCCGCGCCTTCCGTCTCCTGAACGAGTGGGGCATGGGTCCGCTCCTCGGACGGGTCTTCGCCTCGCTCTCCGAGGGCGAGCGCAAGCGCGTGCAGATCGCCCGTGCCCTCATGACGGACCCTGAGCTGCTGCTGCTCGACGAGCCCGGGGCCGGCCTCGACCTGGGCGGCCGCGAGGAGCTCGTGTACAAGCTCTCGGACCTCGCGCAGGACGACGCCGCACCCGTCGTCGTCCTCGTCACGCACCACCTCGAGGAGGTGCCGCCCGGCTTCACCCACGCGCTCCTGCTGCGCGAGGGCACGGTCGTGGCCGCCGGACCCATCGCCGAGACCCTCACCGAGGAGAACCTCAGCGCGACCTTCGGCCTGCCGCTCGACGTGCGCGCCAAGGACGGCCGCTACACCGCGACGGCCAAGGACGGCGCGGCCACGGAGGGCCTGGCCTCCGCCGGCGCAGCTGCCGCCCCGGGCGCGTGATGGGGTTCTGGGGCGACGTCCTCATCTTCCTCGCGGGCCTGTGGGCCGGCACGATCAACACGATCGTCGGCTCCGGCTCGCTCGTGACGTTCCCCGTCCTCGTGGCCCTCGGCTACAGTCCCGTCAACTCGATCATCTCGAACGCGATGGGCCTGGTGGCCGGGGGCTTCTCCGGCGCCTACGGGTACCGCCGCGAGGCCGTGAGCGCCAAGCGCACCCTCCTGAAGCTCGTGCCGGTCTCCCTCGTGGGCGGCCTGCTCGGCGCGTTCCTGCTCCTGCACCTGCCGGAGAGCGTGTTCGGGTTCGTCGCCCCGGTGCTGATCGTCGTCGCGATCCTGCTCGTCATCTTCCAGCCCCGCCTCTCGGCCTGGGCCAAGGCGCGCCAGGCCCTCGAGCACATCACGCCCGAGCAGGCGGACCTGCAGAAGGTCCCGTTCATCCTCTACCTGCTGGTGTTCCTCATCGGCGTGTACGGCGGGTACTTCACGGCCGCGCAGGGCGTGCTCCTCATGGGCGTGCTCGGGATCTTCTTCCACGGCACGCTCCAGCAGTCCAACGCGATCAAGGTCGTCCTGAGCCTCGTGGTGAACCTCGTCGCCGCCGTGGCCTACCTCCTCTTCGCGTTCGACCGCATCAACTGGATCGTGGTCCTGCTCATCGCGGTCGGCTCCACCCTCGGCGGGTTCCTCGGCGCGGGCATCGGCCGGCGCCTGAAGCCGATGGTGCTGCGGACGGTGATCGTGATCCTCGGCATCGTCGCGCTCGTGAACCTGCTCGCCAAGCTCGTCAATGGCTGAGACGCCGGGGGGGGAGGGGCGGCAGGTCGTCCGCCTCGACTCGGCGGATGATCCGCGCATCGCGGACTACACCGACCTGACCGACGTGCGCCTGCGCCTCCTGCGCGAGCCGGCAGAGGGGCTCTACATCGCCGAGTCCTCGCGCGTGCTCCGGAGGGCCCTGGCCGCCGGGCACCGGCCGCGCTCGTTCTTCCTCGCCGAGAAGTGGCTCGACGGGCTCGCGGACGTGCTCGCGGCGCACCCGGACGTGCCGGCGTTCGTGGGGCCGCCGGAGCTGCTCGAGGAGATCACCGGCTTCCACCTGCACCGCGGCGCGATGGCAGCGATGCACCGGCCGGCCCCGGTGCCGGTCGCCGAGCTCCTGGCCGGGGCCCGTCGCGTCGCCGTGCTCGAGGACATCGTGGACCACACCAACGTTGGCGCGATCTTCCGCTCGGCCGCCGCTCTCGGCATCGACGCCGTCCTCGTCAGCCCCCGCTGCGGCGACCCCCTGTACCGCCGCAGCATCCGGGTGAGCATGGGCACCGTCTTCCAGGTGCCGTGGGGCCGCCTGGACTCCTGGCCCGGCGGCGTCGAGGAGCTCAGGCGCCTCGGCTTCACCGTCGCCGCCCTCGAGCTCGCCGAGGACGCGGTCGACGTCGACGAGCTCGCCGCGCGTCGGATCGACCGGCTCGCGCTCGTGCTCGGGACCGAGGGCGCCGGCATCGCCCCCGAGACGCTCGAGGCCGCCGACCTCGCCGTGAAGATCCCCATGCGGCCCGGCGTGGACTCGCTCAACGTCGCGGCCGCGAGCGCCGTGGCGTTCTGGGAGCTGCGCCCGCGCTGACTGGGAGCTGCGCCCGCGCTGACTGGGAGCTGCGTCGGGCGCTGAGCTGGTACCATTGACTGCTGGCCCTCCGACCGGGAGGGCGTTCACACCTGGCCTCTGGCAAAATCCAGGGGCGCAAGCAAAGGGCCTATTGTGAAGTCTGATATCCACCCGTCGTACGAGTACGTCGTCTTCAACGACCTCGCCTCCGGCAAGAAGTTCCTCACGCGCTCCACGGTCTCCTCCGACAAGACCACCGAGTGGGAGGACGGCAACACCTACCCCGTCATCGACGTCGAGGTCTCCTCCGAGTCGCACCCGTTCTACACGGGCAAGCAGCGCATCATGGACTCGGCCGGCCGCGTCGAGCGCTTCAACGCTCGCTTCAAGAACTTCGGCAAGAAGGCCTGACCCGACTGGTCCACCAGTCGCAGGCCGCTGCCACGCTGAAGGCGCCGTCCCCCGGGACGGCGCCTTCGGCGTCTCCGGAACGGGTCTAGGCTGGATCCGTGGCGGACTATCACGGTGAATTCAAGGTTCCGGGCGGCAAGCTCGTGGTCGCGGACCTCGCGGCCGACGACGGCGTCATCACCGGGGCGAGCATCAACGGCGACTTCTTCCTCGAGCCGGACGAGGCCCTCGCGGACATCAACGAGGCCCTCGTCGGCCTCTCCACGCACGCGCCGAACACAGTCATCAGCCAGGCCATCGCGGACGCCGTGGGCCCCTCGGCCGTGATGTTCGGGTTCGACGCCGACTCCGTCGCGGTCGCGGTCCGCCGCGCCCTCGGCCACGCGACCACGTGGGCGGACCACGACTGGGAGGTCATCCCCCCGAGCACGCTCACGATCACGGAGAACGTGGCCCTCGACGAGGTTCTGACCCGCGAGGTCGGAGAGGGCCGGCGCAGTCCGACGCTGCGCCTGTGGGACTGGGACGAGCGCTCCGTGGTGATCGGGACCTTCCAGTCCTACCGCAACGAGGTGGACCCCGAGGGGGTCGAGAAGCACGGCGTGACTGTGGTGCGGCGCATCTCCGGCGGCGGCGCCATGTTCATGGAGGCCGGCAACTGCGTCACCTACTCCCTCTACCTGCCGACCTCGCTCGTGGACGGGCTCTCCTTCGCGGAGTCGTACCCGTTCCTGGACGCCTGGGTCATGGAGGCCCTCGCCAAGGTCGGCGTCTCGGCGTTCTACAAGCCGCTCAACGACATCGCCACGGAGGCAGGCAAGATCGGCGGCGCCGCGCAGAAGCGGCTCGGCAACGGCGCGATGCTCCACCACGTGACCATGAGCTACGACATCGACGCGGCGAAGATGACCGAGGTCCTGCGCATCGGGCGGGAGAAGATCTCCGACAAGGGCATCGCGAGCGCGCAAAAGAGGGTCGACCCGCTCAAGCGGCAGACGGGGATGGACCGCGCGGACCTCTTCGAGGCCATGATGGGCACCTTCGAGGCCCGCTACGGCGCCCGCCGCGTCGCCCTGTCCGAGGACTCGCTCGCGGACGCGCGCGCCCTCGCCGGGCGCAAGTTCGCCACCCGCGCGTGGCTCCACCGGGTCCCGTAGCCGGCCCGCGCCCGGGGTGAGCGGGCGCACGACGGCGAGTGGTCGCCGTCGTGCGCAGGTCCGCCCCGCGGTCCGGCTTGCGACGCGGTCAGCCCTGCCGGGCGGTCAGCCCTTCCGGGAGCGGGCCTGGGCCACGAGCGCCCGGTGCAGGTGGTCGCGGGCCTCGATGACGAGGCGCCGCAGCGCCGCCGGCGCCTCGGCATGCTCGGCGAGCCACGCGTCCGTGCGGCCGAGCACCGGGTGCTCCAGCGGGTCCTGGCCCGGGGCGAGGGACGAGCCCGCCGGGTAGAGGCCGTCGACGAGGCGCGTCGCGATCTCCTGCGACCGCTCCTCCCAGACCCGTGTGAGCATCGAGAAGTAGCGGTCCAGGAACGGCTGCCGCAGCTCCTCCGGGCCGAGCATGAAGCCGGCGACGGTGGCGCCGAGGAGGTCGTTGGAGAGTCCGTGGCCGTCGACGGCGGCGCGCCACGCATCCTCCTTGACCGCGGGATCGGGCCGGGCCGCCATGGCGAGGGCGTGCCCCACGCTGCCCTTGGCGGTGCGGTCCCGGGCGAGTTCCGCGTCCAGCTCCGCGGCGGTCGCGCGGCCCTGGGCGGCGAGGGCCTGCCACAGGGACCAGCGCAGGTCCTGGTCCACGGCGAGGCCGGAGAGTGTCTCGGCGCCGTCCACGAGCGCCCGGAGCATCGCATGCTGCCCGCCGCCGTGCCTGCTGCCCGCCGCGAGCGCCCGGGCCCACGCGAGCTGCTGGTCGGAGCCGGGCTCGGCGGCCCGCAGCGCGCGGGCGACGACCGCGAGGTAGTCCTCCCGCAGGGCGCCGCGGCCCTCCGGGTGGGTGTACCGCTCGATCGCGGTCCGGGCGTTGTCGAGCACCGTCAGCTGCACGCCGACCGTGGTCTCGGCCCGCGCGAAGCGCTCGACGGCGCGCACGTAGTCCGCGGCGGGCGTCTCGCCGTCGCGCGTGGCATGCCACAGCGCCGTCCAGGCGAGGGCCCGCGCGAGCGGGTCCGCGATGTCGCCGAGGGCGTCCCGGACGGTCGCCTCCGAGCGCGGGTCGAGGCGCACCTTGGCGTACGTCAGGTCCTCGTCGTTGACGAGGAGGAGATCGGGGACCGGGCGCCCCGCGAGCTCCGGCACCTCGGTCACGCCGCCGGACGCGTCGGCCGGCAGGTCCACCTCGACGCTCGCCGAGCGCTCGATGGCCCCCGAGGCCGTGCGCGAGTAGAGGCCGACCTTGAGTCGGTGGGGCCGCGGCGCCTCTGCTCCCGTGACCGGGTCCGTGGCACGCTGCCGGATGGCCACCCGGGCGAGCCGCCCGCCGTCGTCCTCCGAGGCGTGCTCGACGAGCGGCTCGAGCACCGGCAGCCCGGCGGTCTGGAGCCACGCCGCGGCCCAGTCCTGCAGGGGCCGCCCCGAGGACCGCTCTAGCGCGCCGAGGAGGTCGGCGAGCGTCGTGTTGCCATAGGAGTGCCGGGCGAAGTAGTCGCGGGCGGCGGCCAGGAACGCGTCCTCGCCCACATACGCCACGAGCTGCTTGAGCACGGAGGCGCCTTTGGCGTAGGTGATCCCGTCGAAGTTCTGCTCCGCGGCCTCGAGGTCGGTGATGTCGGCGACGATCGGATGGGTCGTGGGCAGCTGGTCCTGGAGGTAGGCCCAGGCCTTGCGCCGGTTGGCGAAGTTCACCCAGGACGTCCTGAAGCCGGTCGCCCGGTCCACGGCGAGGGTGCCCATGTACTCGGCGAACGACTCCTTGAGCCACAGGTCGTCCCACCAGCGCATGGTCACGAGGTCGCCGAACCACATGTGCGCCATCTCGTGCAGGAGCGTGTTGGCGCGGCCCTCGTACTGGGAGTCGGCGGCGCGGGAGGCGAACACGTACTGCTCCGTGAAGGTCACGAGCCCGGGGTTCTCCATCGCGCCGAGGTTGTACTCGGGCACGAACGCCTGCTCGTACTTGCCCCAGGGGTAGGCGGGGGAGAAGACCGAGTGGTAGAAATCGAGGCCGCGCCTGGTGAGGTCGAAGATCCGTTCCGCATCGAAGTGCTCGGCGAGGGACGCCCGGCAGTAGGCCGCGAGCGGCACCGTGAGGGTCCCGCCCTCGCGCGTCGTCCCGGTCCAGGCATCCGACGCGCGGTGGTACGGGCCGGCGAGCACCGCCGCGAGGTAGGTGGGCATGGGAGGCGTGGGGGCGAACTCCCAGCGCGCCGCGGCGGGGTGGTCGTCGAGCGGGACGGCCTCCGCCGTCGCCCCGCCGTTCGCGCTGACCACCCACGACGACGGCGCGAGCACCGTGAACGCGAAGCCAGCCTTCAGGTCGGGCTGCTCGAAGTTGGCGAAGTACCGGCGGGCGTCCGCGGGCTCGCACTGGGTGTACAGGTAGGTCTCGCCGTCGGCCGGGTCCACGAAGCGGTGGAGGCCCTCGCCGCTGCGCGAGTACCGCGCGTGCCCGGCGACCTCGAGCCGGTTGTGGTCGGCCAGGCCCGTGAGGAGGATCCGCGCGCCGTCGTAGGCGGAGGCCGGATCGAGGGTGCGTCCGTTGAGGACCAGGCGGTCCACGGACTCCCCGAGGAAGTCCGCGAAGGTCTCTGCGCCGGCCACGGCGCGGAACTCGATGACGCTCGTCGTCGGGAAGGCCGTGGCGGCGGGATCGGCCGCAGCGCGGAGGTCGAGGGTGACGTGGTACGACTCGACGGCGAGCAGCCCAGCGCGCCCGGCGGCCT
Organism: Sinomonas soli; assembly: GCF_054782415.1. NCBI lineage: Bacteria > Bacillati > Actinomycetota > Actinomycetes > Micrococcales > Micrococcaceae > Sinomonas > Sinomonas soli. The sequence goes on along the minus strand of NZ_BAAGSN010000011.1, from coordinate 151,018 downwards.
CGTCGCGGCTCAGGTTGTGAGTTGGCACACGGCCCATTCAACCATGCCCCGGCCGGCGCCCACCGCGCCCGGACGGGGCAGTGGAGGGCAGGCGCCAGGCCGAAATCGCCGGGTCCGGGGACCCGATATGCGCCCGGGCCGGATTGGTGAAAAGCTGTTCCCTATGTCGGATCTCTTCGAGGACTACTCCGTCGCCGCCGAACGTACCGGCGCGTACGACGAGATGTTCGCCCCCCGCCAGGCGGCGCGGCCCAGCTACGGCCATCTCGCGCAGGCGCTCGCGGGACTCGACCTGACCGACGTGACCTCCCGCGCCGATTCGATGGCGCGCACCTTCCTCGACAAGGGGGTCACGTTCGACTACGCGGGGGAGGAGCGGCCGTTCCCGCTCGACCTCGTCCCGCGCATCATCTCCGCCGGCGAGTGGGACGTCCTCGAGCGGGGCGTCGCCCAGCGCGTCCGCGCCCTCGAGGCGTTCCTCAACGACGTGTACTCGAAGATGGCAGTCGTCGCCGACGGCGTGGTCCCGCGCCGGCTGATCACCACGAGCAAGCACTTCCACCGCCAGGTGCACGGCTTCGAGCCCGCGGGCGGGGTCCGGGTGCACATCTCGGGCATCGACATCGTGCGCGACGCCGCCGGCACGTTCCGCGTCCTCGAGGACAACGTCCGCGTCCCCTCCGGCGTGAGCTACGTGCTCGAGAACCGCCGAGCCATGGCCAAGGGCCTGCCCGAGGTCTTCAGCCAGCAGCCCATCCGCCCCGTCGAGGAATACCCCCGCCGGCTGCTCTCGACCCTGCGCAAGACCGCCCCCGCCGGCGTGGAGGAGCCGACCGTGGTGGTCCTGACCCCCGGCGTCTACAACTCGGCGTACTTCGAGCACACCCTGCTCGCCGGCCTCATGGGCGTGGAGCTCGTCGAGGGCCGCGACCTGATCTGCCGCGGGAACCGCGTGTACATGCGCACCACGGCGGGCGAGCAGCGCGTGGACGTCATCTACAAGCGCATCGACGACGACTTCCTCGATCCGCTGCAGTTCCGCTCCGACTCGATGCTCGGCTGCCCCGGCCTGGTCAACGCGGCCCGGGCCGGCGGCGTCACGATCGCGAACGCCGTGGGCAACGGCGTCGCGGACGACAAGCTCGTCTACTCCTACGTCCCGGACCTGATCCGCTACTACCTCGGCGAGGAGCCGATCGTGGCCAATGTGGACACCTACCGGCTCGAGGAGGACGACGCGCGCGAGGAGGTCCTCGACCGCCTCGACGAGCTCGTCGTCAAGCCCGTCGACGGCTCGGGCGGCAAGGGCCTTGTCATCGGCCCGAGCGCCACGCGCGAGGAGCTGGACACGCTCCGCAAGCGGGTCCTCGCCGATCCCCGCGGATGGATCGCCCAGCCCGTGCTGCAGCTCTCCACCGTCCCGACGCTCTCCGGAGACCGTTTCGGGCCGCGCCACGTCGACCTGCGCCCGTTCGCGCTCAACGACGGCGACGACGTGTGGGTCCTGCCCGGCGGTCTCACCCGGGTGGCGCTCAAGGAGGGCTCCCTCATCGTCAACTCGAGCCAGGGCGGCGGGTCGAAGGACACGTGGGTGCTCGCCCAGTCCCCGGACGTCCCCGTCGAGGCGGAGCCCCGGCACTCGATCAGCATTCGGGAGCGCACGAGCGTGTGGCCGGTCGAGAGCAACTGGCGCGACCGCCAGGCCGAGCAGCAGCAGTGACCTTGCGCCGTCGGCCGGCCAGCCCCGCCAGCTCCATTCCCGCCCGCACCACGACCCCTCGAGGAGGACGACGTGCTCAGCCGCATCGCTGAATCCCTGTTCTGGATCGGCCGCTATGTCGAGCGGGCCGACGGCACTGCCCGCATCCTGGACGTGCACCTCGAAAGGCTCAACCACCTGCCCGCCGCCGACCAGCGCAGCGTCGCCCAGGAGCTCCTCGGCGTCATGGGCTCGCGGTCCGACGCGGACGAGTTCGGGCTGCCAGACCTGCTCCAGTCCCTCGCCTTCGACCGCACGAACGCCACGAGCATCGCCGGCTCGCTCGCGGCCGCGCGCGAGAACGCCCGGCGCGCCCGCGAGACCGTCTCCTCGAGCCTGTGGGAGTGCCTCAACACCACGTACTACGGCCTCAGCCAGCACCGCAAGGACGTGGTGGGCACCTACCGCTTCTGCAACTGGGTCCTCGAGCGCACGGCGATGGTCCGCGGCCTCGCCGACACCACGATGAGCCATGACGAGGGCTGGCTGTTCCTCGTGCTGGGCCGCTCGCTCGAGCGGGCGGACATGACCGCGCGCATGCTCTCGACCCGCGAGGTGCACACGGCGGGGATGTCGTGGGTCAACATGCTCCGCTGCGCCGGCGCGTACGAGTCGTTCCTGCGCACCCGCCGCACCGCCTTCGACGAGCGCCACGCCGCCGAGTTCCTCCTCATGGACCGGCTGTTCCCGCGCTCCATCGTGTACGCGCTGCGCGACGCCGACGACGCGCTCGCGAAGCTCGACCCCTCGGACACCCGGGTTGGGTTCATCAACGACGCGCGCCGCATCGTCGGCCAGGCCCGCACGTTCCTCGAGTTCCACCGCACGGACGACCTGATGGTCGAGCTCCCCGAGCACATGGAACGGGTCCAGAAGGCCGTGGCCCAGACGTCCGACGCGGTCTCGCGCAAGTACTTCAACAGGGCCGACGAGCAGGCCTGGGTGGGAGAGGTTTCATGACCAGGCTGAGGATCCTGCACCACACCGCGTACCGGTACAACCGGCGCGTGACCCTCTCGTACAACGAGGCGCGCATGACGCCGCTGACCGAGCCGCAGCAGGTGGTGCTCGAGTCGCAGGTCCGCGTCACCCCCACGCAGGCCGCGGTGAGCTCCTACAAGGACTACTGGGGCACCCGCGTGACTGCCTTCGACATGCAGCTCCCGCACGAGTTCCTCGAGGTCGTCTCCTCGACCACGGTCGAGGTGCACCGGGTCGAGCGCGTGCCGGCCGAGGGCGACATCGTCGCCTGGGACCGGCTGCGCAGCCCCGAGCTCGAGGACCAGTTCAGCGACTGGCTGCCGCAGTCCCGGCTGTCCGGCCCAGGGAACGAGGTCCTCGGGACGCTCCCGGGGATCGTCGACGGCCTCGACCCGCACCGCGCCGCCCACGCCGTGTTCGACTGGCTGCGGGGCGAGATGCGCTACAGGCCCGGCTCCACGGCCGTGACGACGGACGCCGAGCAGGCCTGGAACCAGCGCGAGGGGGTCTGCCAGGACCTCGCACACCTCGCGATTGGCTCGCTGCGCAGCCTCGGCATCCCCGCCCGCTACATCTCCGGCTACCTGCACCCGCGCTCGAGCGCGGACATCGGCGAGGTCGTCGCCGGCCAGTCCCACGCGTGGCTCGAGTGGTGGGACGGCGAGTGGCGCTCGTGGGACCCCACCAACCACAAGCCGGCCGGCGACTTCCATGTGACCGTGGCCCGCGGACGCGACTACCGGGACGTGCCCCCGCTCAAGGGCATCCTCTCGGGCGGCGGCGGCTCCCACCTCGACGTCGGCGTGGAGATCACCCGCCTCGCCTGACCCAACCCCTCCCGCGCCGCGCTTGCCCCGCCCCCGCTTGCCCCGCCCCCGTTTGTGGGGTCTCTGGCGCCGGGTTGTGGGGTCTGTGGCGCCCGGTTGTGGGGTCTGTGGCGGCCGCCTGTGGATAACTTGAGATCCTCCTCGAGGACTTGTGCCAGCATGGGGCCATGAGTGGACAGACGCCCCGCGAGAGCCTCATCCTGCGGCCGTTCTCCGCAAGTGAGGCGAAGGCCCGCGGTCTCAGCGCAGCGGACCTGCGGATCGAGGACATCCGTCAGATCAGTCGCGGAATCTTCGTTCCCCACGCCGGTCCGCCCGTTCTGGACAGCTTGGTTCGCGCGCATCTTGACCTCAACCCGGATGCCTGGGCGTCGCATCGCACGGCGGGTGCGTTGGATGGTCTGTGGCTACCGCCCTGGATGGACGACCACTCGTGCGTTCACCTGAGCAAGCCGTCCCACCTGCCGAGGGTCCGGCGGCCCAAGGTGGTGGGGCATCGAGTGCGGATCCTCGAGGGGGAGGTGGTGGTCCGCGAGGGGATCCGGCTGACGAGTCGGGGCCGGACGTGGCTGGACCTGGGTCATGAACTGAGCGTCGCCTCGTTGGTTGCGCTCGGCGACCAGCTGATCCGAAGTCCTCGGCCGGAGTTCGAGGGCCGCAGTGCTCCCTACGAGACGAAGGCGTCCCTCGCCCGGCTTCTCAGGGCGCATCCGAAGGTCAAAGGGGTCGGGAAGTGCAAAGAAGCCCTCATTGACATGCGGGTCGGCTCCGACTCCGTGCCGGAGACCATGCTGAGGCTCAGTCTCGTGGCCCACGGGTTCCCAGAGCCGCAGCTTCAGATCAAGCTCAACCCGGACGACCTGAGATCGCCTACGGCTGACATTGGCTACCATCGAGAACGCATCGGCATCCACTACGAAGGCGTCCACCATCAGGAGCCTCAGCAGCGACTGAGCGATGCGCGCCGGGATACCGCCTTCCGGCGCAGGGGCTGGGGCCTCATCTACGCGGGGGCCGAGGATCTGCACGATGACTTCGCCCGTGTGCGGCGCGAGCTGAGGATTCTCCTGGCGGCAAGAGCGGCCTGAGTCGCTGCACTTCGCCGACTGCCAGAGACCCCTCAAGCGGGTGCCAGAGACCCCTCAGGCGGGTGCCAGAGACCCCTCAACGGGGCAGAGGCTCAGCGGAGCGCAGCCGCCCAGGAGCAGAAGTGAGCCCAGGTCACCACGGGCTGGGCCGGTAGTCCTTCAGGAACACCCCGTACAGATCGGTCCCTGCCTCGCCCATGACGATCGGATCGTACACGCGGGCGGCGCCGTCAACGAGGTCCAGCGGCGCGTGGAAGCCCTCATCGGCGAGCCGCACCTTGGTGTAGTGCGGCCTCTCGTCGGTGATCCAGCCCGTGTCGACGGCCGTCATGAGGATCCTGTCCGTCTCGAACATCTCGCCAGCGGACGTGCGGGTCATCATGTTCAGGGACGCCTTGGCCATGTTCGTGTGCGGGTGCCCCGGCCCCTTGTACTTGCGCCCGAACTGGCCCTCCATCGCGGAGACGTTGACCACGTACTTGCGCCGCGCGGTCGAACGTCGCATGGCGGGCCGCAGCCTCGAGACGAGGAGGAACGGCGCCGTGACGTTGCACAGCTGCACCTCGAGCATCTCGAGCGGGTCCACTTGGTCCACGACCTGGGTCCACGAATTGATCGCCGCGAGGTCCGGAACTAGGCCGCCGGCGTCGATCGCGGTCCCCGCGGCGATCCGGTCCAGCGACGCGGAGCCGGTCGAGAGCGCGAGGGCGGTCACGGCGTCGCCCGCGAGCGCAGGGTGCTCGGCCACGGACCCCGCGATCGAGAGCGGGTGCTTGTCGTGCGCGTGCCCGAACGTGAGCAGCTCGGGACCCCCGTTGCCCGGGAGCAGCGCCGCCGGCAGCGGCTCGGACTCGGCGTCCACAAGGGGCTTGTACGCGTTCCCGGAGCGGCGCACCGTCTGGGCGGCGTTGTTGATGATGATGTCGAGCGACCCCGCGGCGTCGAGCGCGTCAGCGAGCGAGATGACCTGGGACGGGTCGCGCAGGTCGATGCCCACGATCGTGAGCCGGTCGAGCCACTCGGCGGAGTCCTCCATCGCGGCGAACCGGCGGGCTGCGTCCTTCGGGAAGCGGGTCGTGATGGTGGTGTGCGCGCCGTCGCGGAGGAGCCGCAGGGCAATGTACATGCCGATCTTCGCCCGGCCGCCGGTGAGCAGCGCCCGCCGCCCCGTCAGGTCCGTGCGCGCATCGCGCTTGGCGTGGCTCATGGCGGCGCACTCGGGGCACAGCTGGTGGTAGAACGCATCCACCTGGGTGTAGTGCTGCTTGCAGATGTAGCACGGCCGCGAGCGGAGGAGGTGCCCCGCGATCTCGCCGGTCGCGGAGGATGCGAGCTTGTTGCCCTTCGTCTCGTCGTCGATCCGGTCCGGCGCGGCGGTCGCGGTCTGCGCGATGACGGCCCTGTCCGCCTCGGCGATCGCATCGCGCTTCTGGGTGCGCGTGAAGCGGCGGTGCGCCTTGAACATCTTGCCCGTGGCGCGCCGCACGGCCACGTAGTCCGGGTGCTCCTCGTCGTACGTGTGGATCGTGCCGAGCACCTTGAGGGCGGCCTGGATCTCCTCAGGGGTCAGTTCGGCGGGCATATCAGGGGAGCTCATGGCTTCCCATTCTACGGTGCGCGCGCAGCGGCGCGGGGCCCGGGCTGCGGGCCCCGCGCCGTCGGCCAGGTTGGCGCGGGCGGTTCAGACCGCGGAGCGGCGGGACGCGGACGACGGCGAGGACGCGCCGTCGGCGATGCCGTCACCGGCGGCGGCCTGGGCCGCGGCCGTGGCGTGACGCTCCTGGATCTTCTCGGCGACCTCGGGCATCTCCGCGGCGACGTCCTCGAGGGCGGTCGGCATCTTCGACAGCCAGGCTGCGGCGAGGCGGCGTTCGTCCGCGTCGGGCTCGGGGACGAGCTGGCCCTTGGCGAGGACCGTGATCCCCGAGGCGGTCACCTCGAAGCCGCGGCGCCGGTCGAGCTTCTCGTCCACCCCGATTGTCGCGCCCGGGGGCACCACGACGTTCTTGTCGACGATGGCCCGGTTCACCACGGCCCCGGCCCCGATCTGGACTCCGTCCATGATGACCGAGTCGAGGACGCGCGCGGCGGAGTTGACCCGGACGTCGTGCGAGATCACGGACCCCTCGACGATGCCGCCGGTGATGACCACGCCGCTGGAGACGAGGGAGTCGAGCGCGATGCCGACGGTGCCGCCCTCGCCGCGGACGAACTTCGCCGGCGGCGAGACGCTCTGGTGGGTGTAGATCGGCCACCGGGAGTTGTAGAGGTTGAACACCGGCAGCGGGGAGATCAGGTCCATGTGGGCGTCGTAGAACGAGTCCAGGGTGCCGACGTCGCGCCAGTAGGTGCGGTCGCGTTCCGTGGCACCCGGGATCTCGTTCTTGGTGAAGTCGTAGACGCCTGCCTCGCCGCGGTCCACGAAGTAGGGGATGATGTCCCCGCCCATGTCGTGCTTCGTGTCGAGCCGCTCGGCGTCGCTCTTGAGCGCCTCGACGAGGGCATCGGCGTCGAAGACGTAGTTGCCCATCGAGGCCAGGAACTGCTCGGGATCGTCGGGCAGCCCCGGCGTCGTTGCCGGCTTCTCGACGAACGCGGAGATCATGGACGGCTTGGAGGAGTCCGTCTCGATGACGCCGAACTGGTTGGCCATGTCCAGCGGCTGGCGGACCGCGGCAACGGTCGCCTTGGCGCCGGAGGCCACGTGCGAGGCCACCATCTGCTCGAAGTCCATCCGGTACACGTGGTCGGCGCCGACCACGACCACAATCTCGGGCTGGGCGTCGTAGATGAGGTTCAGGGACTGGTAGATCGCGTTGGCGCTGCCCAGGAACCAGCTCTTCCCGACGCGCTGCTGGGCGGGCACGGACGCCACGTAGTTGCCCAGCTGGGGGGAGAGCCTCCACGTCTCTGAAACGTGCCTGTCCAAGGAGTGCGACTTGTACTGCGTCAGCACCACAATCTGCAGGTAGCCGGAATTCACGAGATTCGACATCGCGAAATCGATGAGCCGGTACCCTCCGGCGAACGGCACTGCGGGCTTGGCCCGGTCAGCCGTCAGGGGCATCAGCCGCTTGCCCTCCCCACCTGCGAGGACGATCGCTAATACCTTCTTCGCTGCCACTGCGCAACCCCCGTCATCTCTCGTTCAAGACCAGTTTTCCCGGCCTCCGCGGATGCGAAACGCGGTCCCCTTCACACTAGTTCAGGTTCCAATGACCGACTACGTTGAAACCGTGCGAATCGACATTGTGACCAAGGAATTCCCCCCGGAGATCTACGGCGGCGCTGGGGTGCATGTGGCCGAGCTCAGCAGGGTCCTCGCCCGGGAGGTGGACCTGCATGTCCATGCCTTCGGAGCCCCCCGCGAGGCCGAGGTCAACGGGGCGGCGGTCACCTCGTACCAGGTCCCGGAGTACCTCTCCGACGCCAACGCCGCGCTCCAGACCCTCGGGATCGACCTCGGCATCGTGCCCGACGTCGCCGGCGCCGACCTCGTCCATTCGCACACGTGGTACGCGAACATGGCGGGACACCTCGCCTCGCTCATGCACGGCATCCCGCACGTGCTCTCGGCGCACAGCCTCGAGCCCCTCCGCCCGTGGAAGGCGGAGCAGCTCGGTGGCGGCTACCGCCTCTCGTCCTGGGTGGAGAAGACGGCCTATGAGGCTGCGGATGCCATCATCGCCGTCTCGCACGGCATGCGCGCCGACATCCTGCGCTGCTACCCGGAGGTGGACCCGGCGAAGGTCAAGGTGGTCCACAACGGCATCGACGTCTCGCTGTGGGGCCGCGACGAGGGCACCGAGCACCTGGCCGGCCTCGGGATCGACCCGGCGAAGCCCTCGGTCGTGTTCGTGGGCCGCAACACGCGCCAGAAGGGCGTGCCATACCTCCTGCGCGCGGCGTCGAAGCTCCCCGCGGACGTCCAGCTCGTCCTCTGCCTCGGGGCCGCGGACACCCCGGAGCTCGCGGCCGAGACGGCCGCGCTGATCGACGGCCTGCGCGCCGAGCGGGAGGGCGTGGTCCTCATCGAGCGGATGCTCCCGCGCGCCGAGCTCATCCAGGTCCTCAGCCACGCGACGGCGTTCGCGTGCCCCAGCATCTACGAGCCCCTCGGGATCGTGAACCTCGAGGCCATGGCGTGCGGCGCGGCGGTCGTGGCCACCGCCACCGGCGGGATCCCCGAGGTCGTCGACCACGGCAACACTGGCCTGCTCGTCCCGATCGAGCAGGTCAGCGACGGTACCGGCACGCCGCTGGACTCGGAGAAGTTCGTGGCCGACTTCGCGGCGGCGCTCACCGAGGTCGTGGCCGACCCGGACAGGGCCCGCGCCATGGGCGAGGCCGGCCGCGTCCGGGCCGAGGCGAACTTCTCGTGGGAGAGCATCGCCGAGACCACCCTCGAGGTCTACCGGTCGGTACTCGCGTAGGCTGGAGGCGAGAAGCGAGCGCACGACGGCGGCGGCGCACCCCGCGAGGGGAGCGTCGCCGCCGTCGCTGTGCCTGCAGCCGTGGCGTCGGGATTCAGTCCCGGCTCACGTTGACCTTGGTGGGCCCGGGCCCGGCCTCCGGGGCGACGGGAACCCGCACCTCGAGGACGCCGTCGTGGTAGCTCGCCCTGACGTCCTCGCCGCGCGCGCCGCGCGGGAGGTCTACGGTCCGCGCATACGAGCCGTAGCGGAACTCGCTGCGGTACCCGCCCCTGGTGCGGTTGGCCGTGTCCTCGCGCCGCTCGGCCTTGATCGAGAGGGTCGAGTCCTGGACCGTGACCTCGACGTCCCGCTCGGGGTCGATCCCCGGCAGCTCGGCGCGCACCACGAGGTAGTCGCCGTCGCGGAACTGCTCGGTGCGCAGCCACGTCGTCTCCCACTCGTCGACGAAGCGCTTGAACTGTTCGGGGAACCCGAACCTGCGCATGCCCTCCGGCATCATGTCCCACGGGCCCCTGCGGCCCCATCCCTCGACCATGGATTCCTCCTGACGTGCCCCGGGCACCGGTGCGGCCGGGTCCTGCCTTCAGGCTAGACCCGGCCGCGGGGAGGGGGAAGGGACCTACTTCTTGAGGTCCTTCTCCTTGGCGGGCGCCTCGCCCGAGGCGCGCTGCGCGGCGTAGTAGGCCGCGGCCTCCTCCTGCCGGCGGGCCTCGATTCCGCTCGCGACGGTGGCCCGGAGGTGGTCCTGCGTGTAGCCGAACGCCTCGACCAGGTCGAGGGCGTGCGGGCGCAGCCGGGCGAGCAGCCGGTTGATGTACTCGCCCACGGTGCGCCCGCGCTGCATGGAGAGCCGTCCGTTCATGAGGTACCACTCGAGGTGCGCCTCGATGAGGGTCAGGCCGAACAGGTCGCGCAGCCAGGTGAGGATCTGCTGGGTGCCCGGGTCCTCGACCTTCTCCAGGGCCTCGGTGAATGCCTCCCACTGGAGCAGCTCGCCGTGGGCGCGGGCGGCCTCGATGAGCTCGTTCTGGTGGGCGTTGAAGCGGGCGGCGGCCTCGGCCTGGGGGAGCTTGGTGGCCCCGGCGAGGGCCTGCGCGGCCTGCGCCACCATGGTCTGGACCCGCTCGGCCAGCAGGAGCCGCTGCATGTCGGGGTCGCGCAGCGCGAGGGCGGAGCGCTGCGCGCGGCCGGAGTCGGCCACGAACTGCGCCACCGCGCCCAGGCCCGTCTTGAGGGCCACGCCGCGGGCCTGCCCGAGCGCGAACTTCGCCAGCGCCCCGACGTTCATCGTGCGGAACTCCTTGGCGTAGTCGTTCAGGAGCCGCTTGGCCACGAGCTGCAGCAGCACGTTGTTGTCGCCCTCGAAGGTCACGTAGATGTCGAGGTCCGCGCGCAGGGACGCGAAGCGGTTCTCGATCATGAACCCGGAGCCCCCGCACGCCTCGCGGCACTCCTGGAGCGTGGTGAGCGCGTGCCACGTGGACAGGGGCTTGAGGGCCGCGGCCAGCGTCTCGAGGTCCTGCCGGTCCTCGTCCGTGTCCTGCGCGCCGGAGAACACGCCGTCGAACTTCGCCAGGAGCTCCTCGTGGGCGAAGCTCATCGCGTAGGTCGCGGCGAGCAGGGGGAAGAGGCGGCGCTGGTGGCGCTGGTAGTCCAGCAGCACCTCCTCGGCGGTGTCCGAGGAGGCGTTGAACTGGCGGCGCTCGGCGGCGTACCGGATGGCGGCCGTGAGGCCCACTTTGGAGGCGGCGACGGCGGCGCCGTCGAGCGAGACGCGGCCCTGCACCAGGGTGCCGAGCATCGTGAAGAAGCGCCGGCCCGGGGTGGCGATGGGCGAGCTGTAGGTGCCGTCCTCCGCCACGTCCCCGTAGCGGTTGAGCAGGTTGGTGCGCGGGATGCGCACGTGGTCGAACGCCAGCCGGCCGTTGTCGATGCCGTTGAGTCCGCCCTTGATGCCGTCGTCCTCACTCGAGACGCCGGGCAGGCACTCCTTGGTCTGGGGGTCGCGGATGGGGACGTAGAAGGCGTGGACGCCGTGGTTGACGCCGCGGGTGATGAGCTGGGCGAACACCACGGCGGCGATGCCGTCCTTGGCCGCGTTGCCGAGGTACTCCTTCCACGCGGCCCGGAACGGGGTGTTGAGGACGAACTCGCCGGTCTCAGGGTCGTAGGTGGCGGTGGTGCCGATGCTCGCGACGTCGGAGCCGTGGCCGATCTCGGTCATGGCGAAGGCGCCCGGCACCGTGAGGTCCATGATGTCCGGGAGCCACTTGGCATGGTGCTCGGTGGTGCCGAGGTGCAGGACGGCGGCGCCGAACAGGCCCCACTGCACGCCGGACTTGATCTGCAGCGACGGGTCGGCCGTGACGAGCTCCTCGAAGCCGGCAATGTTGCCGCCGTGGTTGTCCTCCCCGCCGAGCGCCTTCGGGAAGGCCCGCTGGATGGCGCGGTGGTCCACGAGGTACTTGAGCTGGCCGAAGACGCGCTCGCGGTGCTCGGTGTGGGTCAGTCCCTCGAGCTTGTGCAGCTCGGGGCGGGCGGCGAGCTCGCGCGCCTGCCGGCGCACGTCGGCCCAGGTGCCCAGCAGCAGATCGCCCAGCGCGGCGACGTCGATCTTCGGCGACTGCTCGAGGTCGGCAACGTCCGTCTCCGCCTCGGCGGAGGCGGAGGGGGAGGTGGAGAGGCCAGTGGTCTGGTGGGTCATCGTGTCTCCTGTGGTGGAAGGGGTGGGGCCTGCCTGCGGTCGGCGTCGGCGGCTGATCCGACGGGAACGGCCGCCTGGGCGGCGATTCCCGCGAAGAGCCAGTCGGCGATCAGGCCTGCCATGTCGTCGAGGGAGGGCTTGTGGTCGGACGGCGCGGCGGTGAGCCAGCGCTCGCCGGCGGCGCGGACGAGGCCGATCGCGGCGGGGGGCCAGTAGTCGAGCGTCGCGGAGGCGGCGGGGCCGAGGTACCGGGCCATGGGGGCCTGGATCATCGACCCCACGGCATCGAAGAAGCTGCCGAAGGCGCGGTCCGGGTCCGCCGGGACCCGCGTGACGAACTCGTACACGTGCGGCGAGCGCGCGGCCATGCCGAGGTAGGCGGCGACCATGGCCCGCAGCCCCTCGTAGGGCGTCTGCGCGGCGGCGGCCGCTGCTCCGATGCGCTCCTGCATCTGCGCCAGGACGAGGGAGCCCATGGCGGCCTGCAGGCCGGCCTTGTCCCGGAAGTACCGGTAGAAGACGGACTTCGACGTGCCGGCCGCGGCAGCGATGTCCTCCATGGGCACGTCCGGGCCGAGCCGGTGCACGGCCCGGCGCGCCGCGCGGACGAGGTCGGCCCGCCGTTCCTCGCGGTGGCTCGCCCAGCGTGCGGTGCGGCCGTCGACGCCGGGTGAGGGCGCGGCGTCATTCGCGGTGGATTGGTTCACGGTACTCAGCGTATCAGGTACGCTAGGTATCGGTAATTCAGATCACAGCTCTCGACCGGAGGACGCTATGCCCACCTCTTCCTCGCCCGGCATCCGCAAGGCCGTCGTCGTCGGCGGCAACCGCATCCCGTTCGCGCGGGCCAACGGCGCCTACACCCGGACCTCTAACCAGGACATGCTCATCGCCGCGATCGACGGGCTCGTGGCCCGCTTCGGCCTGCAGGACGAGCAGATCGGCGAGGTCGCCGCGGGCGCGGTCCTCAAGCACAGCCGCGACTTCAACCTCACCCGGGAGTCCGTCCTCGGCTCGGCCCTGCGCCCGGAGACCCCGGCCTACGACGTGCAGCAGGCCTGCGCGACAGGCCTCGAGACCGTCCTCCAGCTCTCGGACAAGATCAAGCTCGGCCGTCTCGACTCGGCGATCGCCGGCGGCGTCGACTCCGCCTCGGACGCCCCGATCGTGGTCAGCGAGGGCCTGCGCGATGTGATCCTCGAGCTCAGCCGCGCCAAGACCCTCCAGCAGAAGCTCAAGGCCGTCTCGAAGCTGCGCCCCAAGGACCTCGCGCCCATGGCGCCGGGCACCAACGAGCCCCGCACCGGCCTGTCCATGGGCGAGCACCAGGCCCTGACCACCAAACAGTGGAGCATCACCCGCGAGGCCCAGGACGAGCTGGCGCTCGCGTCCCACCGCAACCTGGCCGCGGCCTATGAGCGCGGATTCTTCGACGACCTCGTGACCCCGTACCGCGGCCTCACGAAGGACTCGAACCTGCGCGCCGACACCTCGATGGAGAAGCTCGGCAAGCTCTCGCCGGTCTTCGGCCGCCAGCTCGGCTCCGGGGCCAGCATGACCGCGGGGAACTCGACCCCGCTCACAGACGGCGCCTCGACCGTGCTGCTCGCCTCCGAGGACTGGGCCGCCGAGCGAGACCTTCCCATCCTCGCCGACATCGTGGACGGCGAGGCCGCGGCCGTGGATTTCGTGCACGGCAAGGACGGCCTCCTCATGGCGCCGGTGTTCGCGGTGCCGCGCCTGCTCGGCCGCCTCGGCCTGACGCTCGAGGACATCGACTACTTCGAGATCCACGAGGCCTTCGCCGGCACCGTGCTCGCGACCCTCGCCGCGTGGGAGGACGCCGACTTCTGCCGCGAGCGCCTCGGTCTCGACGGCGCCTTCGGCAAGGTGGACCGCGCCAAGCTCAACGTCAACGGCTCCTCGCTCGCCGCCGGCCACCCCTTCGCCGCGACCGGCGGCCGCATCGTCGCGAGCCTGGCCAAGCAGCTCCACGAGCGCACCGCCGCCGGCGACCTCGGCCGGCCGGCCCGCGGGCTCATCTCCGTCTGCGCGGCCGGCGGCATGGGCGTCGTCGCCGTCCTCGAGGGACGCTGAGGCAGGGGAAGGGGACAGGGATGGCTGACAAGTACACCGACTTCGTCTCGCGCGGCTGGGGCCGGGACCTCGCCAAGCGCCTCGGGCTCCCGCAGCCCGTGGCCCTGCGCCGCTACGAGCCAGGCGCGCCGCTCGTGCCCGGGCCCGTCCTGCTCATCGGCGCCGGCGCCGGGGCGGACGCCCTCGAGACGGCGCTGAAGGGCTGGGACGTCGAGGTGCTCAGGGTCCCCGCCGTGGTCCCCGCCGACGGTGGGACGCACGACGCCGGTGCCTCGCCGGCGTCGTCCGCCTCGCCCGCCGCCTCGGCCGGCACCGGGAGGGGAGCGGGGGCGAAGCTCGGCGGGATCGTGCTCGCGCTCGACACGGTGGCCCGGCCCGAGGACCTGTCCGCGCCGATCCTCGCCGCCGGCCGCGCCCTGCGCTCGCTGGCCCCGAACGCGCGCGTCGTCACGGTCTCGCGGCGGTCCTCTTCCGCGGACGAGCCGGCGCTCGCCGCCGCCCGGGCCGGCGTGGACGGCATCCTGCGCTCGCTGGCCAAGGAGCTGCGCAGCGGTGCGACCGGCAACGGCATCCTGCTCGCCGAGGGCGTCGGGGCGGACGCCCCCAGCGCGCTCGGGGCGCTGCGCTTCCTGCTCTCCGGGCGGTCCGCCTTCGTCGACGGCCAGTTCCTGACCGTCGGCACGGCCAAGGGGGAGCTGCCCGCAGATCCCGAGAAGCCCCTCGCCGGAAAGGTTGCAGTGGTCACCGGGGCCGCGCGGGGGATCGGCGCGGCCATCGCGCGGACCCTCGCCCGCGACGGGGCCCGGCTCGTCGTCGTGGACGTGCCCGCGGCCGGCGACTCCCTCGCGAAGGTCGCCAACGAGGTCCGCGGCACCGCCCTCCAGCTCGACATCACCAAGCCCGAGGCCGGCGAGCGGATCCTCGAGCACGCCCTCGGCCGGCACGGCGCCCTCGACATCCTCGTGCACAACGCCGGCATCACCCGGGACAAGCTCCTGGCCAACATGGACGCCGGGCGCTGGGACTCGGTCATCGCCGTGAACATCGCGGCCCAGCTGCGCATCGACGACGCGCTGCTCGGCTCCGGCCGGCTGGGCGAGGGGTTCCGCATCGTCTCGGTCGCGTCCACCTCGGGGATCGCGGGCAACCGCGGCCAGACGAACTACGCGGCCTCGAAGGCCGGCGTCATCGGGATGGTCCGCTCCACCGCGGCCCGGCTCGCCGCCTCCGGCGGGACGGCGAACGCCGTGGCCCCTGGGTTCATCGAGACCGAGATGACGGCCAAGATCCCCTTCGCGACCCGCGAGGTGGCCCGGCGCCTGAACTCGCTCCAGCAGGGCGGGCTTCCGCTCGATGTGGCCGAGGCGATCGCGTTCCTCGCCTCCGACGCGGCGGGGGGCATCTCCGGCAACGTGCTGCGGGTGTGCGGGCAGAACCTGGTGGGGCAGTGAGCGCGCCGGCACGGGGGATCGAGACGGTCGAGCTCACCGAGGTCCCGTCCCTGTCCAAGCTCTACGTCGCCGCCGCCGCCGAGGCGGCCCGGGCCCTCGTCGCGCCGCGGAAGACCGCCCCGAGGCTGCCCGCCGCCCGGCACCACGCCGCCGTCGTGCGTCCGGACCTCGCCAAGGTCACCGAGTACCAGCACCTGCTCGGCGACTCGGCGCGGGACGTGGTGCCCGCCGGGTACGTGCACGCGCTCGCCTTCCCGGTGGCGATGAGCTTCATGGGGCGGGAGGACTTCCCGCTGCCCCTGCTGGGCATGGTGCACCTGCGCAACCGCATCGAGTACCGCGAGCCGATCTCCTACGCCGACGAGCTCGACGTGATGGCCTGGGCCGAGAACCTCACGGGGCACCGGGCCGGGACGCAGGTGGACGTCGTGGCCGAGGTGCGCCGCGGCGGGGCCCACGGCGGGGGAGGGGAGCCCGTGTGGCGCGGGGTCTCGACCTACCTCGCCAAGGGCGTGTTCCTGCCGGGCGTGGACAAGCCGCTCGCGAACGGCGCCCGCGAGGACTTCCGCGCGCCGCTGCCCACGGCCCTGTGGCGGCTCGGGTCCGAGACCGGGCGCGAGTACGCGGCAGTCTCCGGGGACTTCAATCCGATCCACCTGAGCTCGATCTCGGCGCGGGCGCTCGGGATGCGGCGTTCCATTGCCCATGGGATGTACACCGCCTCCCGCGCGCTGGCCGAGGTGGGGCCCGCCAAGGGCGACGCGTTCGTGTGGGACGTGGCGTTCGAGGCGCCGGTGTTCCTGCCCGCGCGGGTGGCGCTGAACATCTCGGACTCGGTGGACGGCGAGGGCGCGTGGGAGCGGTCGGAGTTCGTGGGGTGGCACGCGAAGTCCGGCCGGCGGCACTTCGTCGGGTCGGTGTCGCGGCTCGCCTGAGGCTGGTGGCTTGGCGTACGACGGCGCGTGGTCGCCACCGCGTTCGTCCCGACACGGCGCCGCCCGTCCTCCTTCTGGGGCGGGCGGCGCCGTTGTCCTGAGAGCCGTGCCATTGGCCCTCCCCAGGGCTGGGCGGATGAGCGCTCGTTCTATAGAATCGAAACTATGTTCGAATCAGCGGCGGGGGGCCGGTAGCAGTGGGAGGGCCACAGGATGCGGCCGATCTCTCGCGGCTCATCGCCGAGGTCCTCGTGGCCGTGGGGAGTGGATCGCCGAGCGCTGCGGCCACCGGAGTCTGGGCCACGGCGCTCGGGCCGGTCGGTGACGATGATCTGCAGCTGGACGAGACGGAGCTCCTCGAGCGGATCGGGGCCCTGGAACGGCTGAAGGCCGCTGCCGCGGCGAGCCAGGCCCGCTACAGCGTCCTGCTCGAGACGCGCATCCGCGAGAGGCGTGCGGGTGGCGATGAGGCTGAGTCTTCGTCGGTGGAGTTCGGAGAAGCCGAGGGCATACGACCGCGGGTCGTCGATCCCTCGACCGAGGCAGGGCAGACGATCGCGTTGGCGCGCGGCGAATCACCCTCGCGGGGCGGCCGGCTCCTGGGGCTCGCCAAAGCCCTCGTTCACGAGATGCCGCACACCCTCAACGCGCTCGCGGCCGGCCGGATCAACGAGTGGCGCGCCACGCTGGTGGCCCGCGAGACCGCCTGCCTCGAGGCCGGGGACCGGGCCCGCGTCTACGAGGCGCTCGTACCCGCCTACGCGCGGGGTGGTGTCGGCGACCGGCAGCTCGCCGCCGAAGCACGGGCCCACGCGCAGCGGCTCGATCCTGCGGCCGCAGTGAAGCGGGCCCGTCGGGCTGTCGCGGAGCGCCGCGTCTGGCTCAGGCCCGCCCCGGATTCCATGGCGGTGCTGTCCTGCCTGCTTCCCGCTGCCCAGACGGTGGCCGCCTACAAGGCCCTGTGCGCCGCCGCTGATTCTGCCCGGACCTCTTGCACTCAGGCGCCGGCCGGCGGCCCGCGCACCCCGCAGGATGGCCACGGCCGAACCAGGGACCAGGCCATGGCGGACACGCTCGTCGAACGGCTCACCGGGCAGGGCAGCGCCGGGAACATCCGGATCGCTGTGAACCTCGTGATGTCAGACGCCGCCCTGATCGGCGGAACACCGGAACCCGCCGCGCTCGCGGGCTCTGGAGTCCTGCCGGCCCAGATCGCCCGGGACCTCGTCCTCGCCTCCCCGGACGCGACGCTCCGTCGTGTCTACGCGTCACCCGCCACTGGATCGATGACGGCCCTCGAATCGAGGTTCCGGGCGTTCCTGGCGGGGCTCAAAGACTTCATTGCCCTGCGGGACCACACCTGCCGGAACCCCTGGTGCGATGCCCCGATCCGCCATCACGACCACGTCATCGCGGCGGCACGAGGCGGCCCCACCAGCGCCGTCAACGGACAGGGCCTGTGCGAACACTGCAATCAGGCGAAGGAAGCACCCGGCTGGGGACACGCGACCACGCCGGCGATCCGGCATACCGTCCCGGTCACCACGCCGACCGGGCACCGGTACAGATCGACCGCGCCCCCGCTGCCCGGGACGCGGGAGCTGATCGGCCACAGGGTCGAGTTCCCCGGCGGAGAGTACGTCTTCCACACGGCCGCGTGAGGCGGCCAGCAGGCGTCAGGCGGCGCCCGGCGGCGTCGCCTCTACGAAGGTGGAGGAAACGCAACGGCGCCGGCCCACCCGGGGCGAGCGGCGCCGTCGTGCGCGCGGCGGCCTGGAACCTACTCCGAGAGCGCGATCACGGACAGGGCGATCACTCGTACATGGCGATGAACCGGCCGACCACGCCGCCCGCCCGGAGCTTGTCGACCGCGCCGGGGATGTCCGCCTGGGTGATCAGATTCATCGGCGGATTGAGCTTGCCCGTCTTCATCAGCTCGTAGATCCCCTCGAGGTCCTCCCGGGTGCCCGACTTCGAGCCCTTGATGGTGAGCTGGTTGATGATCACCGGGTACGTGTTGATGGTCGCCTCCAGCCGCCCCATACCGACCTGCACGAGGGTGCCGAATTCGCCGAGGGTCTCGACCGCGGCAGCGGTGGTGGTGCCGAAGCCCGCATAGTCGACGATGAGATCGAGCCTCTTGTCCTTGAACGCCTCGATCGAGTCGGCCACGCCCGCCAGCCCGATCTCCTCGGACAGCTTCTGCGTCTCCGGGTTGATCTCGGCTCCGTAGACCTCGGCGCCCGTCAGCACGGCCACGCGTGCGCCGATGTACCCGAGGCCGCCGAGCCCGATCACTCCGACCTTCATCCCGGCCTTGGCCCCGCCGGCAGCCATCATCGCGTGATAGGACGTGAGGCCGGCGTCGGTGGCCATCGCGCCGAGATCGAACGGGACCTCGTCGGGGAGCCTGACGAGGTTGTCCGAGGTGGCGAGGAGCTTGGGGCCGAAGCCGCCGTCCCACTGGCCGTAGCCGAGGGCGTCGCCGTCGGCCATCACGGGGGCAAGTCCCACGCGGTCGCCCACGCTCCACTGCTCCATGCCCTCGCCCACCTCGGCGATGACCCCGGCGTTCTCGTGGCCCATGGTGCGGGGGAGGACGGGGAAGAGGGGCATCCAGCCTGGATCATCGATCGCGGTGACGTCCGAGTGGCAGACGCCTGCGGCCTTGACGTCGACGACCACCTGGCCGGGACCGGCGTGGGGCTCCGGGACCTCGTTGAGCTCGAGCGGACGATTGGTGCCGGTGAACTGCCATGCCTTCATGGAAATCTCCTTCGAGTGCCTTCGTCGGGCCCTCGTCGGGCGCCGGTACGCACTCGGCGGGGACACTCCGGATCCTACGCCCGGTGGAGGCCGCGTCTGGGCGCGGCGAAGCGCCCCGTCGATCACGTACAGGGGCAATCCCTGCCGCCCGGATTAAAAGCAAGGAGCCCC
Organism: Sinomonas soli; assembly: GCF_054782415.1. Classification (NCBI taxonomy): domain Bacteria; kingdom Bacillati; phylum Actinomycetota; class Actinomycetes; order Micrococcales; family Micrococcaceae; genus Sinomonas; species Sinomonas soli. The sequence goes on along the minus strand of NZ_BAAGSN010000011.1, from coordinate 131,803 downwards.
GGTCAAGAAAACCGGGGCTCCGTCTGTGCGCGGAGGGGGACTTGAACCCCCACGCCCTATTCGGGCACTAGCACCTCAAGCTAGCGCGTCTGCCATTCCGCCACCCGCGCAGGCAGCCTCCGAAGACCTCGGAAACCACGGTTTCCGTCCTCGGCAGCGGTATATAACCATACACCATTCCAGTCCCTGCTGCGCGCACGCGGGGCGGAGCGGACAGGCCAGTGAGAAGGCGGCCAGACCACCCGGACAGACACGAAGAGCCCCGGTCAGAAGACCGGGGCTCCATCTGTGCGCGGAGGGGGACTTGAACCCCCACGCCCTATTCGGGCACTAGCACCTCAAGCTAGCGCGTCTGCCATTCCGCCACCCGCGCAGGCAGCAACCTCGGAAGCGAAGCGATCACTCGTTTCCCTCCCGGGCAGCGAGAAAGACTCTACACGATCCACGTCCCAAGCCGAAATCGGCGCCTGCGGCCCCAGCGCACAGGGCCCGCAGGGGCGCAGGGCTAGGCTGGGAGCACCGGAGACGCTGAGGAGGACCCATGACCGACCATGCCGCCCAGGGCCAGACCACCGCCGAGGACGAGGTGGTGGGGATCTGCCAGGACCTCATCCGCTTCGACACCTCCAACTTCGGAGACGGCTCAGGGCCGGGGGAGCGGGCCGCGGCCGAGTACACCGCCGGCCTCCTCATCGAGGTCGGGCTCGAGCCGGAGCTGTTCGAGTCCGCGCCGGGCCGGGCGAGCGTGGTGGTGCGCCTCGAGGGCACGGATCCGAGCGCCGGAGCCCTCGTGGTCCACGGCCACCTCGATGTGGTCCCCGCCCAGAAGGAGGACTGGAGCGTCGACCCCTTCGCGGCCGAGCTCAAGGACGGTCTCATCTGGGGCCGCGGCGCCGTGGACATGAAGGACATGGACGCCATGATCCTGTCCGTGGTCCGCGAGATGCAGCGCACCGGCACCCGGCCGCGCAGGGACCTCGTCATCGCCATGTTCGCCGACGAGGAGGCCGGCGGTGCCTACGGGGCGAGCTGGGCCGTCGACAACAGGCCTGAGCTGTTCGACGGCGCCACCGAGGCCATCAGCGAGGTGGGCGGCTTCTCGGCCCAGATCGGCGGCAAGCGGGCCTACCTCCTCCAGACCGCCGAGAAGGGCCTCGGCTGGCTGAGCCTCAAGGCGCAGGGCCGCGCCGGCCACGGATCCCAGGTCAACGATGACAACGCCGTGACGCGGCTGGCGCGGGCCGTGTCCCGCATCGGCGACTACACCTGGCCCATCGAGTTGACCGACACCACGCGGCGGTTCCTCGACGGCGTCACCGAGCTCACCGGGGTCGAGTTCGATCCGGAGAACCCGGAGATCCTCCTCAAGGAGCTCGGCACGGTGGCCCGGTTCGTCGGTGCCACCCTCCAGAACACTTCCAACCCCACCGTCCTCAAGGCCGGCTACAAGGACAACGTCATCCCCGGCACCGCCGAGGCCCGCGTCGACACCCGGACGCTCCCCGGCCAGGACGAGCTCGTCCTGGCCAAGCTCAAGGAACTCGCGGGCGACGGCGTCGACTTCAGCTACATCCACCACGATGTCTCCCTCGAGACCCCGTTCGAGGGGCCCCTCGTCGACGCGATGGTCGGCGCCCTCGCCGCCGAGGACCCGGACGCCGTGGTGCTGCCGTACACGCTCTCCGGCGGAACCGACAACAAGTCGCTGAGCAGGCTCGGCATCACCGGCTACGGCTTCGCACCGCTCCGGCTCCCGGCCGAGCTGGACTTCCCCGCCATGTTCCACGGCGTGGACGAGCGGGTCCCCGCGGACTCGCTGCAGTTCGGCGCGCGCGTGCTGCGCCGCCTGCTGACCACGTACTGACCGCGCCGAAGACCCCGCAACGGTCTGCCAGAGACCCCGCAACGGTCTGCCAGAGACCCCACAACAAGAGGAGGGGGAGCAGCGTGGCCCTTGACCCTGCCGCAGTGCTGACCGACGGGCTCCTGGAGGAGATCCGTTCGCGCGCGCCCGGCTACGACGAGCGCAACGAGTTCTTCCAGGAGGACCTGGACGCCCTCGTCGCGGCCGGGTACCTGAAGGCGTTCGTCCCAGAGGGCGAGGGCGGGCTGGGAGGCGGGGTGGCCGACGTCGTCCGTCTCCAGCGGCGCCTCGCCCAGGCCGCGCCCGCGACAGCCCTCGCCGTCAACATGCACCTCGTGTGGACCGGCGTGGCGAAGGTACTGGCGGATCGGGGGGACGCGAGCCTCGCCTTCGTCCTCGACGAGGCGGCCGCGGGGGAGGTGTTCGCCTTCGGCGTCTCGGAGGCCGGCAACGACGCCGTGCTCTTCGACTCCGTGACCGAGGCCGTCCCGCAGCCCGACGGCGGCTACAGCTTCACGGGTACGAAGGTCTTCACGAGCCTCGCTCCGGCCTGGACCCGCATGGGGACGTTCGGCAAGGACACGACAGGGGAGGAGCCTGCCCTCGTGTGGGGCTTCATCCGCCGGGACCGGCCGGGCTGGCGGCACCTCGACGACTGGAACACGCTCGGCATGCGCGCGAGCCAGTCGCGCACCACGATCCTTGAGGGCGCCGTGGCGCCGTCTGACAGGATTGTGCGCCGGCTGCCGGTGGGCCCGCACCCCGACCTGCTCGTGTTCGGCATCTTCGCGGTGTTCGAGACGCTGCTCGCGGCCGTGTACACCGGCATCGCCGAGCGGGCCCTGGACCTCGCGGTCGACGCCGCCCACCGCCGCCGCTCGCACCGCAGCGGTGGCCGGCCCTACTCCCAGGACCCGGACATCCGGTGGCAGATTGCGGAGCTCGCCATGGCCGTCGACTCGATCCTCCCGCAGCTCGACGCCGTGGCCGCGGACCTGGACGCTGGGGCGGACCGGGGGAGCGCCTGGTTCCGGCACCTGAGCGGCCTCAAGCACCGCGCCACCCAGACCGCGAAGGCCGTGGTGGACGGCGCGATGCGCGTGGGCGGGGGCGGCGGCTACTTCCGCGGGCACGAGCTCGAACGGCTGTACCGGGACGTCCTCGCGGGCCTCTACCACCCCTCCGATCCCGAGTCGGCGCACTCGACCGTCGCGACGAACCTCCTGGGGCCGCTCGAGGATTAGCCGGCCGGGCAGCTCCAGGGACCCGGCTATCCGGCGCCCACGGGCCCGACGGGGTCTGGGACGGCCTGAGGGGCGTCGGCCTGGCCGTGCGCGGACTGCCGGAGCTCGAGGATCCGTTCCCTGGCCCGCTCGGCCTTGAGGGGGATGCCCGCGTACCTGAACTGCTCGTGCGCCTCTTCGAGGGCCCGCAGCGCCTCGTCGTCCTGGCCGAGGTCCTTCAGGCACTGCCCGTACAGGAGGCACGCCTCCGCCGTGACGTGCGGGCCGAGGAGGTTCCTCTCTCGGTGGACGCCCTGGAGGATCTGGGCCGACTGCGCCAGCTGCCCGGTCAGGTAGAGCCACCGGGCACGGACCAGTGCGGTCTCGAGCTGGTCAGCATCGCTGCCGCCAGCGATAGCAAGCGCCAATTCGGCGCGCTCGATCGCCGTGATGGTGTCCGGGCCGAGGATGCCTCCATCGAGCCGCGCCGCCGCAGCACTCCTGTTGAAGCAGGCCCATAGCTCGATGTCCTCGAGGGCCAGCAGGAACTGGGCGGCCCGGTCGTGGTGCCGTACCCCCTCGGCCTCGTCGGACCGCACGAAGGCGACCTTCCCGATGACCCACTCCGCCCGGCAGACCAGGCGGTCCATGGCGGCCTTCGCCACGAGCGCACCGAGGTTCGCGCACCACTCCCACGCCGCCTCGGTCCTGCCGCTGTCCGCGAGCGCGTGGATGAGCGTGCACAGCGACGCGACGCGGGTCGCGGAGCGGGCCGGGAGGCCCTCGGAGAGCTCGGTGGCGCGGTGGGCGTGCTCGACCGCGGCCTCGAGCCGCCCGTGGCGGTGGCAGATCTCGGCGTAGAGCTGGTGGGCGCGGGCCTCGAGTTCCCGGTCGCCGGCGAGCGCGGAGTGCTCGAGCAGGTCGCGCGCCGTACGGAGGGACCTCGTGAGCCGGCCCTCCCGCATGAGGCATTCGGCCTGGATGAAGGTCATCTCCCACCAGCCGGACGTGTCCGACCCTTCCTGGGCCAGACGCGCTGCAATCGCGGCGTGGGACGAGGCCCGCGCGTACTCGCGGACGTCGCAGGCCGCCTGCGCGCACAGGCTCGAGAAGACGTACTCGGCCTCCCCGGCCATGGGCGGCCCGCTCCACCACGGCATGGCGTGGGGTGCGCTGGCCAGCCGTCCCGCGAGCTCCTGGATCGCCTGCGCCGAGGGCTCGAGGCGGCCGGTCTCCAGCATCGAGATGTAGCTCGGCTCGTAGGCGCCTTCGCCCAACTGTGCCTGGGTGAGTCCGCGCCGGAGGCGTTCGGTCCGGAGCATCCTTCCGAATTCGATCCCCATCAGCTGTACCTCTTCTGAGACAGGGTGCTCCGAGGGCACCGGGCACGAGAGCGGGGCCGGCGGTTCCGCTCCCGCCCTGCCTCCGCGATGGCTCCTCTCCGGACGGCTCGACGACGGGCCATTCCCGGTCCCCCCTGCTATCGCAGACGAGTGAATCCCAGCACCCGTTGCGCACGCGTTATCGGCTGCCGGAGCCGAGCGGACACCCCTGCCCCCGAGCGATAACGGCGACGCAACGGCCCTCCCGCTCTACTCCTTCTACGGAGCCAAAAGCTCACCGGGCCACCTGGGAGACCGGACAGCCAGTTCACTCCGGGGCGTGCAGTGCACGCGCCGAGGGCCCTCCCCAATCCAACCGTGCTGCCTTACTTCTTGGGGGTTCCTCCATGAGACGTCCGCAACCCGGCGCAGGGAAGCCCGTCTTCTTCGACCCGAGCGGAAACCGGTGGTCGCGGGTGCTGGGCACCCTCGTGACGGTGCTCATCGTCCTGACCGTCCCGCTCGTGTGGATCCTGCCCAGTGCCATGGCGCCGCTGTGGGCCGTCTCCCAGAACAGCGACCCGTCGTACCCGCGCCAGCTGCTGGCCCAGGACGATTCGGAGAGCATCCCCGTCGTCGGAGATCCGAACGGCATCTTCCAGAGGATCGAGGTCGTCCAGCGCGTCGGCCGGCACGTCTACCTCAAGGACCCCTTCAGCAACACCATCTTCCGAGAGGCGACTCCGGACGAGGCGTCCACTATCGAGTACAGCCACTACGTCATCGACAACTGGGGGGTCCCGGAGGACCACCAGCTGATCCTCACGTTCGACGACGGCCCCGATCCGCGCAACACTCCAGCGCTCCTGGACCTGCTGTCCCAGGAGAAGGTCCCCGCGACCTTCTTCAACGTCGGCTACAACATGTCCACCTATCCCGAGCTGGTCCAGCGGGAGGTCCGCGAGGGCCACATGGTCGGGAACCACACCCTCACGCATGCGAGCTTCTCGGACAACCCCGACGTCATCAATCGGGAGCAGCTGATCGGCAACGACCATCTCATCCGCGGCCTCACCGGCTATGCGTCGCGCATCTTCCGCCTTCCCGAGGGCAATCCGCAGGGCAACCCCGTCGGGGTCCTCCAGGCCCAGCAGCTCGGGTACATCCATGTCGACTTCGACCTCGACACGGAGGACTGGACGTACCCTCCGGGCGTGCCCGTCCCCACCCCGCAGCTGGACGGCAGGGGCCACGTGGTCCTCATGCACGACGGCGGCGGCGACCGCCAGGCCACGGTCAACATGCTCAAGGACTTCATCACCAAGGCCAAGGCCGAGGGCTACACCTTCACGACGCTGGCACCTCTGCTCACGCCGCAGGAGCTGCCCCAGAAGATCACGCCCAATGCCGACGACCTGACGACGGTCGCCGTCGCGGCCTCGGTGACCCTCGTCCCGGACATCGTGATCTCGTGGCTCTTCTGGTTCGGGATCGGCTCGCTCAGCATCATGTCCGTCCTGTACGTGATCCTCGCCCTCATCTCCAACGGCCGGCAGCACCGGAAGCGGTGGGACGCCTTCCCCGACGCCCAGCTCCCCTTCGTGAGCGTGATCCTCCCGGTCTTCAACGAGGAAGCCGTGGTCACCAAGACCCTCGATGCGCTCCGGGCCAGCGACTATCCGGCCTTCGAGGTCGTGGCAGTGAACGACGGATCGACCGACCGCACCCTGGCCATCCTGCGGGAGTATGCCCGCTCCTGGCCGCAGCTGCGGGTGGTGGACCAGCCGAACGGCGGCAAGTCTGCGGCGAGCAACAACGGGATTGCCCACTCCCGCGGCGAGGTCATCGTCACGCTCGACGGCGACACGATCTTCGAGCCGAAGACGATCAGGATGTTCGCCCGGCACTTCCTGGACCCGTCGCACAAGAAGCCGCTCGGCGCCGTCGCCGGCCACGTGAAGGTCGGCAACCGGCACAACATTGTCACGGCCTGGCAGGCCCTCGAGTACATCTCGGGCATCTGCGTCACGAGGATGGCCGAGGGCGCCGTCGGCGCCATCTCGATCGTGCCGGGGGCCTGCGCCGCCTGGCGGCGGGAGGCGCTCGTCCGCGCGGGCGGCTACTCGCATGACACGCTGGCCGAGGACTCCGACCTCACCCTGACCATCCAGGGCCTCGGATACGGCATTGTGCAGGAGAACAAGGCCGTCGCGTGGACGGAGGCGCCGATGACCCTCAAGGGCCTGGCCAAGCAGCGCCTCCGGTGGACCTACGGCAACATCCAGGCGCTGTACAAGCACCGGCGCATGCTGTTCAACCCCCGGTATGGGGTGCTGGGACTCGTGAGCATGCCCTACGCACTGATCTCGGTGCTCATCCCGTTGTTGTTCATGCCCATGACCTTCATTGTGGCGGGCATCATCCTGGCCCAGGGGCAGTGGGCGCCGATCGCGATCTTCGCAGCCTTCGTGGCGGGGGCCCATCTGGTCATCTCCACCGTGGCCGTGGTCATGGTCCGCGAGAGCCCGCGCCACCTCCTCATGGTGCCGGTCTACAGGCTCATCTACGAGCCGCTGCGGGCCTACGTTCTCTACGGGTCGCTGCTGCACGCCGCACGCGGCCGCATGGTCGGCTGGTACCGGCCCGAGCGGACCAACAGTGTGCAGGTCCCCTCGTCGCCGGCGGCGAGCCAGACCGTCCAGGCACCGGCGCGCGAGAAGCCCCGCGCCGGCAAGCCCGCTGTCGCCACCGTGCTGTCCACGGAAGCAGCCCTGCCCAGGATGTCCCAGGACCACCGATGAGCACGGTCTGACCCATGGCCCCTCGGTCTTCACGGCCCAGAGCCCCTTTCCTCCTGCTCAAGCTGGAACTCCTGGCCGCCGCCGTGGCGCTGGGCACGGCGCTCGCCTCCTGCTCGGCCGGCGCCACCGGTGGGGCCGGTACCCAACCATCGGACGGCCAGACAGCGGGGAACCCGGCACCGCCAACCGGCTCCGCGTCGCCCTCGCCCTCGTCGTCCGCCCACGGCAGCGCTCCGTGGTTCGGCGGCTATGCCGACGTGACCCTGAAGCCGCTCTACCCCTTCGACGACACCACCTCGGACGGCAGGGCCGTCCTCGCCTTCGTCATCGCGGACCCGGGCAACCCGTGCGAGCCGTCCTGGGGCGGCCAGTACTCGTTGGACAGGGCAGCGGCCGAGCTGGACCTCGACCAGCGCGTGAGCCGGCTGCGGCAGAAGGGACACGGCGTGGCGCTCTCGTTCGGGGGAGCCGCGGGCGACGAGCTCGCGAGGGCCTGCCCGGACGCGCAGGCGCTCGCGCAGGCCTACAAGAAGGTGATCGACCGGTACGCCCCCGATGTCCTCGACTTCGACATCGAGGCGAAGAACCTCTCCGACGTCGACGCGACCGAACGGCGCGCCCAGGCCCTGCGCCTGGTCGCCGGCGAGGTGGGCGCGGCGGGCATGCCCCAGGTGTGGCTGACCCTGCCCGTCACGGCCCAGGGGCTGACCGCCGAAGCGTCCGCCGTCGTCCTCCAGACGCTCCGCGGAGGCGTCGACGTGGCGGGCGTGAACATCATGACCATGGACTACGAGGGCCCCGCGTCGGGCCAGAAGATGCTGGCGACCTCGATCCAGGCTGCCACCAGCACGCACGGTCAGCTCGCGCAGCTGTTCGGTCTGGGGCAGGGCCAGGAGGATGCTGCCTGGCAGAAGCTCGGCCTCACCCCGATGATCGGAGCCAACGACGTCCAGGGGGAGACGTTCGACCTCCAGGCGGCCCAGGGCCTGAACAAGTTCATCCACGACCACGGGATCGCCCGCCTGTCCATGTGGTCCCTCAACCGGGACCGCCCCTGCTCCCCGGGGGAGAGCCCGAGCCAGGACGGCACCGGCGCGCCCGAGGCCGCGGACACCTGCAGCGGCGTGGCCCATAGCAGCGGTGCCTTCGCAGCGGCGCTCTCCTCCGGCCTCCTGCCCTCAGCGCCCGCGGCTGCCGCGTCCTCCTGACAAGGAGCACGACGACGGCCGGCGCCCTCCGCGGGGAAGGCACCGGCCGTCGTCGTGCTTCAGAGGCGGCACTCACCGTTCGGTACGGGAGGCACCTGCCCTCGCGGCCCATCCGGCCTGGGGGCGCGCGGCGGCCGGGCCGCGGTTGACCACCTGCCGCTCGGCAGGGGCCACTCCCATCTCGGTCCACAGCCTGCGCCGGAACTCGAGCAGGGTGCGCTGGGCGTCCGCGCGGCTCCCGCTGTCGGTCTGGGCGCGGCTGATGAGCTTGTGCGCCGACTCGCGCAGCGGCTCGAGCGCGGCCGCATACCGGGCGGCCGAGATCGCAGCCTCGTAGTTGCCCGTTGCGAGATGGCTCCTGGCGATCGCCTCGAGCGCCAGCACCCGCAGCCCGCGGAGACGCTCCTGTTCGTACATGACCCAGTCGTCGTACCACCCCGGCAGCAGCTCGGAGCCGAAGAGGAGGTCCTCGGCGCCCGGTCCCGGCAGGCCGCCAGAGAGCGCCTTCTGGGCCACCCAGCGGAGCCGGTCGAGATCGACGATGATGCCGTCGGCGAGCCGGAGCGGGTCAAGGCTGCGGTCCAGCAGGTCCGGCAGCTGGTGGCGGAGCTTGAAGACGGAGGACCTGAGATTGCCCGCGGCCTGGTGCTCGCTGCTCTCGGGCCACAGCAGCCCCGCGAGATAGCTGCGGGGGCGGCTGCCCATGAGTGCCAGCGAGGCGACGAGCCGCTGCTGGCGCCTGCCGATCGGCAGCGGAGTGCCGTCCCTGAGCAGCTCCCAGGACCCCAAGAGATGCAGTTCCCACGCCACCATGGATGCTCGACCCCCTTCGCCGACTAGCACGGGAGCCAGGTCGGCCGGTGCCGTCCCGGGCTCGTCGGGCCCTCCGTTCCCGCATCACATCCGTGTGTGAAACTCGGGGCCCGGCTCCAGTAGACAACCGCCGCTCCGCCGCGGTCACGAGTGGTGTCCACGCGAATGGGCGGGGGCTGCTGGGCGGCCACTACTCGAACGGTACGCACCCGCGCGCGGCCGACTACTCGGGTCGGATCTGCCGCCCGGAAGGGCTGCGAAAGGCCCTTGACCTCGCCCCGGGAGGGCGCGCACTATCTGTCCACCGGACGCCAGTTCCAGGGAGGTCTGCATGGGGAAGCGCCGCTCCGGCACGGTATCCAACGGGCCGCCCTCCGCCCTGCGCGCCGGCCTGCTGGCCGCTGCTCTCGCAGGCTCCCTCGGCATTGCCGCGTGCGGGACGCCGCAGCCGCTCCCGACCGGGCCCGGCGCAGAGGGCGAGCCCACTCCCGTGGCGTCGGCCTCTGCGGTGAGCCCGTCGGCGACGTCGGCTGATTCACCCAGCGCGACGGACACCTCTGCCCCTGCCGCCGTTGGGCCGCTCACGGATCCGTCCCAGTTCCAGAGCCCGGCGGCCCGCGCGGTCGCGATCCTGAAGACGAGCGCCAACTGGTACAGGGACCGCCTCGATCAGGGCCACCAGTATCTGCTCGCGCAGCAGACGGACAGGTACGAGCTGTGGTGGAACATCATGAGCCAGGGCGGTTTGGTCTCCACCGCCCAGACGGCGTTCGGCGACGCAGCCGACGCCTACGGCGGGAACGAGCCCCAGCCGGTGGACGACTGGAGCGTGATCATGGGCGATCTGGGCGAGTTCCAGACGGCCGCCGATGCCTGGCACGTGACCCACTCCGAGACCGACTATGCCAGAGTGCTCGCGGCCCTGGACCATGCGGACCGGACGATCGATGCGCTGGCCCCCGGGATCACCGTTCCCCGCAACCACGGGAAGATCAACGTGCCGCTGCCCTACGTCGCCCCGCATTCGTGACAGCGCGCGCCGGGCTCCGAGAGCCGACGGCACGTGCCGGGGGCCCCGGCTACGCCGTCCGCTCGACCAGCATCACTTTGCGGCGGAGCCAGTACTGACGGCCCCCGCCCATGTACAGGCGGCTCCGCTCGAGCTCCCAGCGGCCGTACTCGGAGTGCTCGCGCACCCGCTGGCGGGCGTCCGCGAGCGAGTCTCCCGGCCCCACCGAGAGGACCAGGTACTCGTACTGCCGCCCCGGTCCCGCGGGGCGGCCCCCCGCGGCGAGCGACTGCGTTGTGGAGAGGATCCGCTCCTTCATGGCCCTCGCTTCCTCATGCTGCTGCCGCGCCCGCCGGTGCCCGACCGGGTACCTAGGCGCGCCCAATGGTTTCAGACTACCGTTGCACCATGAGCATTGATCCGCGCGTGGCCCTCGGTTCGCTCACGGCTGCATTGGAGGAGCACCTCGTCGCGGCAGCCTCGCGGCGCGGCGACGACGACCCCGCGGTCGAGGCCGCCTTCTTCGCGGTCGCCGACGCCTTCGAGGCGTACTCCGACGCCCTCTACGACTCATACGGCGAGGATCTGCCGCTCGACCTCCTCGACTCGGACGACGACGATGATGACGACGACGACGATGACGGCGATGACGGCGATGACGAAGAGGACGAGGACGACGACGAGGCGGAGGAGTAGGGCGGCCCGGACGACCCGCCACGCCGCCGCGCTCGGCTGAGCCCCGGGACACCGCTGTCAGGGAATTCCCAGCAAGGTGCGGGTGTCCACGTAGAGTGGCACGCGTGAATCTCCTCGAAGCCGCGTTCCTCGGGCTCGTCCAGGGTCTGACGGAATTCCTCCCCGTGTCCTCCAGCGCCCACCTCAGGATCGTGGGGGAGTTCCTGCCCAATGCCCAGGATCCCGGCGCGGCCTTCACGGCGATCACCCAGCTGGGCACGGAGACCGCGGTCATCATCTACTTCTGGCGGGACATCGTCAGGATCATCGGGGCCTGGGGCCGCTCGCTGAACGGGCGGGTGCCGCGCAGCGACCCGGACGCCCGGATGGGATGGCTCGTGATCCTCGGGAGCATCCCGATCGTGGTGCTCGGGCTCCTGTTCCAGGACCAGATCGAGACGGTGCTCCGCTCCCTGTGGATCACGGCCACCACGCTGATCGTGTTCGGCCTCATCCTCGCCGTGGCCGACGCCCTCGGCCGGCACGCCCGCACCCTCGACCACCTCAGCACCCGGCACGGCATCGCCTACGGCTTCGCCCAGGCCCTCGCCCTCATCCCCGGCGTCTCCCGCTCGGGCGGCACCATCACGGCGGGCCTCTCGATGGGCTACACGCGCGAGGCCGCGGCCCGCTACTCCTTCCTGCTCGCGATCCCCGCGGTGTTCGGCTCAGGCCTGTACCAGCTGTTCAAGTCGCTCAAGGGCGGGTTCGACGGCGGCCCGTACGGGCTCGGGGAGACGGCCGTCGCGACCGTGGTGGCCTTCGTGGTCGGCTACGTCATCATCGGCTGGTTCCTCAAGTACGTCTCGAACAACTCCTACCGGCTCTTCGTCTGGTACCGCATCGGCCTGGGCGCGGCCCTCTACGTGCTGCTCGGATTCGGGGTCATCACGGCCGGGCACTAGAGTGGTCAGGTGAAAACCTGGAGGCAGACACCCGTCCCACAGCTGCCCGGCTCGGCCGGCCCGGTCCGGCTCTTCGACACGCGGCTGCGGGACACCGTGGAGATTCCGACGGCCCCTCAGCAATCGATGTACGTGTGCGGGATCACCCCCTACGACGCGACCCACCTCGGCCACGCCTCCACCTACCTCGCGTTCGACCTCCTCAACCGCATCTGGCGCGACGCAGGCAGCACCGTCGCCTACGTGCAGAACACCACCGACGTCGACGACCCGCTCCTCGAGCGCGCAGACGCGACGGGCGTGGACTGGCGCACCCTCGCCCACCAGCAGATCAACCTCTTCCAGTCGGACATGGAGGCCCTGCGCGTCCTGGCCCCCGACCACTACGTCGGGGCCGTTGAGTCGATCCCGTGGATCGTCCCCGAGGTCGAGCGGCTCCTCGCGGAGGGCCTCGCCTACCAGCTCGCCGGCGCAGAGGGCGAGCCCGACAGCGACGTCTACTACGACGTGACCGAGGCGACGCGCCGCGCCGACAGCCCCGATGCGTGGCGCCTCGGCGAGGTCTCCCACCTGACGGTGGCCGAGATGATCGAGATCTTCGGCGAGCGCGGCGGCGACCCGGAGCGGCCCGGCAAGCACAGCCCCCTCGACCCGATCCTCTGGCGCGAGGCCAGGCTCGGCGAGCCCCACTGGGACGGCGGGACCCTCGGCCCCGGCCGTCCCGGCTGGCACATCGAGTGCACCGTGATCGCCCAGAAGTTCCTGCCCGCCCCTTTCACCGTGCAGGGCGGCGGCTCCGACCTCGCCTTCCCGCACCACGAGATGGGCGCCGGGCACGCGTGGAGCCTCCACCACGTGCCGCTCGCGCGGCACTTCGCCCACACCGGCATGGTGGGCCTGGACGGCGAGAAGATGAGCAAGTCGCGCGGGAACCTCGTGATCGTCTCCACCCTGCGGGCCGCCGGCGTCGAGTCCGCAGCCATCCGGCTGGCGGTCCTCGCCAACCACTACCGCTCCGACTGGGAGTGGACGGGCGAGCTGCTCGACGCCTCGGTGCGCCGGCTCGAGACCTGGCGCCGCGCCGTCGCCCGTGCCCTGCCCGGCTCGGCGGAACCCCTGCTGGGCGAGATCCGGGGCGCGCTCACCGATGACCTCGACGCGCCGCGCGCCCTCGCCGCCGTGGACAAGTGGGCCGAGGACTCGCTCGCCGGCAGCTCCGCGAGCGCGGACGACGGCGCGCTGGCCGCCGCCGCGATCGACGCGCTGCTCGGCGTCGACCTCGGTTAGGCCGACCGCAGCTGGGGCGGCCGCGACTGGGCCGCCTCAGCCGGGGGAGCCGGCCTCAGCCGCCGGCCGGCGGGTTGTCCTTGCCGCGCCGCTTGAGGTAGCGCTCGAACTCGCGGGCGATCGACTCGCCCGAGGCCTCGGGGAGGTCGGCCGTGTCCTTGGCCTCCTCGAGCTGGTGGATGTAGGCGGCCACCTCGGGGTCCTCGGTGGCGAGCTCGTTCACCCCGCGCTCCCACGCCTCGGCGTCCTCCGCGAGCTCGTTCGTGTCGAGCGGGATCTGGAGCAGCTCCTCGATCCGGTGCAGGATCGCGAGCTGGGCCTTCGGGGAGGGGGCCTGCGCCACGTAGTGGGGGACTGCCGCCCACACGGACACGGTCGGGGTCCCGTGGTGGTCCGCGGCGTCCGCGAAGACGCCCACGATTCCGGTGGGCCCCTCGTACTGGGACGCCTCGAGGTTGAGGCGCTCGCGCACGTCGTCGTTCTCGCTGGTGGCGGTCACCGGGATCGGCCGCGAGTGCGGCACATCGGCCAGGAGCGCGCCGAGGACGATCAGGTAGTCGACCTCGAGGTCGTCGAGGTACTCCACCAGCTCGTCCGTGAACGCCCGCCAGCGGTACGAGGGCTCGGTGCCCTGGACGAACACCAGGTCCACCGGATGGCCCTCCACGCGCGCCGTCGAGATCTTCGTGGTGGGCCACTTGATCCGCCGGCGCCCCGAGCCGGTCTGGCGCACGGTGGGCCGGGTGAACTGGAAGTCGTAGAAGTCGTCGGCGTCGATCGAGCCGACGCGCTGGGCCCCGAAGGCGCGCCGGAGGTAGCGCAGCGCATCGCTCGCGGCCTCGCCGGCGTCGTTCCAGCCCTCGAACGCGGCCAGCATCACCGTGACCCGCTCGCCCTCGGCAGGAACCGGGAAGAGGCCGGGGTGGGGAGCCGGGGCATCGGCGTCGAACTCGTTCATCGGTCCAGACTAACGCGCGCGCCCGTGCGGGCCCGGCCGGCACCCTAGACTGGTGCATATGCGTCTGCCGGCCGAGAATCCCGCCACCAGCCCTGCCCTCGGCAGTGTCGAGCCGCTGCGAGCCGTCCTGTGGGACATGGACGGCACGCTCGTGGACACCGAGCCGTACTGGATCACCGCGGAGCGCGAGCTCGTCGAGCACTTCGGCGGGGAGTGGACCCACGAGCAGGCGATGCGGCTTGTGGGCCAGGCACTGACCACCTCCGCGCGCATGCTCCAGGAGGGCGGGGTGCAGATGGGCGTGCGCGAGATCATCGACGCCCTCACCGGGCGCGTCGTCGAGCAGCTCGGGGCAGCCGTGCCGTGGCGTCCCGGCGCGCGGGAGCTCCTCGCGGCGCTGCGGGCCGAGGGCGTCCACTGCGCCCTCGTGACGATGTCCGAGAAGCCCATGGCGCACCGCATCGTCGACCACCTCCCGGAGGGGACGTTCTCCGCCATCGTCACCGGCGACTCGGTGAGCCGCGGCAAGCCCGACCCGGAGCCCTACGTCCGGGGCGTCGAACTGCTCGCGCAGGGCCTCCCGGGGCTCGCGCTGACCGAGTGCCTCGCCGTCGAGGACTCGACCCCCGGCGCCACCTCCTCCAACGCCGCCGGACTCGCCACCGTCGTCGTGCCGAACGCCCTCGCCGTGCCCGTCCACCTCGGGGTGGCGCACTGGGAGACGCTCGCCGGACGGACACCGCGCGACCTCGCCGCGGCCCTGGCGGCCTCCCTTGCCGGCACCACGGCCGGCGGTGCGGCATGAGCGGCAGCCACGAGTCCGGGGGCCGGCGCGAGGGAATCCCGCTCGGCCGGATCGCCGGCGTGCCCGTGGTCCTCGCCTACTCCTGGTTCGTCATCGCGGCCTTCACGGTCATCGTCTACGGCCCCACGCTCCAGCTGCGCCAGCCGCAGCTCGGGATCGGCGCGTACCTCGTGGCCTTCGCCTACTCGGTCCTCCTCCTGCTGTCCGTCCTCGTCCACGAGCTCGCCCACGCCCTCACGGCCCGCGCGTTCGGCTGGCCCAGCCAGAAGATCGTGCTCAACCTCTGGGGCGGCCACACACAGTTCGAGGCCTTCACCGCCACGCCGGCGCGCTCGGTCGCCGTGGCCCTCGCCGGCCCCGCCGCGAACTTCGTGCTGGCGGGCGCCGCGTGGCTGATCGTCTTCGGCGTCCACCTCACCGGCGTCGCGGACATCCTCGTGAACATCTTCATGTGGGCGAACTTCCTCATCGCCGTCTTCAACGTGCTCCCGGGCCTGCCGCTCGACGGCGGCCGCATCGTCGAGAGCGCCGTCTGGAAGGCCACGGGTTCGCAGGAGAAGGGCACCATCGCCGCAGGCTGGACCGGCCGCGCGATCGTCGCGGGGATCGTCTTCCTCGCAGTCGTGGTGCCGCTCGCCCAGGGGCAGCAGCTCGACCTGCCCTTCACCATGGTGACCCTCCTCGTCGCCGTCTTCCTCTGGCAGGGCGCCTCCGCGTCGATCCGGCACGCCGGGTTCCGCTCGCGCCTGCCCGAGGTGGTCGCCGGACGCCTCGCGCGCCCGGCCGTGGGGATCCCCAATTTCGCCAGCGTCGACGAGGCCGTGCGGGCCGGCGCGGAGGCCGGCGTCGCCGTCGTGCTCTGCTCACCCGACGGCAAGCCGCAGGGGGTCGTCGATCCGTCGGCGATCGAGCGCGTGCCCGCCCCCGCGAGGGCGACGACGCCGGTGACCGCCGTCGGCTATGCCCTCGCCCCGGGCGCCTACGTCCCGGACTCCGCGGCGGGCCAGGAGCTCATCCAGTACCTCGCGCAGCTCGCCGGCACGGAGTACGCCGTGGTCGACGCGGCCGGCCGGGTCACCGGGCTCCTGAGCCAGCGCGACGTCGTCGCCGTGATCTCCGGCCGGCCCCTGCGGCCGGCCAGGTAGCAGCCCATTTCACCGTTCCGCCGCGACGCGGCGGGACCAGAGAGGACCCCCATGAGCTTGAGCGCCCAGCCCGCCGCGGCGGACGGACCCACCGGTGCGGCGTACCGACGAGGCCCCTTCCGCGCCGGGGAGCGCGTGCAGCTGACCGACGAGCGCGGGCGGATGAACACCATCACCCTCGCCGAGGGCGGCGCCTTCCACACGCACAAGGGCTTCCTCAACCACTCCGAGATCATCGGCAGGCCGGACGGCTCCGTCGTGACGAACACCGCAGGCCACCAGTACCAGGCGCTGCGCCCGCTCCTGTCCGACTTCGTGCTGTCGATGCCGCGCGGCGCCGCGGTGGTGTACCCCAAGGACGCCGGCCAGATCGTCACGATGGCGGACATCTTCCCCGGCGCGCGCGTGGTCGAGGCCGGCGTCGGGTCCGGGGCCCTGTCGATCTCGCTCCTGCGGGCGGTGGGCGACCGCGGCTACCTCCACTCGTTCGAGCGCCGGCAGGAGTTCGCGGACATCGCCCGCGGGAACGTCGAGACCATCTTCGGCGGCCCGCACCCGGCGTGGCGGATCTCGCTCGGCGACTTCCAGGACGAGGTCGTCGCCGCGGAGGAGCCCGGCAGCGTCGACCGGGTGGTCCTGGACATGCTGGCACCGTGGGAGTGCCTCGAGGCCGTCGCCACCGTCCTGGCCCCGGGTGGGGTCTGGATCAACTACGTCGCCACCGCGACCCAGCTCTCCCGCACCGCGGAGGCGATCCGCGCCGACGGCCGCTTCACCGAGCCGGACGCCTGGGAATCGATGGTGCGCGGATGGCACCTCGAGGGCCTCGCAGTCCGCCCCGAGCACCGCATGGTCGGCCACACCGGCTTCCTCCTGACCACCCGCCGCCTCGCCGAGGGCGTCGCCCCGCTCGTGCGCAAGAAGCGCAACAAGGCGGAGTTCAGCGAGGAGGACCTCAACGCCTGGACGCCGGAGTCGGTCGGCGAGAAGACGGTCTCCGATCGGCGCCTCCGGCGCGTCGCCCGGGACGCCCGGGCCGGCAGCCCCGAGTCCTGACCACCCCGTTTCCACGCTGCGGAACCGCCATGTAACTGTTCGGTTTCCAAGGCCCGTCGGTGGGGTACGTGAGGTGCATGCCGCGCTAGTGTCGATGCAAGAGGGGAGTGGCTCCGGCGTCCGCGCCGGGCGCCCCGGCAGCCCGCATGGGCGGCACGGATCGAAGAGGACGTGGTTGCGATGGTGGAGAACGGACAGCCCGGCACCGGCCCCGAGGCGGTGCCCCC
The DNA here is from genome assembly GCF_054782415.1 of Sinomonas soli. Taxonomy (NCBI): domain Bacteria; kingdom Bacillati; phylum Actinomycetota; class Actinomycetes; order Micrococcales; family Micrococcaceae; genus Sinomonas; species Sinomonas soli. The sequence goes on along the minus strand of NZ_BAAGSN010000011.1, from coordinate 114,445 downwards.
GTCGGCCCCGGCTGAGCAGCTGAGCATTGCCGAGCGCCAGATCAACGTGCTGCGGGACAAGCTGCGCGCCGTCGACCGTCAGCTCGCCGCCGCCACGGGCAACAATTCCCGCATGACGGAGATGCTCAAGACCGCCAAGGCGGAGATCGTGCGCCTCAAGGCCGCCCTCGAGCATGAGGGCCAGCCCCCGTACTCCTTCGGCAGCATCGTCCAGCTCAACCGCAGGCGCCCCGCCGGCGGCGCGTCCGCGGCCGTGACGGAGGAGAGCGTCGACGTCGTCACCAGCGGCCGGAAGATGCGCGTGGGCCTGAGCCCGCTCGTGAGCCTGGCGGAGCTCAGCGTGGGCCAGGAGGTGCTCCTCAACGAGGCCTTCGAGGTCGTTGCCGGGCTCGGCTACGAGCGCTCCGGCGAGCTCGTCACGATCAAGGAGCTCCTCGGCCAGGACCGGGTGCTCGTGATCGGCCGCGGCGACGAGGAGCGCGTGCTGCGGCTCTCGGGCCCCCTCCAGCTCGAGCGGCTCCGCGTGGGCGACGCCGTCTCGGTGGACAACCGGACCGGGTACGCGCTGGAGAAGGTGCCGCGGTCGGAGGTCGAGAACCTCGTCCTCGAGGAGGTGCCGGACATCAGCTACGCGGACATCGGCGGGCTCGCGTCGCAGATCGAGCAGATCCGCGACGCCGTCGAGCTGCCGTTCCTGCACCCGGACCTCTACCGGGAACACGGACTCAAGGCTCCCAAGGGCATCCTGCTCTACGGCCCCCCGGGGTGCGGGAAGACCCTCATCGCCAAGGCCGTGGCGAACTCGCTCGCGGCGCGCGCCATGGAGCGCGCCGGCAGCGCGGACGTCAAGAGCTACTTCCTGAACATCAAGGGCCCGGAGCTGCTCGACAAGTACGTGGGCGAGACGGAGCGGCACATCCGGCTGATCTTCTCGCGTGCGCGGGAGAAGGCCTCCGACGGCAGCCCGGTGGTGGTGTTCTTCGACGAGATGGACTCCCTGTTCCGCACCCGCGGCACCGGGGTCTCCTCGGATGTCGAGACCACAATCGTGCCGCAGCTGCTCAGCGAGATCGACGGCGTGGAGCGGCTCGACAACGTGATCGTCATCGGCGCCTCCAACCGCGAGGACATGATCGACCCGGCGATCCTCCGCCCGGGCCGGCTCGACGTGAAGATCAAGATCCACCGCCCGGACGCCGAGGCCGCCGCCGACATCTTCTCGAAGTACCTCACCGAGGACCTGCCGATCCACGCGGCGGACCTCGCCGAGTGCGGCGGGGACCCCGGCGCCACGGTGGCCACGATGATCCAGCGCACCGTCGAGGCGATGTACGCCACGGACAAGTCCACGGAGTACCTCGAGGTGACGTACGCGAATGGGGACACAGAGATCCTCTACTTCAAGGACTTCAACTCCGGCGCCGTGATCCAGAACGTGGTCGACCGCGCCAAGAAGGCCGCGATCAAGGAACTGCTCATGACCGGCGCCAAGGGCCTCCGCATGGACCACCTGCTGCGGGCCGTGGCCGACGAATTCCGCGAGCACGAGGACATGCCCAACACCACCAACCCCGACGACTGGGCGCGCATCTCGGGCAAGAAGGGCGAGCGCATCACGTACATCCGGACCATCGTCCAGGGCAAGGGCGGCGCCGAGCCCGGCCGGACCATCGAGACGACCCCCAGCACGGGCCAGTACCTGTAAGGGGGAGCAGTGAGCAGCGACCCGAGCCCCGGCCTCGCGGCCGGGGGAACCCAGCGCGTCATGGGCTCCGAGACGGAGTTCGGCATCCATGCGCCGAACTCGCCCGGAGCCAACGCCACCTACCTGTCCTCGCAGGTCATTGCCGCGTACGCGCGGCTGACCCGCTCGGCGAGCCGCGCCGAGACCGGGTGGGACTACACCGACGAGACGCCCCTGCGCGACGCGCGGGGCTTCTCCGTCGCGCGGTCGGAGGCCCATCCGGACCAGCTCACGGACGCCGAGCCCGTCCTCACCGCCGAGGCGGTGGCACTGGCCCACGGGCCCGCGGAGATCGAGCTCGACGGCGACCAGGAGCCGGCGCTGATGAACCTCGTGCTAGGGAACGGGGCCCGCCTGTACGTCGACCATGCCCACCCCGAGTACTCGAGCCCCGAGGTGACCAACCCCCGCGATGCCGTCCTCTGGGACGTCGCGGGGGACGCCGTGGCCCTCGCCACGGTGCGCACCCTCGCCGAGGACCAGGCCCGCGGCCCCATCAACCTCTACAAGAACAACACCGACGGCAAGGGCGCCTCCTACGGCTCGCACGAGAACTACCTCGTGCCGCGCTCGGTGCCGTTCTCCGACCTCGTCCGGGGGCTGACCCCGTTCTTCGTCTCCCGCCAGCTCGTCTGCGGCGCCGGGCGCGTCGGCCTCGGGCAGGACGGCAAGGGTCCCGGCTACCAGATCAGCCAGCGGGCCGACTACTTCGAGGCCGAGGTGGGGCTCGAGACCACCATGCGCCGCCCCATCATCAACACGCGGGACGAGCCGCACGCGGTCGCGGACAAGTACCGCAGGCTCCACGTGATCATCGGGGACGCCAACGTGAGCCAGGTGGCGAACTACCTCAAGTTCGGCATGACCGCCCTCGTCCTGAGCCTCATCGAGGCCGGCAGGGCACCGCAGGTGGAGGTCCACGAGCCCGTCTCCGCCCTCCACCGGCTCAGCCACGACACCTCCCTGGGGGAGAAGGTCCGCCTGCTCGACGGCCGCCACGTCACCGGGCTCGAGCTGCAGTGGATGTACTTCGAGGCGGCGGCGAAGCTCGCGGCGGACTCCGGCGTTGCCTCCGCCGACGGCGGCGACGGGCACACCGCCGAGGTCCTCGCCCGCTGGGAGCGGGCCCTCACCGACCTCGGAGGGGACCGCGACGCGGCCGCCGGCTACGTCGAATGGCTCGCGAAGCTGCGGGTGCTCGAGGGCTACCGCACCCGGGACGGCCTCGCGTGGGGCGACGCGCGCCTCGGCCTCGTGGACATCCAGTGGTCGGACGTGCGGCCCGAGCGGGGGATCGCCCTGCGGCTCGCGGCCCGGGGATCGCTCGAGACCCTGGTCGATGCCGGGTCCGTCACCGCCGCCGTCGCCGAACCGCCGCCCGACACCCGGGCCTGGTTCCGGGGCACGAGCATCAAGCGGTTCCCCGGCTCCGTGGTGAGCGCCAGCTGGGACTCGGTCGTCTTCGCGACCCCCGGAAGCTACCGGCTCCAGCGGGTCCCCACCCGCGAGCCCCTGCGGGGGACCAGGGCCCTGACCCAGGGGCTGTTCGACGAGCACGCCCGCATCGAGGACTTCCTCGCGGCCCTGCTCGGGGAGCGCAGGACGTAGGGCGCGGCAGGGCGTCCGACACCGCGGCCGCCACCCGTGACACGCGGCCGAAAGGTGACAGTATAGGGACCAGAAGGATCCAGACCCGGCGCCCTCACGGCGCCCGACGCAAGGAGGCGGCCATGGCCGGTCAGGAGCAGAAGAGCACGCAGCCGCGGGGCGAGGACGAGGCCGTCGAGGTCGACGTCCCGGCCCCCGCGGCACCGGACGCGGCGGCGCAGGACACCGCCAGCACCCAGGGCGTCGACGACCTCCTCGACGAGATCGACGGCGTCCTCGAGACCAACGCCGAGGAGTTCGTGCGGGGGTTCGTCCAGAAGGGCGGGCAGTAGGACCCAGATGAACGACTTCCTCGCCGAGCGTGTCGTGTCCGCCGCCACTTCATCCTTCACCGAGCACGTGGCAGCGACCCGGCCGGACCTCCTCCCCTTCCACCGGAGCCTGCCGGCCGACGCCTCGGCGGCTGCCCCGCGTGCCACCACGATCGTGGCCCTCGCGTTCGCCGGCGGCGTCATCATGGCGGGGGACCGGCGGGCGACCATGGGGAGCATGATCGCCAGCCGGCACATCGAGAAGGTGTTCCCAGCGGACCGCTTCTCCGTGCTCGGCATCGCGGGGACGGCGGGCATCGCCATCGACATCGCCCGCCTGTTCCAGGTCGAGCTCGAGCACTACGAGAAGATCGAGGGGACCCTCCTGAGCCTCGAGGGCAAGGCGACGCGTCTCGGCGCGATGGTGCGCGGCAACCTCCCTCTGGCCCTCCAGGGGCTGGCTGCCATCCCCCTGTTCGCGGGCTTCGACCTCGAGACGGCCGCGGGGCGCCTGTTCTCCTACGACGTGACCGGCGGCCGCTACGAGGAGCTCGAGCACCATTCGGTCGGCTCCGGCTCGGTCTTCGCCCGCGGGGCCCTGAAGAAGCTCTGGCGCCCCGGCCTCGCCGAGGACGACGCCGTGCGGGTCGCCGTCGAGGCGCTCTACGACGCCGCCGACGACGACTCCGCCACCGGAGGGCCCGATCCGGTCCGGCAGCTCTGGCCCGTGGTCTACACGGTCACGCGCCTCGGGAGCCGGCGCGTCGCCGAGCGGCAGCTGGCCGCCATCGCCAGCGGAATCATCGCGGAGCGCAGTGTCGCTGGACGGGAGGCCTGAGCATGACCCAGCAGTTCTACGTCTCACCCGAACAGCTCATGAAGGACCGGGCGGACTTCGCCCGGAAGGGCATCGCCCGCGGCCGCTCCGTCGTCGTCCTGAGCTGCCGGGAGGGGATCGCCCTCGTGGCCGAGAACCCGTCCCCCTCGCTGCACAAGATCGGGGAGATCTACGACAAGATCGCCTTCGCAGCCGTTGGCAAGTACAACGAGTTCGAGAGCCTGCGCCAGGCCGGGGTGCGGTACGCCGACGTCCGCGGCTACTCCTACGACCGTGAGGACGTCACCGGCCGGGGCCTCGCGAGCGTGTACGCCCAGAGCCTCGGCGCGGTGTTCACCGCCGAACAGAAGCCCTTCGAGGTCGAGCTCACCGTGGCCGAGGTCGGCAGCGACGTCGAGGGCGACCACCTCTTCCGGCTGACGTTCGACGGGTCCATCGCCGACGAGCGCCGCTTCGTGGTGATGGGCGGCGCCGCCGAACGCGTCGCCGAGGGCGTGATCGACGGCTGGACGGCCGAGGCAGACTTCCCGGAGGCCATCCGGCTTGCCGCCCGTGCGCTCCGCGAGGACCGCACCGAGCCGATCACGCTCGAGGTCGGAGTCCTCGACCGCGACTCGGAGTCGACCCGCGGCGCGCGCCGCGCCTTCCGCCGGATCGGCCCGGACGAGCTCGCGGGCATGCTCGACGGCCGCGCGGAACGGCAGGGCTGAGCATGGACCGGCGCATCTACGGAGTAGAGACCGAGTTCGGCATCGCCTACTCGAGTCCCCAGGGCCGTCCCCTCGCGCCGGAGGAAGTCGCCCGGTACCTCTTCCGCAAGGTCGTCAGCTGGGGCAGGTCCTCGAACGTGTTCCTGGCGAACGGCTCGCGCCTGTACCTCGACGTCGGCTCGCACCCCGAGTACGCGACCGCGGAATGCGACGACGTGGCGCAGCTGGTCGCCCACGACAAGGCGGGGGAGCGGATCCTCGTCGACCTCATTGCCGAGGCCGAGCACCGCCTCGCGGAGGAGGGCTTCGACGGCCGCGTCTACCTCTTCAAGAACAACACCGACACGGCAGGCAACTCGTACGGCAGCCACGAGAACTACCTCATTCCCCGCCGCACCGAGTTCTCCCGCCTGGCCGAGGTGCTCATTCCGTTCCTCGTCACCCGGCAGCTGCTCTGCGGAGCGGGCAAGGTGCTGCGCACCGCCCAGGGCCCCGTCTACGCGTTCTCCCAGCGTGCGGACCACATCTGGGAGGGACTGTCCTCGGCCACCACGCGCTCCCGGCCGATCATCAACACGAGGGACGAGCCGCACGCGGACGCCGAGCACTACCGCCGCCTGCACGTGATCGTCGGCGACTCGACGATGTCCGAGACGACCACGATGATGAAGCTCGGCACCGTGGACCTGGTGCTGCGGATGATCGAGGCCGGCACGATCATGCGCGACGCCCGGATGGAGAACCCGATCCGGAGCATCCGGGAGATCTCCCACGACCTCACCGGCAAGGCCCCGGTGCGCCTCGCGAACGGGCAGCAGTCGAGCGCCCTCGCCCTGCAGCAGATGTACCTCGAGAAGGCGCAGGAGTTCGTCGCGGCGAACGGGGCCCACACCCCGCACATCGAACGCATCCTCGACCTGTGGCAGCGCACTCTCGAGGCGGTCGAGTCGCAGGACACGCGCGCGATCGACACCGAGGTCGACTGGGCGATCAAGAAGAAGCTCATCGACCGCTACTGCAGCAGCCACGACGTGGACCTCGACTCCGCCCGCGTGGCCCAGCTCGACCTGACCTACCACGACATCAGCCCGGACCGCGGCCTGTTCTACCTGCTCCAGCGCCGCGGCGCTGCAGCCCGGGTCGTCGACGAGGCGGCCATCGCGGGCGCCGTCGCGAACCCGCCGCAGAGCACGCGGGCCCGCCTGCGGGGCCGCTTCGTGAAGGCTGCCCAGGCCGCAGGCGTGGACTACACCGTGGACTGGGTCCACCTCAAGCTCAATGACCGGGCCCACCACACGATCCTGTGCAAGGACCCGTTCGCCAACGAGGACCCCCGCGTGGACGAGCTGCTCGACAGCCTCAGGCCCTTCACAGGCTGACCCGGTAGGCTTGTGGGGGCCCGCGCGGCCCGTCCGCCGCCACACACCCGTGGCGGGATCCCCCACAGGAAGTTGACCAGTGCGCCGTCTCATCGCCCTGCTGCTGCCGCTCGCCCTGTTCGTGGCCGGCTGTGGCAGCTCAGCCCCGTCCTCCTCGGACCCCACGCCCTCCAACGCCGGGCAGGTCGCAGCCCTCGACCAGCTCAAGGTCACCCCCGGCGACAAGGCGCCGAAGGTCGACTTCCCGAAGCCCCTCGCGGTCAAGGACGAGACGATCAAGATGGTCCAGGCCGGCGACGGCCCCGCGGCGAAGGCCGGGCAGACCGTCGAGATCGGCTACGTGGCCCTCAACGGCGGTGACGGCTCGGTCCTCGAGGACACCTTCAGCAAGGGCACCTCCGAGAAGGTCGAGCTCTCCGACCAGCTCAAGCAGGGCAGCTCGGTCGTGTACAACGGCCTCGTCGGGGCCAAGGTCGGCTCCTACCTCGCCTACGCGACCCCCGCCCAGTCGGCCGGCGAGAACCCGGAGTCGGCGGCGTCGACCCTCCTCGTGATCAAGATCCTCTCGGTGAAGGACACCCCCACTGCCCTCAGCAAGCCCGAGGGCGATGCGGTGACCAACCTCCCGGCCGGCCTTCCCAAGGTCTCCGTGGACGGCAAGGGCGTCCCGCAGATCGACGTCAAGGGTGCCGACAAGCCCAAGGACGTCGTCGCGCAGGACCTCATCACGGGCCACGGGGACAAGGTCAAGGCCAGCGACACCATCGTTGCCAACTACGTCGGCGTGAACCTCTCCGACGGGACCAAGTTCGATTCGAGCTACGACAAGGGCCAGCCGGCCACCTTCAGCCTCCAGGGCGTCATCCCCGGCTGGACGAAGGGCCTCACGGGCAAGACGGTCGGCTCGCGTGTGCTCCTCGTGATCCCCGCGGCCCAGGCCTATGGGGACCAGGGCCAGGGCCAGGCCAAGGGCGACCTCGTGTTCGTCGTCGACATCCTCGGCATCAAGTAACCCACCACATCCACCTCAGGAGGCACCATGTCCTTCGGACAGCGCCAGTACGACCGCAGCAAGCCCGAGATCGAGTTCCCCGAGGGCGAGACCCCGGCTGAGCTCAAGATCGTCGACCTCATCGAGGGCGACGGCCGCGAGGTCGTCGCCGGGGACACCGTCTCGACCCACTATGTCGGCGTGGCCTGGTCCACCGGCGAGGAGTTCGACGCCTCCTGGAACCGCGGCACCCCGCTCGACTTCCGCGTCGGCGTCGGCCAGGTCATCCAGGGCTGGGACCAGGGACTGCTCGGCATGAAGGTCGGCGGCCGCCGCCGGCTCGAGATACCCTCCGACCTCGCGTACGGTTCCCGTGGGGCCGGCGGGGCCATCAAGCCCAACGAGGCCCTCATCTTCGTCGTGGACCTCGTCGGCGTCCGCTGACCCGGCCGCCCTCGGCGCGCGCACTGCGGGCGGCGACCAGCCTCGGCTGGTCGCCGCCCGTTTCGGTCTAGGCTCTTCACTGTGTCCGAAGCCAAGACCTCGCGCCTGCTGAACCTCCTCATCGCCCTGCTCCACACCGAGCTCGGGATCTCCCGCGAGAGGATCCTGCGGGACGTCTACGGGCACACCCCGCTCTCCGCGGACGCCGCGGAGGCCGACTCCGAGACCGAGGCCGTCCTACGCAAGTTCGAGCGCGACAAGGCGGACCTGCGGGCCATGGGCGCGGTCATCCTCGAGGAGATCGGCTACGAGCGCATGGAGAGCGACGAGGAGGTCGCCAAATACCGGATCGACCCCGCGGGCTTCCGGCTGCCGCCCCAGCGCTTCAGCGCGGAGGAGTCCACATGGCTGGCCCTCGCCGCGCTCGCGTGCGACGACGCGGTGGCCGGCGCCGATGCGCAGCGCGCACTCCGGCGGCTCGAGGCGGCGGGCGCCCTGCCCGAGACGCCGCCGTCGCAGGTGCAGCCCCGGGTGCGGCTCGACACCCACTGGGTGGCCCTGACCGACGCGGCGGCGCGCGGCGCCGAGGTCACCTTCGACTACCACGCGACCAGCACGGGAGAGACACGCAGGCGGCGGGTCCAGCCGTGGGGGCTCGGCCAGCGCTACGGGCAGTGGTACCTCGCCGGCAACGACCTGGACCGCGGCGGACTGCGGGTCTTCCGGCTCTCCCGCATCCACGGCACCGTGGCCGCAGGGGAGCCCGGCACCTTCGAACCGCCCGGTGAGGGCGCCGTCCGGGACGCCCTCAACGGGTTCGACGCCCTCGCCGAGCGGCGGGCGAGCCTCCTCATCGCGGAGGACCGCGCGCTGGACCTCCGCCGGCACTGGGAGCCGGCCGGCGCGGGGCCTTCCGGCTGGGACGCCGGCGAGTTCCCCTTCCGCGACGTCTCCGTCGCCGCCGAGCGGCTCGCAGGCTTCGGCGACGCGGTGAAGGTCCTCGGGCCCGAGGACCTCATCGACGAGGTCCTCGGACGGCTGCGCGGCGCCCGGGAGGCCATCGGGTCCGACGGAGCGGCCGAGACGCCCGGACAGAGGCCGGGCCGTCGGATCACCACCGGCCAGGAGCGCCTCGAACGGCTCATGGACCTCGTGCCGTTCCTCCTCTCCGGTCCCGTCACGGTGCAGGAGATCGCCGAGGAGTTCGGCCTGACGCGGAAGGCCGTGCTGCGCGAGCTCGAGCTCCTCAGGGACGCCGGTCCCATCGACTCCGCCGGCTTCCAGAGCTACATCGAGATCTCGGTGGACGACGACGTCGTGACGGTCGCGAACGCCGAGGAGCTCTCGCGCCCCCGCCGGCTCAGCCCCGGAGAGGCCGTGGCCCTGCAGCTCGGCCTCAAGGCCCTCCTGCCGCTCGCGGATGCGGCGTCGGCCGAGGCCATCCTGCGCCTCGCCGACAGGGTCGGCGCGGCAGCGGTCGAAGGCGGCCGGGCCCTGCCGGAGGTGGACCTGCGGTCCGAGCCCCAGCACAATGCGGACCTCGTCCCGGTGCTCGCGGAGGCGGCCGTCGCAGGCCGCACCCTCCGGCTGCGGTACCTCAATCCGACCAAGGACGAGGTCACCGAACGGCTCATCAACCCGCTCGGGGTCTTCTCCGACGCTGACCGGTGGTACGTCAACAGCTACTGCCACCGTGCCGGGGACCGCCGGGTCTTCCGCATCGACCGGATCGAGGCGGTGGAGGCGGCCGAGCCCCTGCCGCTGCCCGAGGGATTCGAGCCCGGGGACGGATCCCTGTTCATGCGCCGGCCGAGTGACCTGGAGGTGACGGTGCGCCTCGCCCCCGAGGCCCGCTGGGCGGAGGCGAGTTTCGACGCCCACGACGGAACGGATCTTGAGGACGGAAGCCGCCGGGTCCGCCTCACAGTCCTCGACCTGGCCTGGCTGCCCTCCTTCCTCGCCCAGTTCGGCGGCGCCGCGGCCCTGGAAGGCCCGGCCGCCGCCGTCGAGGCCGCCCGAGCCTGGTTCGACCGGGCACTGGCACTGTACGGGGCCGCCGCGGCGACCCGATAGGCTGGGTCCCGTGCCGTGGTGGTCGTGGATCCTCATCTGGGTGGCCCTGGTGGCCTGCACCCTCGTCGTCCTCCTGCTGGGCGGGATCTACCTGTTCCGCAAGGGCATGGCGGTCCTGCGCAGCGCCTCCGCGGACCTCGAGCGGGTCACGGCGCGGCCCGCGGCAGGCGGGACGACGGACGACGCCGGCCCCGCCGCCGTCGTGCGCGTCCCCGGCAGTGCCGTGTTCGCCGACCCGGAACGCCTGCGCGAGGAGTACGAGCAGGGACGCGAGCAGCGGCGCCTCGACCGGCGTGACCGGCGGGTGGCACGGCGGCGCGAACGGGGCCAGGCGCAGTCCCTCCGCGACCTCGGCCTCAACTAGACTTGTACCAACGAAAGGATTCCCGTGGGACGACTCTTCGATGGCCCCTGGCCCATCGTCATCATCATCATCGTGGCGCTGCTCCTGTTCGCCGCTCCGAAGCTGCCGGCCATGGCACGCAGCCTCGGGCAGTCGATGCGCATCCTCAAGTCCGAGGTCAAGGAGATGAAGAACGACGGCAAGGACACCACGGCCTCCGGCCAGTCCGCCTCCTCCGGCGCCGAGCAGCCCGTCGAGGGCAAGGTCATCCCGCCGAAGGGCGCTGGCCGGGCCGACGGGGACGCCGGTCCTTCCTCGCACGCCTGAGGTGGCCGCCGGGAAGGGGCGGAAGGCCAACCCCGAGGGGCGGATGCCCCTCCTCGAGCACCTGCGGGAGCTGAAGAACAGGCTCATCAAGGCGGCCATCGGTGTGGCCGTCGGCGCGGTGGCCGGCTGGTTCCTGTACGACCCGATCCTCCGGGAGCTCGAGAAGCCGGTCGAGAACATCGCCCACCAGACCGGCGGGCTCTCCTCGGTCAACTTCTCCACGATCGCCTCGCCGTTCGACTTCAAGCTCCAGCTGGCCATCCAGATCGGCCTGGTCATCTCGAGCCCCGTCTGGATCTACCAGGTCTGGGCGTTCATCATGCCCGGGCTGACCGCCAAGGAGCGCAAGTACACGCTCGGCTTCATGGTCGCCGCGGTACCCCTGTTCCTCGCCGGCGTCTGGGTCGGCTGGAGCGTGGTGCCGCAGGTGGTGCGCGCGCTCACGCAGTTCACGCCCGCGGGCTTCTCCAACATGATCGACGGGCGCGAGTACATCGACTTCGTCACGCACATGCTCCTCTTCCTCGGCGTGGCATTCCTCGTTCCGGTCATCCTGGTCGGGGTCAACATGGCCGGGATCCTGCCCGGCAGGACCATCCTCAAGGCGTGGCGCATCACTGTGTTCCTCGTGTTCGTCCTCGCCGCCGTGGCGGCGCCCGGGGCGGACGCGATCTCGATGTTCATGCTCGCCATCCCGCTCCTGGGGCTGTTCTTCGCCGCGATCGGGGTGTGCATGGCCAACGACCGGCGCCGGGCCCGGCGCATCGAGAAGGTGGCGGCGGAGACCGACGCCATCGCGGACACCCCCACCTCCAGGGCGGACCTCGAGAACCTCTGACCCCTGCGGCGGACTAGGCTGGACCCATGTCCACCCCCGCCGAGAGCCTGTCACCGGCCGAACGCTACGCCGCGGACGCGAGGCGCAGGGCGTTGGCCAAGACTGAACTGGGAGCCTTCGCCGCCACGGTGGACTTCCCCCTCGATCCGTTCCAAGTCGAGGCGTGCCGTGCCCTCGAGGCGGGACGCGGCGTCCTCGTCGCGGCACCCACCGGCGCCGGCAAGACCATCGTCGGCGAGTTCGCGATCCACCTGGCCCTCCAGCAGGGCCTGAAGGCGTTCTACACGACGCCGATCAAGGCGCTCTCGAACCAGAAGTACGCCGAGCTGTGCGCCATCCACGGCGTTGAGCGGGTCGGGCTCCTCACCGGGGACACGACCATCAACGGCGAGGCGCCCGTGGTCGTGATGACCACCGAGGTCCTGCGGAACATGCTGTACGCGGACTCCGACACCCTCGCGGGCCTGGGCTACGTGGTGATGGATGAGGTCCACTACCTCGCCGACCGTTTCCGCGGGGCCGTGTGGGAAGAGGTCATCATCCACCTCCCGCGCGACGTCCGGCTCGTCTCCCTCAGCGCCACCGTCTCCAATGCGGAGGAGTTCGGCGCGTGGCTCGACACGGTCCGCGGCGAGACGGAGATCGTGGTCTCCGAGCACCGGCCAGTGCCCCTCTGGCAGCACGTCCTCGTGGGGCGGCAGCTCGTGGACCTGTTCGCGACGAGGCAGTCCTTCGAGGCCCTCGCGGACGTCCACGACCGCGACGCCGGGGCGCGCGAGGCGGGGGAGCCGCCGTCGGCCCCGCCGGGCGCGGTGCCCCGTGCCGAGGCCAGCGTCTCCGGGATCACCGCGGTCAACCCGGAGCTCGTCGAGCTCGGCCGCCGCGAGTCGCAGCAGCTCTACCGCGGCCGGTTCGGGCACGGCGGCCGCGCGCGCCGGCGCGAGGAGCGCCAGCGGGGCGAGAAGCAGTCCCCGCGCACCGGCCGGCCCGGCGACGCGCCGCCGCTCCCGGGGACACGGGCAAGCCGTCCCCAGATGGTCCAGGCGCTCGAGCGCCGCGGACTCCTGCCCGCCATCGACTTCATCTTCTCCCGGGCCGGGTGCGATGCCGCCGTCCAGCAGTGCCTCGATGCGGGCCTGGACCTGACGACTCCCGCCGAGAAGGCCGAGATCACGGCGGCGGTCGAGGCCTCGGCCGCCGACATCCCGCCCGCCGACCTGCCGGTGCTGGGCTTCTGGGCCTGGCGCGAGGGGCTCCAGCGGGGCCTGGCCGCCCACCACGCAGGCCTCCTGCCCACCTTCAAGGAGACGGTCGAGAAGCTGTTCGCCGCCGGGCTCGTCAAGGTCGTGTTCGCGACGGAGACCCTCGCCCTCGGCATCAACATGCCCGCGAAGAGCGTGCTCATCGAGAAGCTCGAGAAGTTCAACGGCGAGGCCCACGTCGACATCACCGCGGGGGAGTACACCCAGCTGACCGGCCGCGCCGGGCGGCGCGGGATCGACGTCGAGGGGCATGCGGTGGTCCAGTGGCGCCCGGGGCTCGATCCCTCCGCCCTGGCGGGCCTCGCCTCCCGCCGCACGTATCCGCTGAATTCGAGCTTCCGGCCCACCTACAACATGAGCATCAACCTCGTGGCGCAGTTCGGCCGGGAGCGGGCACGCGAGATCCTGGAGAGCTCCTTCGCCCAGTTCCAGGCGGACCGCTCGGTGGTCGGCCTCGCCCGGCAGGTGCGCAGCCGCGAGGAGTCGCTCGCCGGCTACGAGAAGGCCATGACCTGCCACCTCGGGGACTTCACCGAGTACTCGAGGCTCCGGCATGAGCTCTCCGAAGCCGAGAAGGCAGCCTCCCGTCAGGCGGGCCGCGCCCGGCGGTCCATGACAGTGGACTCGCTCGCCCGCCTCGCCCCGGGGGACGTCGTGGAGATCGGGCAGGGCCGGCTCGCCGGCAGCGCGGTGGTGCTCACCTCGGACCCGAACGGCCGCGAGCCGAGGCCGCAGGTCCTCACCTTCGACCGGAACATCCGCCGGATCGGCCTGCACGACGTCGACGGCCCCCTCGAGCCGATCGCGCGGATCCGGATCCCGAAGCACTTCGACGCGAAGAGGCCCAAGGACCGCCGCGACCTCGCTGCGTCCCTGCGGCACGCGACCGAGCGGGCACGCCTCGAAGGCCCCGACGCGGGCGCCCAGGGACGCCGGTCCCGGCGGGACTTCGCGTTCGCGGGCGGCTACCAGGACACCGAGAAGCGCATCACCGATCTCCGCCGCCAGCTCCGCACGCATCCGTGCCACGGCTGTGCCGAGCGCGAGGACCACGCGCGCTGGGCCGAGCGCTGGATCAAGCTGCGCCGCGAGACCGACCGCCTGGTCGAGCAGATCCAGGGACGCACCAATACGATCGCGAAGACCTTCGACCGGGTGTGCGAGGTCCTCGAGTCCTACGGGGCCCTGGCCCAGGGCGCCTCCGGTCCAGAGGTCACGGCCTTCGGGCAGCAGCTGCGCCGCATCTACGGCGACAAGGACATGCTCACCGCCCTCGCGCTGCGCGAGGGCGCCTTCGACGACGTGGACTCGGCCGAGCTCGCCGCGCTCGTGAGCGTGCTCGTGTACCAGGCGAAGCGCGAGGAGCGCGGCCTCACGCCCAAGATGCCCAGCATCTCCCTCGACGTCGCCGTCGACGTCGTCCTACGCGAGTGGTCCCAGCTCGAGGACGCGGAGGAGCAGCACCGGCTGCCGCACACGTCCGAGCCGGACTTCGGCCTCGTCTGGCCCATCTACAAGTGGGCCCGCGGCCGCGAGCTGCAGAACGTCCTCTCGGGCACCGAGCTCGCGGCGGGCGACTTCGTGCGGTGGGTCCGGCAGGTCATCGACCTGCTCGACCAGCTCGCCGACGTGCCCGGGACGGACCGGCGGCTCTCGCGGCTGTGCCACGAGGCGATCGGCCTCCTGCGCCGCGGCGTGGTCGCGTACTCGACGCTCTCCGACTAGAACACCTCACCAGCAAGGACACCGCGAACGATGCAAGGGGACCCATCCATGCCCGAGGAGCGCGCGCTCACCCTGTACCGCAACGGCTCGGTCTACTCCGCCGCCGACCCGTTCGCCTCGGCGATGCTGGTGGACGGCGGAACCGTCGCCTGGGTCGGATCAGAGCAGGCGGCCGCCTCCCTCGCCGACGACCGGATGACGGTGGTGGACCTCGACGGGGCACTCGTGGCGCCGGGCTTCGTGGACTCGCACGTGCACGTGGCGGACACCGGCCTCGCGCTCTCCTCGCTGGACCTTTCCGCGGCCGCCTCGGCGGCGGACCTGCTTGACGCTGTGGCGCGGGCGGCGGAGGGGCTGCCCGCCGACGCCGTGCTGCGCGGCCACGGCTGGGACGAATCCCGATGGGCTGACCCCGCACTGCCGGGCGCCGAGCAGCTCGCGCGGGCCGCCGGCCGACGCCGCACCTTCCTCACGCGGGTGGACGTCCACTCGGCACTCGTCTCCCCGGACCTCGCCGGCGGCGGCACCGCCGGGGAGACCGCCCTCGTCGTCGGCGACGCGCTGCACGCTGCCAGAGCCGGAACGCGCCCGTCCGCCCCGGAGGAGCTGGGGCGCCTGCACCGGCTGGCGCTGCGCCACGCCGCCTCCCGCGGCTACGTCGCGCTCGTCGAACAGGCCGCGCCCCAGCTGGGCGGCGTCGAGGACCTGAGGCTCCTCCTCGGCCGTGGGACCGCCTCGGAGCCGGAGGTGATCGCCTACTGGGGCCAGGCGGTCTCCTCGCCGGACGAGGCCCGGGCGGTCCTCGAGGGCCTCGGGGTCCCCGTGCGCGGCCTCGCGGGCGACCTGAACATCGACGGCTCGATCGGCAGCCGGACCGCGCTGCTGGAAGCGGACTACGACGACGCCCCGGGCCACCGCGGCACGGCCTTCCTGACGGCCGAGCAGATCGGTGCCCACCTCGCGGCCGTGTCGGAGATCGGAGTCCAGGGAGGCTTCCACGTGATCGGCGACGCCGGCCTGCAGCTCGCACTCGACGGCTTCCGGCTCGCAGCGGAGCGGGTGGGGCAGCACGCTGTGCGCGCCGCCGGACACCGGCTCGAGCATGTCGAGATGGCCGGCGACGCCGAGGCCGCCGCCCTCGCCGAGTATGCCGTCACGGTGAGCGCCCAGCCCCTCTTCGACACCGCCTGGGGCCACCCAGGCGGCCTGTACGAGCAGCGCCTCGGCCGCCGCCGCGAGGGGATGAACCCGTTCATCCGCTTCTACTCGGCCGGCGTCCCCCTGGCCTTCGGCTCCGACTCGCCGGTCTGCGCGCTCTCGCCGTGGGAGAGCGTCCGCGCGTGCCTGACGCACTCGGACCCGTCCCAGCGGATCTCGGCCCGCGCAGCGTTCCTCGGGCACACGCGCTCCGGATGGCGCGCCGTCAGGCACCCCAACCCCCTGATGGGACAGTTGGTCCCCGGCGCCCCCGCGAGCTTCGCAGTCTGGCGCGCCGACGAACTCATGGTGCAGGTCGCGGACGAGCGGGTGCAGGCCTGGAGCACCGACCCGAGGGCCCGCACCCCGCTGCTTCCGGCGCTGGACACAGAGCAGCTGCCCGAATGCCTCCTCACGGTGCACGAGGGGCGCCAGCTGTTCAGCAGCGGAGCCGTGGCGCCCGGACATCGGGGCGCCTGATCGACGCGACTCCCGGCAGCCTCCGGGGATCGGCCCTCATCGGCGGCAACACGAGAAACCGCAGATGAACAGACGGTTGACACGTGAGTATGACCCCGTAGGATCGAGGACAACGGGTGTGAACTGCCCGGTAGGGCCCGGTTCACCGAGCATTCGGGGGATTAGGCGTCACGACAGGCCCGTGCGTCCGTAGAAAACAGTCCGGGGGACCGACCAGCTGCCGGCCCCGCGCGACTGGCCCGAAGACGCACGGGCTTGTCTGTTCCCCGGAATCCCCGAGCGGCCCGGATCGGCTGGCTATAATGGGCTCTTGCGCCTTCGAGGCGCTTGACGACCCCGCCCCGAAAGGCCCACTTCGTGCGCATCCTGACGATCATTCCGACGTACAACGAGCTCGATTCGCTGCCCAGAACCCTGGGCCGGCTGCGGGCGGCCGTTCCGGCGTCGGACGTCCTCGTCGCGGACGACAACAGCCCCGACGGCACCGGCGCCCTCGCCGATCGGATCGCGGCCGAGGATCCCCAGGTGCACGTGATGCACCGGCGCGGCAAGGAGGGTCTCGGCGCGGCGTACATCGCCGGGTTCCGCTGGGCCCTCGAGCGCAACTACGACGTCATCGTGGAGATGGACGCGGACGGCTCGCACCAGCCCGAGCAGCTCCCGGCGCTCCTGTCCGCCGTCGAGGACGGCGCCGACCTCGTCATCGGCTCCCGGTGGGTTCGCGGCGGGTCCGTGGTGAACTGGCCCTTCTACCGCCAGCTCATCTCCCGCACCGGCAGCACCTACGCCCGCCTCATGCTCGGCCTCGGGCTGCGCGACATCACCGCGGGGTACCGCGCCTTCCGGCGCGCCACACTCGAGAAGCTCGACTTCGACTCGATCGAGTCGAAGGGCTACGGATTCCAGGTCGACCTCGCCTGGCGCGTGGCCAAGATGGGCCTCTCCGTGGTCGAGGTGCCCGTGACCTTCGTGGAGCGTGAGCTCGGCAGCTCCAAGATGAGCGGCAACATCGTCGTCGAGGCCATGATCAACGTGACCCGCTGGGGCCTGCGGGAGCGGTGGTCCCAGCTCACACGCCACGGCCGGCAGCGCTAGGCGCCTGGCGGCCGCACCCGGACACAGGAGGAGGGCGGGAACCTGAACGGTTCCCGCCCTCCTCCTGTGTCGTGTGTGCGGCCGGATGCCGCGCCCGCGGCGACGGTGCGGGCGTCAGGCGCCGCGCTTGCTCCGCAGGAGCTCGAGGCGGTCGGCCAGGATCTGTTCGAGCTCGGGGATCGAGCGGCGCTCGAGGAGCATGTCCCAGTGCGTGCGGACAGCCTTCTCGTTCGTGTCAGTGGGACGCTCTCCGTCGACCAGGAACGCCTCCTTGCCGGTCTTGGAGGTCCAGACCGGAGGGATCTCCGCCTCGGACGAGAAGGTGACGAACACCTGCTCGCCGTCCTCGCAGCGGTACTCGACGCGCTGGCGCGGTGCCGGCTCGACGCCCGCCTCCGTCTCCATGGACTGTGCACCCAGGCGCATGCCGCGCAGGCTGCGGTCGCTCATCTCTTCTCCCTCGCGTTCTGCCGGACCTGGAAGGGGCCCGACCCCTATGCCAACGCGTGCCAGGGCAGCGGTGTTCCCACCCACCGGTCTGCACGCTCTCTTGACCGACCTCCCATTATAGGCGAGTCCCGGGCGCGGCGGCCGCCGCGCTAGTGCTGGGGCCCGTCCTCGCCGGGGAGCGGGCCGGGCTCCACGGGGCCGACCGGATCGCCCTCGAGCGCCCCGAGGCCCCGGTGGACACCGTGGCGGAGGATCCCCTGGGCCTCGGCGTCCAGCTCCGAGGGCTTGGCGGCCTCCTCCTCGAAGGCGCGGGCATCCTCCTCGAGCCGGTCGGCGGACTCCTCGGGCGAGGCACCGACGGCCCCGGCGGGCCGTGCCCGCTCGGAGCCCCCTGTCTGGGACACGTTCCCGAGCACGCCCCCGATGCCCTTGAGGGCCTCGCCGATCTCGCTGGGGATGATCCACAGCTTGTTCGAGCCGCCCTCCGCGATCTTCGGCAGGGTCTGGAGGTACTGGTAGGCGAGCAGCTTCTGGTCCGGGTTGCCCTGGTGGATCGCGTCGAAGACCTTCTGGATCGCCTGCGCCTCACCGTCGGCCTTGAGCACTGCGGCCTTGGCCTGGCCCTCGGCCTTGAGGATCTGGGACTGCCGCTCGCCCTCGGCGGTGAGGATGGCCGACTGCTTGGTGCCCTCGGCGGTGAGGATGGCCGCGCGGCGGTCACGCTCGGCGCGCATCTGCTTCTCCATCGAATCCTGGATCGAGTGCGGCGGCTCGATGGCCTTGAGCTCCACGCGGGAGACCCGCAGGCCCCAGCGGCCGGTGGCCTCGTCGAGCACACCGCGCAGCTGGCCGTTGATCTGGTCGCGGGAGGTGAGCGCCTCCTCGAGGTTGAGGCCGCCGACGACGTTGCGGAGCGTCGTGATGGTGAGCTGCTCGACCGCCTGGATGTAGTTCGCGATCTCGTATGTCGCCGCACGCGGGTCCGTCACCTGGAAGTAGACCACGGTGTCGATCGAGACGACGAGGTTGTCCGAGGTGATGACCGGCTGCGGGGGGAAGGACACGACCTGCTCGCGCAGGTCGAGCAGCGGCAGCAGCCTGTCGACGAACGGGATGAGGAGCGTCAGGCCCGGATTGAGCGTGCGCTGGTACTTCCCGAGCCGCTCGACGACGCCGGCCCGCGCCTGCGGGATGATCCGCACAGAGCGGCCGAGCACTGTGCCCACGAACAGGATGACGACGATGACGACCACGAGCAGAAGGATGCTTCCGGCGTCCATGGTGTTCCCCCTTGACTGGTAGTGGTGTGCCTAGCTTCGGTAGGGCGACGTGGTGCCGCTGGGGGCCACGACGGCGGTGGCGCCGTCGATCGCGACGACCTTGACGACGTCGCCCGGGAGGAACTCGCCGCGCTCCGCGCGGGCCGTCCAGACGTCGCCGCCGATCTTGACCAGCCCGCGGGCGGAGTCGACCGGCTCGACCACGGTGGCCGGCGCGCCGACGAGGCGGTCGACGTTGGTGCGGACATCCTCGATGGAGGGGCGCATGTGCTTGACGGCGACGGGACGGACGAACGCGATCATGGCCACGGACACGGCCGCGAAGACGAGACCCTGGAGCCAGGCAGGGCCGCCGAGGAGCGCTGTGACGAGGGCGGCGAGCGCGCCGCCGGAGAGCATGACGAACACGAGGCTCAGACTGAGCATCTCGATGCCCCCCAGCACGAGCGCGAGCACGAGCCACACCATCCAGGCGTTGTGTTCGAACCAGTCCATCCCGCCCCTCCTCGCGCACGCCCCTGTGCTCCCACACTAGCCCAGCGCACCCTGCACGGGGCCGTCTGGCCGATTGCGGTTCAGCAACCGGGCGGCAGCCCAGCGGCAGGATGGTCAGACCGCCACGAGGGGCGGCCTCGCCGGGCCCACGGAGGCGTCGGAGGCAGCGGCCCTGATCGCGGCGACGGCCTGCCGCAGCTCCTGGGGCGACGCCGTGAAGGGCAGGCGCAGGCGCTGCTCGAAGGCGCCGTCCATCCCGAACCGGGGTCCGGCGGTCAGGGCCACGCCCCGGGCGCGGGCCGCGACGACGAGCCGCGACGAGGACAGCGGGGTGCAGTCCGCCCACACGGACATGCCGCCCTCGGGCGCGGTCCACGTCCAGTCGGGGAAGTGCTCGGCGAGCGCCCCGGCCAGGCCGGCGAGGCCCTCACCGAGTCGCTGGCGCCGCTCGGCCACGAGGACCTCCTGGCACTCGAGCAGCTCGGCCGCGACGAGCTGCTCGAGCACGGGCGTGCCGAGGTCCAGGCTGGTCCTGGCCTGGGCAAGCCGGGCCACCATGGCCCGCGGCGCCCGGATCCAGCCGACCCGCAGGCCGCCCCAGGCGAGCTTGGCGAGCCCGCCGAGCGTGAGCGAGGCCGGGGCGAAGGCGGCGAGCGGCGGCAGCGGCCCCCGGCTGATGTCCAGCAGGGCCGTCGTCTCGTCGGCGACGAGGACCGTGCGGTGCCGCTCGGCCAACCGGGCGAGCTGCTCGCGCCCGGCCGGGTCGAGGCTCACGCCGGTGGGGTTGTGGAAGTCGGGCATGGTGTACGCGAGCGCCGGCGAGGCTGCCCGGAAGGCGGCGGCCGCCGCCTCGAGGTCCCACCCGCCGGGCGTGACCGGCAGCGCCACGAGCCGCGCCCGCGCGGCCAGGAGGGTGTCCATCGCGTGCGGGTAGGTGGGCTGTTCGACCACTGCGCGGTCGCCGGGGGAGAGGAGGGTGCGCGCCACGAGGGCGATGGCGTGCTGGACCCCGGTGGTGACCATCACCTGGTCCGGGTCGGTGGGGACGCCCCGTGCGGCATAGTGCTCGGCGATCGCGATGCGCAGCCGCGGCAGTCCGATGACCTCATAGCCGGAGCGGGCCAGCTCCGGGCCGAGCGCCTCCGCGGCGCGGCGGACGCAGTCCGCCACCGGGCTCGCTGCGGGCATCGCTGCCTTGGTCAGGTCCAGCACGCCGGCCTCGTCTGGTGCGGCGCCCGCGGGACGATCGGGGAGGACCACGTAGCTTCCGGAGCCGCGGACGCTGCGCAGGCAGCCGAGCTCACGCAGCAGGGCGTAGGCGCCGGCCACCGTGGTGCGGGACATCCCGAGCGCCGCCGCGAGCTCCCGCTCGGCCGGCAGCCGGACCCCATCGGGGAGGCGGCCGTCGACGGCGAGGAGCCGGAGCCTCTCTGCCAGCTCTGAATACAGGGGCCCGTGGCCCGGCAGTGCTCCCAGCATCCGCCCGAGCCTCTGGGGTGTGACCGTGACCATAAGGCCACGGTACCCGAATTGGCACTGTCGGATGATGCCAATACTGCGGGAGGGTGATCCCGTGAAAGCATTTCTCGACAGCCGCCGCCTGCCCATCCGGCTCGTCCGGCTCTACGTGGGGCTCGCCGCGTACGGCGTGGCCATCGCTCTCCTCCTGCGCTCGGGCCTCGGATCCTCTCCCTGGGATGTGCTCTCCCAGGGCGTGGCGCGCAGTATCGGCCTCAGCTTCGGGGCGACCACGGTGGCGGTCAGCGTCCTCGTGCTCGCCGCATGGATCCCGCTGAGGCAGCGGCCGGGCTGGGGGACGCTCTCGAACACCCTGCTCATCGGCGTGTTCGCCGACCTCGGCCTGGCATGGATCCCCGCACCGGCGGACGGGGCGCTCCACCTCCTCTGGCAGTCCGCGGCCCTCGTGGGCGGCCTCGTGCTGCTCGCCCTCGCCTCGGCCCTCTACATCGGCGCGAGGCTCGGCCCGGGCCCGCGCGACGGCCTCATGACCGGGCTCGTGGCCCGCACGGGCCGTCCCGTGTGGCTGGTGCGCTGCGCGATCGAGCTGACGGTGGTGCTGGCCGGGTGGCTTCTGGGAGGGACGGTCGGGATCGGCACAGCGGTGTTCGCCTTCGGGATCGGTCCGCTCATCCAGGCCGCCATGCGCCTCCTGCGGGTGGACCTCGGGCCGCACCCACCCCGTGTCCGGGAGGCCGGCCGCGCCCCCGCGGGCCAGGGGATCAGCGGCGCCGCAGCACGCTGAGCTCGACGGCCGCCGTGGCGGCCAGATCCTCTGCCCCGGCGAGCCGCTCGAGCTCGGCGCGCTCGGTGTGGTGGCCGGCCGGGCCCATTTGGGCCAGGTCCGCCGCCGAGGCCGGGCTGAGGACGAGCTCGAAGGACAGCTGCGTGCGCGAGACGGGCTCGTAGTCCCCGGCGGCGGCCAGTTCCAGGGCCTCGGCCTTGCCCTCCGGCACGTCCAGGAGGGGCAGCGTGGCCCGGAGCTCGGCGAGGTGCTGGGGGAGGGGCGTCACGGCGACGAGGAGGCCCCCGGGCCGGGTGACGCGTGCGAACTCCCGGAGGTTCCGCGGGGCGAAGACGTCGAGCACGGCGTCGACCGCGGCCGCGGCCACGGGAAGGGGCTTCCACAGGTCCCAGACGAGCGCCGCGACCCGCTCCAGCCGTGCAGCACGCCTCAGGGCCGGCGGGCAGAGGTCGAGCGCGACGGCGCGCGCACGCCGGGGACCGGCGGCGGCCAGCCTCTCGAGCACCGCTTCCAGGTAGTACCCGGTCCCGGCACCGGCGTCGAGGACCGCGGCGTCCTCCGGCAGCGCCGAGCACGCGCCTGCCAGCGCCTCGGCGATCGGCGCATAGTGGCCGGTTCCGAGGAAGGCCTCCCTCGCGGCGACCATGTCCGCCGTGTCCGGCGTGGAGCGGCTCGGGCGGCCCGTGAGGAGGTTGACGTAGCCGTGCCGCGAGGCGTCGTAGCGGTGCCCCTCGGCGCAGACCAGCGCCCTGGCACTGCTGGCGGCCGCGTCCCAGTCGGCGCCGCAGTGCGGGCAGATCAGCAGGTCCAGGGCGTCGGCGAGCATGCCTCCCATCGTATCGGGGTCCCCCTGCGTAGGATTCGGCGCATGCTCCCTGCGCACCTTGACCTCGTCCGCTCGCTGTCCGCCCCCTCCGTGCACCCTGCCGCCGGCCACTGCGCCGTCGCGGTGACCCGGCCCGACTTCCGTGCCGACGCCGCGGTGGGCCAGCTCTGGGAGGTGCCCCTGCACAGCGGCGCCGCCCGGCTGCTCACCCGGGGCTTCCGCGATACCGCCCCGCAGTACTCGCCTGATGGCTCCGTCCTGGGGTTCCTGCGCGCCGCACCCGCGGGCCGGCCGCAGCTGGCGATCGTGGACGCCCGCGGGGGCGAGCCGCGGGTCCTCACGGACGCCCCGCTCGGCGTGGCGCAGTTCGCCTTCTCCCCGGACGGCGCCCGGATCGCCTACACGGCGCGCGTTCCCGACCCCGGCCGCTACGGCTCCACCGACGGCGTGGCGGCAGGCGCCGAGGACCCCCGGCTCATCCGCGACCTGAACTACCGCATGAACGGCGTGGGCTACACCGGCGACCAGCGCACGCGCCTGTTCATCCTCGACGTCCCCGCCCTCGACGCGGAGCCCTTCGTGGCCGCCCGCGGGCGGGCGGCGGCAGAGGAGGGCGCCAAGGAGCAGGGCCCCGCCGCCGGCCAGGACGGCGCGCAGAAGGGACTGCCGGAGGCCCGCCAGCTCACGGACGGCAGCGTGGACCACAGCGAGCCGCGCTTCAGCGCCGACGGCGCCTGGGTCTACACCGTGTCCGGCTTCGACCCCGCCGCCGTCGACACCCTGGGCAGCCGGGCCGTCCGCACCCCCGTCACCGGCGGCGCGAGCGAGGCCCTCGACCTCGGAACCCCGGACGCCGCCTCGGTCGACGTGGCCGCGGAGGCGCCCGACGGCTCTGGCGTGTTCGTCCTGGCCTCGTCGCTCGGCGAGTCCGGGGCCGACTTCGTGGGACGCGCGACCCACCTGTTCTGGCACACCCCGGCCGACGGCGCGACGGTCCGCCTCTCCGCGGAGGGAGACGACCTCGGCGAGGCCGCCGGGGCCCTGCAGGTCAGCTCGGACGGACGGGCCCTCGTCCTCGCCCGCGCGCGGGGGACCGTGCAGCTGACCGCCTTCGCCCCCGACGGCGGCCGCGAGCCGCTGACGTCCGGTCCCCTCGTGGTGACCGGCGCGGGTGAGGCGCGCGGCGCCGTCGTCCTCGCCGCGGCCGACGCCGACGGGCCGGGCGAGCTCTACCGGCTCACCGAGGACGGGGGTCTGGAGCAGCTGACCGACGTCAACGCGCCCCTGCGCGCGGCGGCGCCGCCGCGCGCGCCCCGGGAGTTCACGGGCGCGAGCGCGGACGGGAGCGAGGTGCACGGCTGGGTGGTGCTCCCCGAGGGAGACGGGCCGCACCCGACACTGCTCATGATCCACGGCGGCCCCTTCGCGCAGTACACCGGGGCCTGGTTCGACGAGGCCCAGGTCTACGCGGGCGCCGGGTACGCCGTGGTGATGTGCAATCCGCGCGGGGCGGCCGGCTACGGCGAGGAGCACGCGCGCGCCATCCGCGGACGCATGGGCACGGTGGACCTCGAGGACGTCCTGGGCTTCCTCGACGCCGCGCTCGCCGCCTTCCCCCAGCTCGACGCGGGACGGCTCGGCATCCTCGGCGGCTCCTACGGTGGCTACCTCACCGCCTGGACGATCGCGCACGACCACCGGTTCAAGGCCGCAGTGGTCGAGCGAGGCTTCCTCGACCCGGTCAGCTTCGTGGGCTCGAGCGACATCGGGTGGTTCTTCGCGAGCGAGTACACCGGGTGGGACCCGGCGGCCATGACGGCGCAGAGCCCCATGGCCCGGGTGGGCGACGTCCGCACGCCGACCCTCGTGGTGCACTCCGAGGAGGACTGGCGGTGCCCGATCGAGCAGGCCCAGCGGTACTACGCGGCCCTCCGGCTCGGCGGCGTCGACGCGGAGCTGCTGGTGTTCCCGGGCGAGAACCACGAGCTCTCCCGCGCGGGCACGCCCCACCACCGCAGGGCGCGGTTCGAGCACATCCTGCGGTGGTTCGCGCAGTACCTCTAGCGGGCGGCCTAGGCCGAGAAGCCGAGGGCCCGGGCGGCCCGCTCCGGGGTCGGCTGGGCCCAGCGGGCCGTGTACTCCTCGTTGGCGCACAGCGACCGGGGCTCCGCGCGGTCAAGGTAGAGGGTCCCGGCGAGGTGGTCGGTCTCATGCTGGACGATACGGGCCTGCCAGCCCGTGAAGTCCGCCGAGCGGGCGCTGCCGTCCGGTGCGGTCCACTGCGCCCGGACGGCGGAGGCCCTGCGCACCACGGCGGTGTAGCCGCGCACCGAGAGGCAGCCCTCGTAGAAGCCCGCGCGCCCGTCCCCGAGCGGCGCGTAGGCCGGATTGAGCATGGCGACGAACGGCAGGGGCACGCGGTCGCGGGCACGGGCCGCCTCCTCGTCGGCGCCCCACGTGTCCTCCAGGACCGCAAGGCGCAGCGGGAGCCCGATCTGGGGCGCGGCGAGCCCCACACCCGGCGCCGCGTGCATGGTGCGGCGCATGAGGAGGACCAGCGCATCGAGCAGCTCGGCGTCGAGCTGGCCCTCGAAGGGGACGGCCCGGGCCCGCAGGACCGGGTGTCCCGCCTGCACGATCGGCGGGGGGCCGTCGGCGGCCACGAGCTCGGCGGCCGCCTCGGCGAGGCGCGCCGCGGTCCAGTCGCTCTCCGGGGCCCCGGCGCGGCGGTGGGCTGAGGATGGGGTGCTCATGGGCCAAGCCTAGGCTGGGCGCGTGGCGCTAGGCCGCCGGCCAGCCACAGGCCCGGGCGACGAAGCGGTAGAGGGCCGCCCGCAGCGCGGGCGAGGCCGCCACCTTCACCACCCCGGCGGCCCCTCCGACCTCGAGCACGACGGGGACGAGGGTGCCGACCTTGTCCTCGGCCACCGCGTGCGGGTCGCAGCGGGCCGGTCGCACCGCGAGCGCGATCCTCGTCCCCGGGGTCAGGACGAGCGCGCGCGGCCACGGCCGCGCAGGGTCCTCGCCGAGGAGCGTGGTGCCCTCCACCGAGGTGAGGGCGGTCCGAGGCGGCACGCCGGACGGGCTGGCCGGCGGGTCTGCGACGAGTGTGAGGACGGCGGTCCCGGCCGTGGTGCCCCCAGCGAGCGCGTCCTCGAGCCGCAGTCGGACCGCGCGGGCGGCCTCCTGGGCGAAGCACTGCTCCCCGTGGAGCCGGACCAGCACCCCGTGCGGGTCGGCCGCGGCCACCGTGCGCTCCGTACCGTCGGCGAGCCGGAGGCGGACGGAGGGCGCGGCATCGGACGCCCCCGCGCCGCAGCGGGCCGCCGCGAGCGCCGCGGGAAGGCTCAGGGTCTGGCCGGCGGCGAGCTCCGCGGAGCCGGCCCACGCCGTGCCGTCGACGAACCGCGGGTCGGCGAGCTCGGCCTCGACCACCGTGAGCGGCACGGTGCCGGTGTCGGTGAGCTGGACGACGATGGAGCCCGCGGCGTACTCGTCACGGAACTGGTCGACGGCGGCGGCGACCGGCACGTCCCGCCCCGGTGCGGCAGGGGGAGCCGCGGGCGAGCAGCCTGCGGCGCAGACGAGCGCTGCGAGCGCGCGCAGCGTCCGGACGGCCGCCATTGACCGGGGCATGCCCCCAGCGTACGTCCGCTAGTGCCGGCCCACGACGACGCGCAGGAAGTCACCGGCGGCCGGATCGAGCGGCCCCGACGCCCGCCACACCGCGCGCAGCACGCGGCCGAGCTTGAGGCCGGGCGTGGCCACCTCGACGAGGCGTCCGCCCCGCAGCGCGGCCTGCACCGCGAGCCGGCTGACCACCCCGGGCCCCAGCCCCGCCGCGACGCTCGCCGCCAGCGCCGCGTTGCTGCCGACCTCGAACCGTTCACCGGAACCGTGCGGGGCGAGCACCAGGTCGGTGATCTGCCGCGTCCCCGATCCGGGCTCCCGCACCACGAGTCCCGCCGAGGCGACCCCGGCGGGGGACACCTCGCCGTCGGCCGCCCACGGATGGTCCGGGCGCACGACGACGACCAGCTCGTCCCGCCCCACGTCCAGGTACCGGAAGCCCGTCTGCACCGTCGGGCCCTCCACGAAGCCGAGGTCGGCGGCTCCGGAGCGGAGGCGGTCGAACACCTCGTCCGAGTTCCCGACGTCGAGCGTGGTGCTCACCCCGCGCAGCCGCTGCTGGGCCGCGGCCAGCCACCCCGGCATCAGGTGCTCGGCGACCGTGAGCGACGCGCACAGGTGCAGGGTCCCGCGGCCGCCCTCGAGCGCGCCGACGGCCCGGCCCACGTTCTCCGCGGCGCCGACGACCTCGGCGGCCAGCCCCGCGACCACCCGGCCCCGGTCCGTCAGCTGCGTCCCCCGGGGAGTGCGCCGCGCGAGCGGGAACCCGGCCTCGCGCTCCATCTGCTCAAGCAGGCGCGAGGCGTTAGGCTGGGCCATACCGATCAGGCGCGCGGCGCCGCCGATGCTGCCCTCCTCGGCGAGCGCCGCGAGGAACCGGTAGTGCCGCAGCTCCCAATCCCGCACAGACATATCGCCAGCATATGGTGCCCGGTCCGGCGCTCAGCTGGGACACAGCTGGGAACCCTATGGCGCACAGGCACCGATTCCTAGACTGGACGCATGATCAGGGTCAGCCGCCGCCACTTCCTCCAGGGCGCGGGGATCGCCGTCGCCGGTGCATTCGCCGGGGCGGGCGTCGCCCGGTCGAGCATCTTCCCCCTCCCGCCGAGCGCCGCGGCCGCCGCGCCCACGCCCAGCCCGTCGCCCTCCGCGGGCGCCGGACTCCCAGACCGGACCTTCACCACCACCAAGCTGACCGCACCCCGGGTGAGCATCTGGACCGCCGCGGCCACGGCCCCTGGCCTGCTGTTCACCGGGCCGATGGGGCACGGGACGAACGGCCTCATCATGGACAACTCCGGGGCGCCGGTCTGGATGGAACCCACCGGCGCCGGCGTCACGGACCTGCGCGTGCAGACGTACAGGGGCCACACGGTCCTCACCTACTGGTCGGGCAAGGGGATCGGCGGCCATGGCGAGGGGGTGGGGGTCATCAAGGATACGGGCTACACGACCATCGCCCAGGTGTCCGCCGGGGCCGGGCTCAAGGCCGACCTCCACGAGTTCACCCTCACCCCCGCCGGCACCGCGCTGCTGACCTCGTACCCCACGGTGCAGGCCGACCTCACGCCGCTCGGTGGCCCCGCAGCGGGCTACATGTACGACTGCCACGTCCAGGAGGTCGACGTCGCGAGCGGGGCCGTGCTCTTCGACTGGACGGCCTCCCAGCACGTCGGCCTCACTGAGTCCTTCGTCAGGCCCGCCGACGACCCCACGGCCAACGGGGCGAGCGCAGCGACGGCCTTCGACCCGTTCCACGTCAACTCGGTCGACCGCCGCGCAGACGGATACCTCGTCTCCGCCCGCCACACCCACGCCGCGTACCTCGTCGGCCCGGACGGCTCGGTGCGGTGGCGGCTGGGCGGGGCCCGGAACGACTTCTCCATCCCCGATGCTGCGGCGTTCGCCTGGCAGCACGACGTCCGCCAGCGGCCCGGCGGCCTCATCAGCATGTTCGACAACCACTACAAGGACGGCACCACCGGCACCTCCCGAGGCCTCATCCTCGCCGTCGACGAGGGTGCCAGGAAGGTCACCCTCCGGCTCGCCCTCGAGCGCGGAGGCCACCGCGGCAACGCCATGGGGAACGTCCAGTTCCTCGACAACGGCCACTACCTCGTCGGGTGGGGATCGGACCCCGCCGCCACCGAGTTCACGGCCGACGGCACTCCCGTCGCCGAGGCCACCGGGATCGGCGGCGGGTGCTACCGGGCCTACCGCCACGTCTGGTCCGCGACGCCGACGACGCCGCCCGACGTCGCCGTCGTGACGGGGAACGGCTCCACCATGCAGGCCTACGCCAGCTGGAACGGCGCGACCGAGGTGGCGAGCTGGAGGTTCCTCACGGGAAGCAGCCCCCAGACGCTCAGCGAGGCCGCCCTCGTGAAGAAGCGCGGATTCGAGACGAATGCGGCTGTGGCCGCGGCGGCGCACCTCGCAGTCCAGGCCCTCGACGCGAAGGGCACCGTCCTGGCGACATCCGCGGTCATCGCGGCGTAGCGTGGGGGCCACGGGCCCTCCGCTCCGGGAGCGGCCCCGCCCGAACGGAAGGTGCCAGGTGAGCCGTGCACGCCGCGACGCTGCGCTCGGCGTCGCCTGCGTGCTCGGTGCGTCCGTGCTGTGGGGCACCACCGGCACGGCGTCCGCGCTCGCCCCGTCCGTGACGCCGCTCGCCGTCGGCGCGGCCTCCATGGGGTTCGGTGGCCTCCTGCTCGCCGCGACCGCCCACAGGCAGCTTGCCCGGCACCGTCATACGCTGGTCCGCTCCTGGCCCGCCATCGCGGCGGGAGGAGCGGCTGTGCTCGCCTACGCGCTCACCTTCTACTCCTCGATGCGCCTCGCCGGCGTCGCGGTCGGCACCGCCGTGTCGATCGGCGGCGCCCCCGTCGCCGCCGCGCTGCTCGAGCGCCTCGTGGACGGGCGGCCCCTCTCCGGACGGTGGGCCGCAGGAGCGGCCGCCGGGATCAGCGGCGCAGTGCTCCTGTGCCTCTCCCGGGCGGCCGGCGGCGCGCCCGGGGCACACGGAGCAGCCCAGACGCTGGCGGGGGTCGCGCTCGGAGCCGCGGCCGCGGCGTCGTACGCCCTCTACTCGTTCACGTGCCATCGGCTGATCCGGGCCGGCATCGGCTCCCGGGCCGCCGTGGGGGCCACGTTCGCCCTCGCGGCGCTGGGGCTGCTCGTGGTGCTCGCCTTCACCGGCGCGGCCTTCCTCGCCTCCTGGGGCAACGTCGCCGTGGGCGCCTACCTCGCCGTCGTGCCGATGTTCCTCGGCTACCTCCTGTTCGGCTGGGGCCTGGCCCGCGTCCCGGCCAGCGTCGCCACCACGGCGTCCCTGGCCGAGCCAGTGGTGGCCGCCGTGCTCGCCGTCGCGGTGGTGGGGGAGCGGCTGACGCCCGCGGGCTGGGCGGGGATGGCGCTGATCGTGGCGGGCCTCGCCGTGCTCACTGTGCCCGTCCCCGCGCTGGCGGGGCGGCGTCGTTCGCCCGCGGACGTGGCGAGGGTGGAGGGATAGCAATGGACCCTGTCGGGGCACTCCGCGAGATCGCGTTCTGGCTCGAGCGAGAGCAGGCCGAGACCTACCGGGTCAGGGCCTTCCGGTCGGCCGCCGGCATCGTGGCCGCGATGCCTCCGGACGAGGTGGCCTCGCGGGCACGCGGCGGCAGCCTGCGGCGGGTCAAGGGGATCGGCGAGCGCACCTATTCGGTGGTCCGCGAGGCGGTCGACGGCGGCGTCCCCGCCTACCTCGCCGAGCTCAGGGAGCGGGCGGCGGCGCCCCTGGCCGAGGGCGGCGAGGGGATCCGCGGGCAGCTGCGCGGCGACCTGCACGCGCATTCCGACTGGTCCGACGGCGGCTCCCCGCTGGCCGAGATGGCCGAGGCAGCCTGCTGGCTCGGCCGCGAGTACCAGGCCCTCACCGACCACTCGCCGAGCCTGACCATCGCGCACGGGCTCGACGCCGAACGGCTCCGTCGGCAGATCGACGCCGTGGCCGAGGCGAACGCGTCCCCCGACCTGGAAGGATTCCGGCTGCTCACCGGCATCGAGGTGGACATCCTCGAGGACGGCGCCCTGGACCAGACGCCGGAGCTGCTCGGCCGCCTCGACGTCGTGGTCGCGAGCGTGCACTCCAAGCTGCGCTCGGAGTCCGGCCCGATGACGCGGCGCATGCTCGCCGCGGTCGAGGACCCCCACACGGACGTGCTCGGCCACTGCACGGGCCGCCTGCTGCGCGGAGGCCGCGGCCCGCGCCCGGAGTCCCAGTTCGACGCCGAGCGGGTGTTCGCCGCGTGCGCCGAGGCGGGCGTCGCCGTCGAGATCAACTCGCGTCCCGAGCGCCAGGATCCCCCCGACCGGCTCATCCAGACCGCGCTCGACGCCGGCTGCCTCTTCAGCATCGACAGCGACGCCCACGCGCCGGGCCAGCTGGACTTCCTCCAGTACGGCGCCGCGCGCGCCGAGGCGAACGGCGTCCCGGCCGAGAGGATCGTCACGACGTGGCCGCTCGAGGACCTGCTCGACTGGACCGGCAGGCGGCGCTGACCGCCGGCGCGGTTTGCCGACCGCGCCCGCGGGTAGGCGAGGGGCATGCCGACCAGCAGGAGGAACACCATGCCCTTCGAACCGCGCACCGCCATCGTCACCGGCTCGGACTCCGGGATCGGCCGGGCCACCGCCGTCGCGCTCGCCGAGGCGGGGCTCGACGTCGGCATCACCTGGCACACTGACCGGGACGGCGCCGAGGGCACCGCCGACGCCGTGCGCGCCGCCGGCCGGCGCGCCGTCGTCGAGCAGTTCGACGCCTCCGACGCCCCGCGCTGCGCGGACACCGTGGACACGCTCGCGGACCAGCTCGGGCGGCTCGACGTCTTCGTCAACAACGCGGGCACGGGGGCCAACGTGCCCTTCCTCGAGATGGACTACGGGCGCTGGCGCGGGATCGTCGCGACCGACCTCGACGGACCCTTCGTGTGCCTCCAGCGCGCCGCACGCCGGATGGTCGCCCAGGGCGCCGGGGGGCGCCTGATCGCCGTCACGAGCGTGCACGAGCACCAGCCGCGCGTGGGGTCCTCCGCCTACGACGCCGCCAAGCACGGCCTCGGCGGCCTCATCAAGACCATGGCGCTCGAGCTCGGGGCCGAGGGGATCACCGCCAACTCCGTGGCCCCGGGGGAGATCGCCACGCCGATGACGGGGCAGGAGGACGAGGACCCGCGCACGGTCCACCGCCCGGGCGTGCCACTCGGCCGGCCCGGGGACGCCCGCGAGGTCGCGGCCGTCATCGCCTTCCTCGCCTCGCCCGCCTCCGCCTACGTGACGGGAGCCTCGTGGACGGTCGACGGCGGGATGCTGCAGATGGGCCCGCAGGCGGGGTCCCACCTCACCGACGACGCCTGGCGCGAGGGGTAGACCGGTCTAATGCAGGGGTGTCGGGTGCATCACAGAAGCGCTGCGTCTGCGTACCGGTCTAGCTATGATGGCGGGGCAGGCTCAACGAGGAGGCTGCCAGGGCCACCCCTGATACCAGAGAAGGCATTCAGCGCATGACTTTCGACTCTCACTCCGTGACCCTCAAGATCTGGGATCCCTCGACCGTCGACCACACGCTCGAGGAGGCCATCTCGCACGTGTCCACGCTCGCCGGCGCGCACCGCGACCACGTCAAGGTCAGCCGCAGCGGCCCGGACGTCTTCACCGTCCACGTCGGGGACCTCGCCTGAGGGAAGCCCCTCGGAGGACCTGACAGGGGCGCCGTTCCAGCACAGCTGGGGCGGCGCCTCCTGCATGCCGGGGCCAATGGCACTTCCGCGGCCGCCCGCCCGGGGGAGACGGTGGGGGCATGGCCGGAGCCGGCACCGGAGGCGACCGCGCCGCACGACGACGGCGCCGCGCCCGCTCGCGCGTGCTGCTCGCCGCCGCGGCGCTCCTCGTGCTGGTCGGCTCGGCCGTCGGCTGGCTCGCGCTCACCCGTCCGCCGGGTACCGGGCCCGGTGCGCCCGCCATCGCCTCGGTGCGCCCGACAGCGAGCGCCAGCCCGACGGCTGTCGCCTCGCTGCCCGACCTTGGCCCTGGCCCCCTGAACATCCTGCTCATCGGCAGCGACATCCGGGGCAGTGCCCGGGACGCCCTCGCGCGCCAGGCCGCCTCCGGCGGCACCGCCGACCAGCGCGCCGACATGATGATGCTCCTGCACGTCCAGGCTGACCACCGCCGGCTGTTCGGGATCTCGATCATGCGCGACACGTGGGTGACGGTGCCCGGGCACGGGGAATCCAAGATCAACGCGAGTCTCGCCCTCGGCGGGCCGCAGCTCGCCGCCGCGACCGTCGGCTCGATCCTCTCGGTCCACATCGACCACTGGGCCCTGCTGGACTTCGCCGGCTTCACGGCGATCACGGACGCACTCGGCGGGGTCGACGTCGACGTGCCGGTCGCGTTCACCGCGACGTTCGGCACCCGCCACGCCTTCACACGGGGCATCAACCACCTCGACGGCCAGGCGGCCCTCGAGTTTGTGCGCGAGCGCTACGCCTTCCCCGACGGCGACTACCAGCGCGTGCGCGACCAGCAGGCCTTCGTCCGCTCCGTTGTCGCCGAGCTCCTCGCCCAGGGGCGCGTGGGGAACCCCACCGGGGTGCTCGCCCTGATCGGGCTCGCCGGCCCGCACCTCGTCACGGACCCGGGGCTCGGAGCAGACGGCCTGCCCGTTCTCGCCTTCGGGCTGCGGCACGTTGATCCGTCGGCGGACGTCTTCTTCACGCTGCCGACGTCCGGCACGGGCACCTCACCTGACGGGCAGTCCATCGTGATCGCGGACCGGGCCGGAATCGCCGCCGTGGCGGCGGCGCTCGCCACCGACAGCCTCGGGCAGTACGCCGCCCTCCACGGCCTCTCCTAGCCGGTTCCTGGCCCGGCTCCCGCCTACACTGGCCCCATGCACGCTGCCGACTCCCACGACGTGATCCGTGTCCAGGGTGCGCGCGAGAACAATCTCAAGGACGTGAGCCTCGAGCTGCCCAAGCGCCGGCTCACCGTCTTCACCGGTGTCTCCGGCTCCGGCAAGAGCTCGCTCGTGTTCGCGACCATCGCTGCCGAGTCGCGGCGCATGATCAACGAGACGTACTCCACCTTCGTCCAGGGGTTCATGCCCACCATGGCGCGCCCCGACGTCGACCTCCTCGAGGGACTCACCACCGCGATCATCGTCGACCAGGAGCGCCTGGGCGCCAACGTGCGCTCCACGGTCGGCACCGTGACCGACGCCAACGCGATGCTGCGCATGCTCTTCAGTCGGCTGGGCGAGCCGCACATCGGCTCTCCGCAGGCGTTCTCGTTCAACGTCCCGTCGGTGAGCGGCGCCGGGGCGATCAGGACGGCCACCGGCCGCACCGAGAAGCGCTCCTTCACGGTGGTCGGCGGGATGTGCCCGCGCTGCGAGGGCACGGGCCAGGTCAGCGACTTCGACCTGGCCGCCCTCTACGACGGCACCAAGTCCCTCGCTGGCGGTGCGCTCAAGGTCCCCGGCTACAGCATGGACGGGTGGTACGGGCGCATCTTCGCCGGGTCCGGGTACTTCGACATGGACAAGCCGGTCGGGCAGTTCACGGAGAAGGAGCTCGACGACCTGCTCCGCCGCGAGCCGACCAAGATCAAGGTCGAGGGCATCAACCTCACCTACGAGGGCCTCATCCCGAAGATCCAGAAGTCGATGCTGTCGAAGGACCCCGAATCGATGCAGCCCCATATCCGGGCCTTCGTCGAGCGGGCGATCACCTTCCAGGCGTGCCCTGAGTGCGGCGGCACCCGCCTCGCCGAGGGCGCGCGCTCGTCGAAGATCAGGGGCCTCAGCATCGCCGACGCCTGCGCCCTGCAGATCACGGACCTCGCCGCGTGGGTCCGCGCGCTCGAGGAGCCGTCCGTGGCGCCGCTGCTGAAGGGCCTGCAGCACCTGCTCGACTCCTTCGTGGACATCGGGCTCGGCTACCTCTCGCTTGACCGGCCCTCGGGGACCCTCTCGGGCGGCGAGGCCCAGCGGACCAAGATGATCCGCCACCTCGGCTCCTCGCTCACGGACGTCACCTATGTCTTCGACGA
Source organism: Sinomonas soli (assembly GCF_054782415.1). Classification (NCBI taxonomy): domain Bacteria; kingdom Bacillati; phylum Actinomycetota; class Actinomycetes; order Micrococcales; family Micrococcaceae; genus Sinomonas; species Sinomonas soli. The sequence goes on along the minus strand of NZ_BAAGSN010000011.1, from coordinate 80,042 downwards.
GCCGACCATCGGCCTCCATCCCCATGACATCCAGCGCATGAACGAACTGCTCCTCCAACTGCGCGACAAGGGGAACACCGTCCTCGTCGTGGAGCACAAGCCCGAGGCGATCGAGATCGCGGACCATGTCGTGGACCTCGGGCCCGGCGCGGGCGTCGCCGGCGGGGAGGTCTGCTTCGAGGGGACGGTCGAGGCGTTGCGGGGGAGCGGCACCCGCACCGGCAGGCACCTCGACGACAGGGCGCGCACCAAGGACGCCCTGCGGTCCCCGAAGGGCCGCCTCGAGGTCCGCGGCGCCTCGACGCACAACCTCAAGGACGTCGACGTCGACATCCCCCTCGGCGTGCTGACCGTCGTCACCGGCGTCGCCGGCTCAGGCAAGAGCTCCCTCATCCAGGGCTCGGTGGCGCCGGCCGAGGGCGTCGTCACCATCGACCAGAGCGCGATCAAGGGTTCGCGGCGCAGCAACCCGGCCACCTACACGGGCCTGCTCGAGCCGATCCGGAAGGCCTTCGCGAAGGCCAACGGCGTCAAGCCGGCACTCTTCAGCGCGAACTCCGAGGGCGCCTGCCCGGTGTGCAACGGCGCCGGGGTGATCTACACCGAGCTGGGCTTCATGGACACGGTCACCACGCCGTGCGAGGAGTGCGAGGGCAAGCGCTACCAGCCGGCCGTGCTCGAGTTCACGCTGGGCGGCCGGGACATCGCCGAGGTGCTGGCCATGTCCGTCGAGAACGCCGAGCAGTTCTTCTCCGCGGGGGAGTCCGCGATCCCCGCCGCGCACCGGATCCTGGCGCGGATGGCCGACGTCGGGCTCGGGTACCTCTCGCTCGGGCAGCCGCTCACCACGCTCTCGGGCGGCGAACGGCAGCGGCTCAAGCTCGCCGCCCAGATGGGGGAGAAGGGCACGGTCTACGTCCTCGACGAGCCCACCACCGGCCTGCACCTGGCCGACGTCGAGCAGCTCCTCGGCCTGCTCGACCGCCTCGTGGACGCCGGCAAGTCGGTGATCGTGATCGAGCACCATCAGGCGGTCATGGCGCACGCGGACTGGATCATCGATCTCGGACCCGGTGCCGGGCACGACGGCGGCCGAGTCGTCTTCGAGGGCACCCCCGCCGACCTCGTGGCGAGCCGGTCGACCCTGACGGGGGAGTACCTCGCCAGATATGTCGGGGCCCAGCCCGCGGGCCGGGAGGCCGGGCGGTAGGCATCCTCGGCTAGGCCGTAGCGTACCGCCCGGAGCGCTCGGCCCGGGCGCGTGCCTTGGCCGCCTCCTCGTCGCGGTTCTTCGGCGGGGTCGTGGCCACCAGATCGTCGAGCAGGTGCGCGGTGATGTGCGCGATCTCGGCGACGGCGTGATCGAACGCGTCCTGGTTGGCCTTGGACGGCCTCGTGGTGCCCGCGATCTTGCGCACGTACTGCAGGGCCGCTGCGTGGACCTCCTCCGAGGTGGCCGCGGGCTCGAAGTTGTGGAGGGTGTGGATGTTCCGGCACATGCCTCGACGATACGCGGCAGGGCCGCCTGGGTCACTGGTGCACCGACGCCCGGGTGCCGTGTCCGTCGGCTGTTCTGTCGGTCCGGTGCGGGACACTGGCGGCAGGCGATGGACTCGTCGCCGGGGGAGCGCCGAGGAAGGGCACAGACCATGGGATTCATCTTCCGCAGGACCGCGAAGCTCGGGAAGAACACCTGGCTGAACATCTCCAAGAGCGGAGCCTCGGTCAGCCGGCGGATCGGCCCGGTGACGGTCAACAGCCGCGGCAAGATCAGGATCAGGCTCGGCAAGGGCCTGTCCTGGAGGCCGTGACGGGCCAGTCGGGCGTGCGCGGGACCTTCGGCCCTACTCGTCCACCCGGCGCGGCGGTGCGCTGGCAGGGCAATCCCTGCACGCGGAAGGACTGGTCATCATGGGCGACGCAGCGGCACCGGATGCCTTCGTGCCGGAGGACGGCCGGCTCGATCTGGGGGACCCCGACTTCCCCCAGCGCGCCTTCGAGCGCTACGCGGCCCTGCGTGCCGCCTGCCCTGTCCACCGTGCGCTGCTCGCAGACAGCACGCTCGGGTCGGTGCCGGCGCCCCTCCGCGATCGCCCGCTCTGGGCGGTGACCGGATACGACGCCGCCGTGGCAGCGCTGGTCGAAGAACGCCTCAGCGTGGATCCGCGCATCGGGTTCACCGCTGAGGACCTTGCGGCGATGCCCGGCGGGAACGAGCCCGAGACGCGCGTGCTCCTGCGCAACATGCTCTCGCTGGACCCGCCCGAACACACCAGGCTGCGCAAGCTGGTGCAGCCGAGCTTCACCGCGCGGGCGATCGCGGCGTGGGCGCCGCGGATCCAGCAGATCGCCGACCGCCTCCTCGACACCGCTGAGGCGGAGGCCGCAGCCCGTCGCGAGACCGCTCCGCGGCGGGGACTCGAGCTCGTGTCCGCCTACGCCTATCCGCTTCCCATTGCGGTGATCTTCGAGCTCCTGGGCATCCCGGAATCGGACCGTACCCGCGTCCACGGTTGGACCGATGATCTCTTCCGCTCCGGCCTGGAGCCCGACGAGCGCACGGGAGCCGGCATGCGTGCATTCGCCGCCTACGGACGGGAGCTCGTCGCAGCCAAGACGGCCGCACCGGGGGAGGACCTGCTCACGCAGCTGGTGCACGCCGCCCAGGACGGCGACAGCCTGGACCAGGACGAGCTGGTGGCGATGATCTTCCTGCTGATCCTTGCCGGGCATGTCACCACGGTGAACCTCATCGCCTCCGCCGCGTACGCCCTGCTCACCCATCCGGATCAGCGGGCCCTCCTGGCCGACGACCCCGACCTCGTTGACGGCGCGATCGAGGAGACGCTGCGATGCTGGGGGCCGGCCGAACTGGCCAGCGAGCGGTACGCCCTCGAAGACCTCGAGCTGAGCGGGATCGACGTCCGGCGCGGTGATCTGGTGCTGCCGATCCTCGCAGCCGCTGACCGGGATCCGGTCCGGTTCGCCGACCCCGACCGGTTCGACCTTGCCCGCCCGGACGCCCGTCGCCATCTGGCGTTCGGCAAGGGGGTGCACGCCTGCCTGGGCGCGCCGTTGGCCCGGCTCGAGGGCCGGATCGCCGTCGGGACGCTCTTCAGACGCTGCCCGGATCTCCGACTCGCAGTCCCTGGCGATCAGATCCGCCAGAGAGTCATCCCCTTGCGCGGAATCGATGCTCTGCCGCTGACGTACTGAAACCCACGGACTGGAGCAGCGATGGACTCGTCAGCCTGCGTTGCACGCACGAGGAATCGTTGGGCGCGGCATCGCTCCACTCTCTCAACTCGTGCGCCGATAATCGACATTATGTCAACTAATGGTCCGGAGGGCTGCCGTATGCACCGGCTGCATCGTTCCGCCGCCTCCCCGGTGCTCGGCAGCGTCGGGCCCCGCTCGGCGGCGTCCGGGACCCCGGTCGGCGCGCAGCCCTGAAAACCCCTAAATCGGCGAGAGGTACCTCTCACGTTTTTCGGGCCCCCGCGCGGGCGCCCCGTTCTTCGGGGCCCGTCGATTATGTCAACTGCGGCGGAATCTGCCGGTGGGAGTTCATGTTCGGTTCGCACGCCGGGAAGCCGCCACAGGTCCGGCCGTCACGTCCCGGTGAGCCGGCTGCCGCGCGCCTCGAGATAGGCCCTCTCCCCTGCGCCCGGCGCCAGCCGGGCAGCCTGGGCGAACTCGGCGGCCGCCTGGGCGCCGCGGCCCGTCCTCGCGAGGAGGTCGGCGCGCACGGCGTGGAACACGTGGTATCCCGTGAGGCCGAGCCCGTCCACGAGCGCGAGGGCGACCGCCGGGCCCTCGGCTTCGGCCACCGCGACCGCCCGGTTGAGCGCCACCACCGGGCCCGGCGCCACCTCAGCGAGCAGGTCGTACAGCCTCACGATCCGCCGCCAGTCCGTGGCCTCGGCCGATCCGGCCACGGCATGCACCGCCTGAATGGCCGCCTGGAGCTGGTACTGCCCCAGACGGCCACGCGCGAGGCACTCCCGCACGAGCGCCGTGCCCTCGCCGATGAGCGCAGCGTCCCAGAGCGACCGGTCCTGCTCCGCGAGCGGGACGAGGACCCCGCCCGGCCCGGAGCGCGCCATCCGCCGCGACTCGGACAGCAGCAGCAGCGCGAGCAGCCCGACGGCCTCCGGTTCGCCCGGCAGGAGCCGGACCAGCACGCGGGCGAGCCGCACCGCCTCGGAGCACAGCCCGGCCCGTGCGGGCGGCTCCCCCAGCCCGGCCGAGTACCCCTCGTTGTAGATGAGGTAGATCACGGCGAGAACCCCCGAGAGCCGCCCGGGGAGCTCGTCGGCCGGCGGCACCCGGTACGGGATGCCCGCGTCGCGGATCTTGGCCTTGGTGCGCGAGATCCGCTGGGCGAGCGTCGCCTCGGGGACCAGGAAGGCGGCGGCGATCTGCGCCGTCGTGAGTCCGCCGATGATCCTGAGGGCGAGGGCCACCCTGGCCGGCATGGCCAGGGCCGGGTGGCAGCACACGAACAGCAGCGCGAGCCGCTCGTCGCCGAAGGGCTCCGATGGGGGCGCGTCGTCGGCGAGGGCTGACGCCGCGGCCTCCCGGCTTCCGCGGGCCGCTTCCCGGCGGAAGCGGTCGACGGCGCGTCGCCGCGCCGTCGTGATGATCCACGCGCCGGGGTGTTCCGGCATGCCATCGGCGGCCCAGCGCTCGGCGGCCGCGGCGAAGGCCTCCTGCACCGCGTCCTCCGCGAGGCCGAGGTCGCCCGTGGTGCGCACGAGCACCGAGACCGCCCTGCCGTACTCCTCCCGGAACACGGCAGCGACGGCCCCGCCGTCCCCTGCCTCAGCCACCCGTGCTCGGCGCGGGGACGCCGGCGAAGGGGCGGACCTCGATCGGCAGGCCCGTGATCTCGGCGAACCGGCGCCCCCAGGTGAGGGCCGCATCGAGGTCGGGGGCCTCGATGATGTCGAAGCCGCCCATGTGCTCCTTGCCCTCGAGGTAGGGCCCATCGGTGACGATCACCTCTCCCCCGTCCGCGCGCAGTACCGTCGCGGACGAGGCGTCGGCGAGCCCGTTCCCGTAGACGTAGGCCCCCGCCGCCTTGAGGTCCTCGGTCAGCTGCGCGAGCCTGGCCATGATGGGCGCGAGGAATTCGGGCGGCGGCACAACGCCGTCGGGCTGGTACATGCTGATCAGGTACTGGGTCATGGCTTCTCGCCTCCTGTTGTGGGGGCCCGTGCGGCCCCTCAGCTACTGGACGAACGGCCGGGGCGGATTTCGACACGGCTGGCGGAAAGGGCGTCCGGCGAGTTGCCCGCGCAGCTGCTCAGCCGGCGTCGGCTGCCGCCTCGAGGTCCGCGATCACGATCTTCCGCATGGAGAGCATGGCGGCGAAGGCGCGCTGCGCGCGGGCGCGGTCCGGGTCGGCGCGCAGTTCCTCGAGGCGGGTCGGGATGACCTGCCACGAGAACCCGAAGCGGTCCTTGAGCCAGCCGCACTGGCTCTCCATGCCGCCGTCGGCCGTGAGCGCGTTCCAGTAGTGGTCCACCTCGTCCTGGTCCCGGCAGAAGATCTGGATCGAGACCGCCTCCGTGAAGGTGAACTCCGGTCCGCCGTTGAGGGCCAGGAATGGCCGCCCGTCGAGCTCGAAGGCGGCGGTCATGACCGTCCCCTGCTCCCGCGGGCCGGCCTCGCCGTACCGCTCGATCCCCGTGATGCGCGAACGGGGGAAGATGCCCGTGTAGTACCGGGCGGCATCCTCTGCCTGCGTGTCGAACCACAGGCAGGTGGTCATCTCGGGCATGCTTCCTCCGGGCGATCCTGGGCGTCCCCTGCTGCCCCGCATTCTTCCGCGCACCGCGCCGGGGCGGAAGGGCCTGGGCCGGCACCGCCCGCACGCTGGGGTCGGGACGCACGACGCCGGCCGGTCGCCTCCCGCGCGTAGGCTGGAGGCATGCGTCCCTCCCCTTCCTCTTCCGCGCCCTCGGCTCCCCGGGCCGGCGCCCCCGGGATCCGCCCGGGCATCGCGGCCGCCATCGCCGACGCGGTCATCGTCCTCGCCTTCGCTGCCACCGGACGTGCGAGCCACGGCGAGGCCGATCCCGTGCTCGGAGCACTCGCCACCGCGTGGCCGTTCGCCGTGGGCCTTGCGCTCGCCTGGGCGGTGCCCCTTGTCCGCCGCAGGCCACTGTCCGTGTGGCCGGCCGGCGTCCTGGCCTGGCTCGGCACCTATGCGGTCGGGATGCTGCTGCGGGCCGTGACCGGCCAGGGCACGGCGGTGCCCTTCCTCATCGTGGCCGCGAGCGTCCTCGGCGTCGCACTCATCGGATGGCGCGCCGTTGCCCTCGGGGTGCGGGCTGCCCGGCACCGGGCGGCAGGGCACTAGGCTGAATCCAGGGAACGCCCCTTCTTCGAACGGAGGACCATGATCACCGCATTCGTCTTCATCCAGACGGACTCAAAGAAGATCCCCGAGGTGGCCGAGGAGATCTCCGCGATCCCGGGCATCAGCGAGGTGTACTCGGTCACCGGCGACTGGGACCTCATTGCGATCGCGCGCGTGCGCGAGCACGAGGAGCTCGCCGATGTTGTCGCCGACCGGCTGTCCAAGGTCGACGGCGTCATCGAGACGACGACCCACATCGCGTTCCGCGCGTACTCGCGGCACGACCTCGACGCGGCCTTCTCCCTCGGTCTGTCCTGACTCCAGGCGGGCCACCAGCAGGGTGGAGAACGGGGGCCGGGCCATGTGGCCCGGCCCCCGTTCTGCCCGAAGGAGCGGGAATCAGGAGCGGGTGAAGTCCACCCACGCCTGGAGCACCCGGGCCGCGGCGCCGGAGTCGATCGAGTCTTCGGCGCGCCGCTTTGCGGCGGCGAGCCGCTCGACCAGCGGGCCCTCCGCGGAGAGGTCGTAGGCCACGAGCCCAGCGGCTGCGTTGAGCACCACGGCGTCGCGCACCGGGCCCCGGTCGCCGGCGAGGGTGCGGCGGACGACTTCTGCGTTGTGCGCAGCGTCTCCCCCGCGCAGGTCGTCGAGCGTCGCCCTCGGGATGCCGAGGTCGAGCGGATCGAGGACCGACTCCGCGAGTTCCCCGTCCCGGACCTCCCACACGCGCGAGGTGGTCGTGATGGTGAGCTCGTCGAGCCCGTCGTCGCCGCGGAACACCAGCCCCCGGCTCCCGCGCTCGGCGAGGACGCCGGCGATCAGCGGCGCCATCCGCGCATCCGCCGCCCCGACCGCCGAGGCCTGCACGTGCGCAGGGTTCGTGAGCGGGCCGAGGATGTTGAACGCCGTCGGGATCGCCAGCTCCTTGCGCGGCACGGCGGTGTACCGGAACGACGGATGGAAGACCTGGGCGAAGCAGAAGGTGATGCCCACCTGCTCCGCGGCCGCCGCCACGCGGTCGACGCCCATGTCCAGCCGGACCCCGAGCGCCTCCAGGACGTCCGCGGAGCCGGAGGACGACGACGCGGCGCGGTTGCCGTGCTTGACGACCTTGGCGCCCGCGCCGGCCATGACGAGCGCTGCCGTGCTCGAGATGTTCACCGTGTTCTGCTGGTCCCCGCCGGTGCCCACGATGTCGAGCTTCTCCCCCGAGACCGTGATGGGAGTGGCACGGGCCACCATGCCCTTGACGAGGCCCGCGAGCTCGTCGACGGTCTCCCCCTTGGCGCGCAGGCCCACGAGGAACCCGGCGATCTGGGAGTCGGTGGCGTCACCGGCCATGATCGTGTCCATGGCCCAGGCCGTCTCGGCCTGGCTCAGATCGCGCCCCGCGACGAGGGCGCCGATCAGGGACCGCCACGTGGGCGCGGTCACAGGGGCAGATTCTCCAGGGGCAGATTCATTGCCGGAAGCCACGGTGTTCACGCCTCTGATGCTATCGACCCCGCACGAGTGGTGCCGAAACCTCCGCCCATGAGACGGGCCGAGCCCGCGCGTGGCCGCGGATCCGCATGTTTTCGAGGGTTTGTAGAAAAAGTTCCCAGAAGGTGCGGTTCGCGTTGGGCGAACCCGAGGTTTGTAGACATAATGTCCTTGTGACGACAGCGACTCATGCCCCGACAACCCCGGCACATCCCACGCTGAATCGCCCCAACATGGTCTCGGTCGGGACCGTGGTGTGGCTGTCCAGTGAGCTGATGTTCTTCGCCGGCCTCTTCGCCATGTACTTCACCCTGCGCGCCGCCTCGGGCGGCCTGTGGGCTGAGGAGACGGCCAAGCTCGACTTCCCCTACGCGCTCGTGAACACGATCGTCCTCGTGGCGAGCTCCTTCACGTGCCAGATGGGCGTCTTCGCGGCGGAGAGGCTCCAGCCCCGCCGTAGCGGCGGCCTCTTCGCGTTCGCCAAGTGGGGCATGGTGGAGTGGTTCATCCTCACGTTCTTCATGGGCGCCTGGTTCGTCGCCGGCCAGGCGACTGAGTACGCGAACCTCACCGCGGAGCACGTGACCCTGAATGCCAATGCCTACGGCTCCGCGTTCTACATGACCACCGGTTTCCACGGCCTCCACGTGATGGGCGGCCTCGTGGCCTTCCTGTTCATCATCGGCCGTGCCTTCGCGGCCAAGCGCTTCGGCCACTACGAGGCCACCTCGGCCATCGTCACCTCGTACTACTGGCACTTCGTGGACGTCGTGTGGATCGGGCTCTTCCTGGTCATCTACGTCCTCAGGTAGTCCCCAGGAGCACAGCAGCAGATTTCGGACCGCGCCCGGACGGCGGCGGCAGCAAACGGATAGGAACGGATTCGTGAAGGCACTCTCGCAGAAGCGGCGTCACCCGATGGCAGTCATCGCACTGTTGGTCATGGGGCTGCTGCTGACCGGCGGAATGTACGCAATGTTCAGCACTGCCAATCAGGCCAAGGCGGACACCAGCTTCTCGGCGTCGGACGTCAGCGAAGGGCAGAAGCTCTTCGTGGCGAACTGCGCCACGTGCCACGGCATGGGCGCCTCCGGCACGGCCGCCGGCCCGTCGCTGGTCGGCGTCGGCGCAGCAGCGGTGGACTTCCAGGTCGGCACCGGCCGCATGCCCATGCAGATGAACGGCCCGCAGGCGCAGAAGAAGCCGGTGCAGTTCAATGATGACCAGACCAAGCAGCTTGCGGCCTACGTCGCCTCGCTCGGCCCCGGGCCGGCCCTGCCGGACTCGGCCATGCTCGATGACAAGGGAGATGCCACCCACGGCGGCGAGCTCTTCCGCGTCAACTGCGCCATGTGCCACAACGCGGCAGCGGCCGGCGGTGCCCTGACCCAGGGCAAGTTCGCTCCGTCCCTCGCGGGCGTCACCGAGAAGCACATCTACGAGGCCATGGCCACGGGCCCGCAGAACATGCCGGTGTTCTCCGACGCCAACATCTCCCCCGAGGGCAAGCGCGACATCATCACGTTCCTCAAGACGATCGAGACCCAGGGCTCGCCCGGCGGTGCCACCCTCGGCTCGCTCGGTCCGGTCTCCGAGGGCCTCTTCGTGTGGGTTGCTGGCCTCGGCGTCATCATCGGCTTCACGATCTGGCTCACGTCCCGCACGTCCTGACGCGCCAGCGCATCGCAGTATGGGCCGCCCAACGAGTGGCGGCATAGATTTGAACATCGTCCCCCGGCTGCCGGGGGCCAGGAAGGATGAGGGGAAATATGGGCAACCATAGTGACGGTTCTCCCCAGACCGGGGGCGCCGTAGCTACGGCTGGTCAGACAGAGAAGTTCGCGGATCCGGGACTCCCGCCGCACCGCCTCCGTCTGGCTGACACCGACCCCAGGGCTGCGAAGCGCGCTGAGCGCCAGGTCACGATTCTGTTCATCATCTCGGTGATCGGCACCATCGTGTTCCTCGTCGCGTACTTCGCCATCGACTTGGGCAGCGACTCGACGATCCCGACGATCCGCCTGCAGAACATCCTGCTCGGCCTCGGCACCACCTTCGCCATGCTCGGCATCGGCACGGGGATCGTGCACTGGGCCAAGGCGCTCATGCCCGACCATGAGGTCTCGGAGTCGCGGCACGCGATCAGCTCCGAGGAGGACCGCGTCGCCGCGGTCAAGATCGTCGACGACATCATCGAGGAGACGGGCATCAAGCGCCGTCCCCTCATCCGGAACACGCTCATCGGCGCGCTCGCGCTTGCCCCGCTCCCGGCCCTCGCCGTCTTCGGCGACCTGGGACCGAACGCGAACGACAAGCTGCGCCACACGATGTGGGCCCCGAAGAACGGCAAGAAGGTCCGCCTCACCCGTGACCCGGACGGCACGCCGATCAAGGCCTCGGACGTCACCATCGGCTCCGCGTTCCACGTCATTCCCGAGGGTCTGAACGACCTCACCGAGGGCAAGCTGAACGAGAAGGCCAAGGCCGTCGTCCTGCTCATGCGCCTCAACCCGACGGACCTGCACATCTCGCCCGGTCGCGAGACCTGGAGCTACAACGGCATCGTCGCGTACTCCAAGATCTGCACGCACGTCGGCTGCCCGGTGGCACTCTACGAGCAGCAGACCCACCACCTGCTGTGCCCGTGCCACCAGTCGACCTTCGACCTCACCCACGAGTGCGAGGTCATCTTCGGTCCTGCGAGCCGTCCGCTTCCGCAGCTCCCGATCGAGGTCGACGCCGACGGCTACCTGGTGGCCACGTCGGACTTCCACGAACCTGTTGGACCTAGCTACTGGGAGCGTGAGTACTCGTGAGCGGCACTACCGCCTCCACCTATCAGCCGCCGACCAAGGTCGGCCGGATCGCCAGCTTCGTCGACCAGCGCACCGGCGCGTCGAGCGTGGTCCGGGAGTTCGGCCGCAAGGTCTTCCCCGACCACTGGTCGTTCATGTTCGGCGAGGTTGCCCTCTACAGCTTCGTCATCCTGCTGCTGTCGGGCACCTTCCTGACGTTCTTCTTCGATCCGTCGATGGCGGAGACGCACTACGCCGGCGCCTACGTGCCGCTGCGCGGCATGGAGATGTCGGTCGCCTACCAGTCCTCGCTGCACATCTCCTTCGAGGTGCGCGGCGGGCTCTTCATGCGCCAGGTCCACCACTGGGCCGCCCTGCTGTTCGTGGCCTCGATGAGCGTGCACATGCTGCGCGTCTTCTTCACCGGCGCGTTCCGCAAGCCGCGTGAGATGAACTGGGTCATCGGCGGCGTGCTCCTCATCCTGGGCATGGCAGCCGGCTTCACCGGCTACTCCCTCCCGGACGACCTGCTCTCGGGCAACGGCCTCCGCATCATCGACGGCGTCATCAAGTCCATCCCGATCATCGGCACCTGGATCTCGATGTTCCTCTTCGGCGGCGAGTTCCCGGGCTCGGCCATCATCGGGCGCCTCTACGTGCTGCACATCCTGCTCATCCCCGCGATGATCCTGCTGTTCGTGGCGATGCACCTGATGTTCGTCGTGGTGCACAAGCACACGCAGTACCCCGGCCCGGGCCGCAACGACGGCAACGTCGTCGGCTACCCCCTCGGCCCGGTCTACGCGGCCAAGGCGGGCGGCTTCTTCTTCATCGTGTTCGGCGTGATCGCCGCGATGGCCTCGGCCTTCACGATCAACCCGATCTGGAACTACGGTCCCTACGACCCCTCCCCCGTCTCGGCCGGCACGCAGCCGGACTGGTACATCGGCTGGGTCGACGGCGCACTGCGCCTCATGCCGGGCGTCCTCGGGCCGATCGGCGGGTACCGGCAGCACTTCGAGTTCATGATCTTCGACCAGACGCTCACGCTCAATGTGCTCCTGCCCGCCCTCGTCCCTGCCGGCATCGTCTTCACCGTGCTGTTCACGTACCCCTGGATCGAGCGGTGGATCACCAAGGACGAGCGCGAGCACCACGTCCTGGATCGTCCCCGGAACGCCCCGACGCGCACCGCGATCGGCATGGCCGGGTTCACGTTCTACTGCGTCATGTGGGCTGCAGCCAGCTCCGACCTCATCGCGACCCACTTCCACGTGGCGCTCAACGATGTGACCTACTGGCTCCGCGCGCTGTTCTTCGCAGGCCCGATCATCGCGTTCGTGGTCACGAAGAGGATCGCCCTGGCGCTCCAGCGCAAGGACCGTGAGATCGCCCTCCACGGCCGGGAGACGGGCCGTATTGTCCGGCTCCCCCACGGCGAGTTCATCGAGGTGCACGCCCCGGTCGACGAATACAAGCGCTACCGTCTGGTGGGCTTCGAGTCGCCGCACGCCCTTCCGGCACAGCCGAACGCCAAGGGTGTCGTGGACCGCAAGGAGAAGCGCCGCGCGAAGCTCTCCAAGTGGTTCTTCGAGGACCGCGTCGCTCCCGTGACGCCTGCCGAGCTCGAGGCCGCCCATGCCCATGGGCACCACGAGGCGATCGAGTCGCACGACGAGGCCAAGAGCATCAGCCACTGACGCTGGCAGCCTCCTCAACGGGGAAGGACCCCGCACCATCATGGTGCGGGGTCCTTCCCATATGTGCGCTTCCCCGGATGCGGGGCTGAGCGCCCACCAGGGCGGCTCAGAGCGCGCGGAAACGCTTCGGCGAGTAGCTGCGGGGGGTACGGACTCCCGGGCGCTGGAGCGGCACCCAGAGCTTGTAGCGGTCAGCTCGGTAGTAGGACACCGAGTAGTCCACGATCGACTTCGAGACGTAGGCATGGCGCTGGATCTTCAGAAGCGGCGAGCCCATCTCGACGTTGAGGAGGCGGGCTGTGGACGGGGAGGCAGCAGTCGCCTCGATGGTGTCCTCCCCCCACTCCATGACGAGGCCGTACTTCTCGCTGAGCACCTGGTAGAGCGAGTTGGGCGGCGGGCCGTCGGTGAAGCCGGGGACCCGGCTGGCCACGATGTAGTTCTCGTCGACGCTCATCGGCTCCTTGTCCGCCAGCAGGAGCCGCCGGAAGCGGACCACTGGGGTGCCCTCGTCGACCTTGAGCTCCCGGGCGAGGTAGGCGGAGGCGCCGATCTGCTCGAAGCTGAGGACCTTGGCGTCCGGGACCATTCCACGGCGCTGCATCTCCTCCGAATAGGAGGTGAGCTTCATCTGGAGGTCGAGTTTCGGGCGGCTGACAAACGTCCCCAGCCCGACGATGCGGTCCAGCACGCCCTCCGCCACGAGCGCATCGATCGCCTGGCGCACCGTCATCCGGGCCACGCCGAAGCGCAGCGAGAGGTCCCGCTCGGACGGCAGCGGCGCGCCGGGAGCGAGCTTCACGGCGATATGCGAACGGAGGATCTCCCGCAGCTGGATGTACATGGCGGTCTTCGACGAGCGGTCGAGCTCGCCGTCGATGCCCTCGGCGTTGTGCACAGTCCTCCTCGTGAGCCGCGGGGCCGCGTGCCCCGGCAGGGGCGGGCGGCACGTGTCGCGCTTCAATCCTGACACACGCCCACGGCGTGCGCGCACGCCGCCCCACGCTCTCGGCCGAGGGCAGAAACGCCGGTGGCCGGCACCCTCATCGTGAGGGTGCCGGCCACCGGCGTGAAGGCCGAGCGAGCTCAGTGCGCGTGGTCTCCGCGGCTGTACTCGAAGACCCAGCCGACGAGGGCGACCATGGCGATGCCCGCCCCGATGAAGAGGATCCACCAGCCGACTGCGACACCGAGGAAGCTGATCGCCGCCGAGGCGCCCAGGACCAGCGGCCACCAGCTCCAGGGGCTGAAGTGGCCCTGCTCGCCAGCACCCTCGTGGATCTCGGCATCCTCGCGGTCCTCGGGACGGAGTCCGACGCGGCGACCCGTGACCATGATGTACGAGCTGATCATGACGCCCAGCCCGAACGCGAGCAGGAGGCCGATGATGCCGACCCATTCGGTCCAGTGGGTCATGAACCCATAGACGATCGCCACGGGCAGGAAGAACAGCCCCACGATCGCGAAGATCATCGTCTCGATTTTCACTTGGCGGTGTCCTTACGGTCGGCGGCCGCGACGGCGGCGGTTGCCCCCGCGTGCTGGACTGCTCCAACGCTCGAGAGCTCCGGGTGGTGGAGGTCAAGCGCAGGACGCTCGGAACGGATGCGCGGCAGCGACGTGAAGTTGTGCCGCGGCGGCGGGCAGGAGGTGGCCCACTCGAGCGATCCGCCGAAGCCCCACGGGTCGTCCACGAGGACCTTCTTGCCGTGGCGTGCCGTGATGTACACGTTCCAGAAGAACGGGATCAGCGAAGCGCCCAGCACGAAGGAGAAGATCGTGGAGAACTGGTTCATCCAGGTGAAGTTGTCCTGCGGGAGGTAGTCGGCGTAGCGGCGCGGCATGCCCATGACGCCCAGCCAGTGCTGGATCAGGAAGGTGCCGTGGAAGCCGATGAGGAGCAGCCAGAAGTGGATCTTGCCGAGACGCTCGTTGAGCATCTTGCCGGTGAACTTCGGCCACCAGAAGTAGAACCCGGCGAACATCGCGAACACGACCGTACCGAAGACGACGTAGTGGAAGTGCGCCACCACGAAGTAGGTGTCCGAGACGTGGAAGTCCAGCGGCGGCGACGCGAGGATGATGCCCGTGAGGCCACCGAAGAGGAACGTGATGAGGAAGCCGAGGCTCCACAGCATGGGCGTCTCGAAGGTCAGCGAGCCCCGCCACATCGTGCCGATCCAGTTGAAGAACTTCACGCCGGTCGGCACCGCGATCAGCATCGTCATGAACGAGAAGAACGGGAGCAGGACCGCGCCGGTCACATACATGTGGTGTGCCCACACGCTGACCGAGAGGGCCGCGATGGAGATGGTCGCGAAGACGAGGCCCTTGTAGCCGAAGATCGGCTTGCGGCTGAAGACCGGGAAGATCTCCGAGACGATGCCGAAGAACGGCAGCGCGATGATGTACACCTCGGGGTGGCCGAAGAACCAGAACAGGTGCTGCCAGAGGATGGCGCCGCCGTTCTCCGGGTCGAAGATGTGGGCGCCGAACCGACGGTCCGCTCCGAGGCCGAACAGGGCCGCGGCGAGCGGCGGGAACGCCATCAGCACCAGGATCGAGGTGATGAACACGTTCCACGTGAAGATGGGCATGCGCCACATGGTCATGCCCGGGGCGCGCATGCAGATCACGGTGGTGATGAAGTTGACGGCGCCGAGGATGGTGCCGAAGCCCGAGAGCGCGAGCCCGAAGACCCACAGGTCACCGCCCACGCCCGGCGTGAACGTCGTGTTCGACAGCGGTGCGTAGGCGAACCATCCGAACGAGGCGGCGCCCTGGGGCGTGATGAAGCCGGCGGTCGCGATGGTGGAGCCGAAGAGGAAGAACCAGAACGCGAGGGCGTTCAGACGCGGGAACGCGACGTCGGGGGCGCCGATCTGCAGCGGCATGATCACGTTCGTGAAGCCCGCGAAGAGCGGGGTCGCGAACATGAGCAGCATGATCGTGCCGTGCATCGTGAACAGCTGATTGTACTGCTCCTTGGTCTGCAGGATCTGCATGCCCGGCTCGAAGAGCTCCGCGCGGATGAGCAGCGCCATCACGCCGCCGAGGCAGAAGAACACGAACGACGCGATCAGGTACATGTACCCGATGGTCTTGTGGTCGGTCGAGGTGATCCAGTTGACGACGATGCGCCCCTTGGACGTCGGCACCACCGGTGCGCTTACAGCACCGGCAGAAGGCGACTGGGTATAGGTAGCCATGGTCCCTACTTCTGGTTCTGGTTAGGGTTGCGGTCGTACTTCGTGTCCAGGAGGCCCTTGTCGAGGCCCGCCAGATGCGCCTGGAACTCCGCCTCGGAGACGACCTTCACGCGGAACAGCATCTCCGAGTGGTACTCGCCGCAGAGCTCGGCGCACTTGCCGTCGTAGGTGCCTTCCTTCTGCGGCGTGAAGTACATGTAGTTCGGCTTGCCCGGGATCATGTCGCGCTTCTGGAGGAACGCGGGGACCCAGAACGAGTGGATGACGTCGCGGGAGGTGAGCTCGACGGTCACCGACTTGCCGACCGGCAGGTAGAGGGTCGGCAGCGTGTTGAGGTCGATCGCCTGGCCCGTCAGCTGCGCCTGGGTGCCGGCCTCGTGCACGTCGTCCTTGACGACGCCGCCCTGCTTGTAGTTGAAGTCCCAGGACCACTGCTTGCCGACCACATTGACGGTCACGTCCGGGTTCGCGTTCGGGGTGTCGATCGCGCGCTGGTCACGGTCAGTGAAGTAGAAGAACGTGAAGACGAGGAACAGCGGGATCGCCGTGTAGAAGATCTCGAGCGGCAGGTTGTAGCTCGTCTGGCGGGGGAAGCCCGTCGTGCCCTTGCGCCGGCGGTACGCGACGATGCACCAGAGGATGAGGGCCCAGGTGATCAAGCCGATGGCCATGGCCGCAATCCAGGAATTCACCCAGAGGTCCGTCAGGATCGGCGTATTGCTCGTGGTATCCCGATCAGTGGGTAGCCAGCCACGCTGGACCTCGGGTGAACATCCAGACAGCGCGAGCGCGCCGGCCGCGGCTACTGCCGAGACCGTGATGATGCGTGCGCGCTGCCTGCTGGTTCGGTTCTGCGACCTCACAGACGGCCCTTCCTCTTGGTGCTTCTCTCCGGTGGCAGCACGGCAGACGAGCTCCCGTGCACGCGACCGGGCGACATAGTTTTACTACTCGGTGTAGAGCTTACAGCGAACATCGGCCAATATCCCACATGTCCCGCAGACGCGTCGGCCGCGCCCCGACGGGACCGTTGGCAGTCCTGTCGAGGCGCGGCCGACGCCGTGCCCGAAGCGGCTCAGTGGAAGGAATCACCGCATGCGCACGAGCCCTGCGCATTGGGGTTGTCGATCGTGAAGCCCTGCTTCGAGATGGAGTCCTCGAAGTCGATGGTGGCGCCCGCGAGGTACGGCACGCTCATCTTGTCCACGACCACCTCGACGCCGTCGAAGTCCCGCACGGCGTCGCCGTCCAGGAGGCGCTCGTCGAAGTACAGCTGGTAGATGAGTCCCGAGCAGCCCCCGGGCTGGACCGAGACACGCAGGCGCAGGTCAGTGCGTCCCTCCTGCTCCAGCAGGCTGCGGACCTTCCCGGCCGCGACCTCGGTCAGCTGCACCTCGTGCGAGGCCAGGGCCTCGGCCGGCTCATTGATTGCAGTGCTCATTCCGTACCTTCTCTCGTGCCGTCCGGCGTGGCCGGCGGAGTGCCCGCCCGGCCTCGTTGGGCCTTCCCTCCATGCTACGACCGAGGCGGCAGGCCCTGCCAACCCTCTGAGGGCGAGTTCACACTCCGTCGCGGTGCAGTCCGGCCAGGAGCAGGCTCTCCGCCACGATGCACTTCTCGAAGTCGCCGAGGTGGAGCGACTCGTTGGCGCTGTGGGCCCGCGAGTCGGGGTCCTCGACGCCGGTGATGAGGACCTCGGCGGCGGGGAAGATCTCCTTGAGGTCTGCGATGAACGGGATCGAGCCGCCCATGCCGGTGTGGACCGCAGGCGTGCCCCACGCCTCGCCGAGCGCCCACAGGACGGTGCCAGCGGCCGCGGAGCCGGTGTCGGCCTGGTACGCGCTGCCCTTCTCCTTGGGTGTGAACGTGAGGTGGGCGCCGAACGGCACATGGGCCTCGAGGTGCTCGCGGACGCAGTCCATCGCGGCGTCCGGGTCCTGCCCGGGGGCGAGGCGGAGGCTGAACTTGGCGCGCGCCCGGGCCTGGATGGTGTTGGACGCGACGTCCACGGCGGGGACGTCGATGCCGATGATGGACAGCGCGGGCCGGCGCCACAGCCGGGCGGCGATGCTGCCCGTCCCCGCGAGGCGCACCCCCTCCAGCACGGAGGCGTCCTGCCGGTACTGCTCCTCGGGATAGTCGAGGTCGGCGTCGTCGTGGGCCACAAGCCCCTCGATGGCGACGTTGCCGGCGTCGTCGTGCAGCGTGGCGATCAGCCGGGCGAGGATGGTGGGCGCGTCGAGGATCGGGCCGCCGAACACGCCGGAGTGGACCGAGTGGTCGAGCACGGCCACCTCGAACGTGCCGTCGACGAGACCGCGGAGGCTCGCCGTGAGCGCGGGCTGGCCGACCGCCCAGTTGCTCGAGTCGGCGACGACGATCACGTCCGCTGCGAGCCGTTCGCGGTGCGCCTCGAGGAATGAGCGGAAGGACGGGGAACCGAATTCCTCCTCGCCTTCGATGAAGAGGGTGACGCCGATCCCGAGCCTGTCGGCGAGGACCTCGGAGACGGCGCGGAAGGCGGCGAGGTGGACCAGGATGCCGGCCTTGTCGTCCGCGCTCCCCCGGCCGTACAGCCGCCCGTCGCGTTCCGTGGCCGTGAACGGCTCGGTGTCCCAGAGGTCCAGGTCCCCCGGCGGCTGCACGTCGTGGTGGGCGTAGAGCAGGACCGTGGGCTGGCCGGGCTTCGCGGGGTGCCGCGCGACGACGGCGGGGCCGCCCTCGGTACCGTCGGGGCGGGGCGCACGGAGGATCTCGGCGTCCTGGATGCCGGCGCCGCGGACGAGCTCGAGCACGGCCTCGGCGCTGCGCTCGATCTCGGTGGGCGGGAAGGACGGCCACGCGATCCCGGGGATCGCGACGAGCCGGGTCAGCTCGGCGACGGTGTCGGCGAAGCGGCGGCCGACGGCGGCCCGCAGCGCTGCGACGTCGGCGGCGGGCACGGGCTGGGGTAGATGTGAAGGCATGGCTTGACATTACAAGGGAGCCCCTCCCCCATCAATGGGCGGCACGTCCCCGGGGCCGGGGCGTCCGCGGCGGCCGCACCCGGCACCGGCCGCTATCCTTGGAGGGTGTTTGGACGCAAGAACGAGCCAGCTGCCGAGACGACCCCGCAGCCCGCCGAGCCCCAGGTCCCGGTCGTGGGCAAGGGGACCCCGACCCCGAGGCGCAGAGACCAGGAGGCGGCGCGGCGGCGTCCCCTCGTCCCCACGGACCGCAAGGCCTCCAGGGCCGCCGAGCGGCAGGCCGCCGTCGAGGAGCGCCAGCGCGTGCGCCGGGCCCTCGAGACCGGCGACGAGCGGAACATGCCGTTCCGCGACCGGGGCCCGCAGAAGCGGTTCGCCCGTGATTTCGTCGATGCGCGCTTCAACCTCGGCGAGTACCTGATGTTCGCGGCCCTCGCCTTCGTGGTCATCTCGTTCATCGTCCCGCAGGCCGCCGCCGCCCAGGTGTTCATCCTCGGGGCCTTCTGGATCGTCTTCCTCCTGGTGTTCGTGGACACCTTCTGGCTCTCCCGCCGCCTCAAGCGCGCGCTGCAGGCCAAGTTCGGCGACGTCGAGCGCGGCACCGTGTGGTACGGCAGCATGCGGGCCCTGCAGTTCCGTCCGCTGCGGCTGCCCAAGGCGCTCGCGAAGCGCGGCCAGTACCCGGCCTGACGGCCCGGGCCCCACAGCTGCGGGGCATTCCCCGGCAGCCCTGACCACGACGGCGGCGCGGCACCCACCCAGGTGCCGCGCCGCCGTCGTCCGTCTCCCGGTCCGGACCCGGCGCGCGCGGCCCAGGCTGGGGGTCAGCGCGTCCGTGCGGGGGCGGGCCGGCGGGCGAGGCCGCGGTTGACGGCCGCCGCCCAGAAGGGCCCTTCGTAGAGGAAGGCGGTGTAGCCCTGGACGAGGGTGGCGCCGGCGTCGAGGCGCTCGCGGACATCGTCCGCAGTCTCCACCCCGCCCACCGCGACGAGGGCGAGCCGGTCCCCCACCGCGGCCTTGAGGCGGCGCAGCACCTCGAGGGAGCGGACCTTGAGCGGGGCGCCCGAGAGGCCGCCCGCGCCCGCGGCGTCGACGGCCTCGGCGGGGCTGGCGAGGCCGTCCCGGGAGATGGTGGTGTTGGTGGCGATGATGCCGTCGAGCCCCATCTCGAGCGCAAGCCGGGCCACGTCGTCGACGTCGGCGTCGGAGAGGTCCGGGGCGATCTTCACCAGCAGCGGCACCCGGCGGCCCGCGGCCGCCTCCGACTCCTCGCGCACCGCGGCCAGGAGCGGCCGCAGGGTCTCGACGCTCTGCAGGAGGCGCAGCCCCGGCGTGTTCGGCGAGCTGACGTTCACCACCAGGTAGTCCGCCACCGGGGCCAGTGCCCGCGCGCTGACGCGGTAGTCGTCGGCGGCGTCCTCGAGCTCCACGACCTTGGTCTTACCGATGTTGACCCCGATGACCGGCCGGCCCGCGCCGTAGCGCGCCTCGAGGGCGGCCCGCGCGGCGGCGATGCGGGGTGCCACGGCGGCGGCGCCGTCGTTGTTGAAGCCCATCCTGTTCACGACAGCGCGGTCCTCGATGAGGCGGAACAGCCGCGGCCGCGGATTGCCCGGCTGCGCCTGCCCGGTGATGGTGCCGACCTCGATGTGCCCGAAGCCCAGCTCGGCGAGGGCCTCGATCCCCCGGCCCTCCTTGTCGAAGCCAGCCGCGAGGCCGAAGGGAGAGGGGAAGGCGAGCCCCAGGGCCTCGGTCCGCAGCGACGGCGCAGGCGCCGTGTACCTGGCGAGGACCCGGCCGAGCCCGCAGGAGTGCACAGCCCGGATCGCTCCGAACCCAATCCGGTGGGCCCGCTCGGCGTCCATCCAGGAGAAGGCAGCACGGAAGAACAGGGGGTAGAAGCGCATGGGTCTAGTCTCCCATGCCCGCTGCTCTCTACTCTCGTTCTTGACGCCACGATCAGGAGGCCCCATGCCGCTCCACTGGACCCAGGACTTCCTGGGCCGCGGTGTCGAGTCGGCCCCGCTCGGCCGCGGGCGCCACGGCGAGCTCGGCACGCTCATCAGGTTCGACCCGGCGGAGGGAACAGCGGGCCCCGGAGGCCCGGCCCCGCGGCCGGCGGAGGGGGCGCTGCTGTACGTGCACGGCTGGAGCGACTACTTCTTCAACCTCGAACTCGCCCATTTCGCCGCTGCCCGCGGCTACCGGTTCTACGCCCTCGACCTTCCCGAGCACGGGCGGAGCCTGGCGGGAGGCGAGATGCCCGGATTCGTCGGTTCGGCCGAGCACTACCTCGAGAGCCTGGACGCAGCGGTTGCCGCGGTCTACGCCGACTCGGGCACACGGCCGGTGCTCATGGGGCACTCGACAGGCGGCCTCGCGGCGGCGCTGTACGCGCAGCGGTCCGGGGAGCAGCTCACCGGGCTCGTCCTGAGCAGCCCGTGGCTCGTCGCGCACGGCGGTGCGGCGGCCGGCCGGGTCCTGGAGGCCGCCCTGCGCCCGGCGTCGCTGCGGTGGCCGCGGCAGCAGCTTCCCCTGCCGTCCCGCGGCTACTTCTGGCGCGCGGTCGCGAAGGAGGCCGGGGGCGAGTGGGAGCTCCGCGAGGACCTGCGCCCGCGCAACGCCTTCCCCGTGCGGGTGGGGTGGCTCCATGGCGTCCTCCAGGGGCAGCGCCTCCTGCGGTCGGGGCCGCGGATCGAGCTGCCGTCCCTGCTGCTCGCCTCCACCACCTCGGACGTCGGGCCGGTGTGGCGGGAGCGGATGCGCGAGCGGGACGCGGTGCTCTCCATCGCGCCCATGCGCCGGGCGGCTGCGGAGCTCTGCGTGCAGCTCGACGAGGCGCTCGTGGAGGGCGGCCTGCACGATGTGCTGCTCTCCCCCGCGCCCGTCCGCAACGAGGCCTACGGCAGACTGGGGCGCTGGCTCGAACAGCTCGGCTGGCAGACCGGCTAGCCCAGTGGGGCCCGGTCGACCGCGCCCCCATAGCGGCGGTCGCGCCGCGCGTAGATCTCCACGGCCTCCCAGAGGGTCCGCCGGTCGACGTCCGGCCACAGCGTGTCGAGGAACACCATCTCGGCGTACGCCGACTGCCACAGCAGGAAGTTGCTCAGGCGCTGCTCGCCCGAGCTGCGCAGGAACAGGTCCACGTCCGGCAAGTCCGGTTCATCGAGGTATCGCTGGATGGTCTTCTCCCCGACGCTGCTCGCGCGCAGGCGGCCGGCCTCGACGTCGCGGGCGATCGCCGCGACGGCATCCGCGATCTCGGCCCGGCCCCCGTAGTTCACGCACATCGTCAGGTGGCAGACCGTGTTCTCGCGGGTGTACGCCTCGGCCTCCTCGAGCTCCTTGATCACCGAGCCCCAGAGGCGGGGCCGCCGCCCTGCCCAGCGGATGCGCACGCCCCACGAGTCCAGAGTGTCGCGCTGGCGCCGCAGGACGTCCTTGTTGAACCCCATGAGGAACCGCACCTCCTCGGGCGAGCGCTTCCAGTTCTCGGTGGAGAACGCGTACACGGAGACGTACTCGATGCCGAGCTCGATCGCGCCCGCCATGACGTCCAGCAGCGCCGGCTCCCCGGCCTTGTGCCCCTCGATGCGCGGGAGGCCGCGCTGGTTGGCCCAGCGGCCGTTGCCGTCCATGACGATCGCGACGTGCCGGGGCACGAACTCACGCGGGATGGCGGGCGGGGTCGCGCCCGAGGGGTGCGGGAAGGGCGCGGCAGGGGCCGGGCGGCCCGTGCGGGTGCGTCGCGGGGAGAGGGGGGTCACGAGGGCGGTCACCGTCCGGGTCGGGTTGTGGGCGTCTTCTCGGCCGCGGACGACGCCGCTCGGCCGGCTGTCAGGGATCGGCGGGCTCGCGCTCGACGAGCTTGAGGGAGCCCACCGCGCGTTCGAGGTGCCATTGCGCATAGGCGGCAACGAGCCCGGCGGCCTCCCGCCGGTGGGCAGGCTCGGATGCATCGGCCGCGGCCCAGTCGCCGGCCAGGAGCGCGGCGAGCAGCCGGACGGTCTCCCTGGCCGGGGCCGGGGACCCCGGCGGGCGGCAGGCCGCGCAGACGATCCCGCCGAGGGCCGCGCTGAAGGCCCCGTGCGGTCCCGGCTCGCCGCAGCGGGCGCAGTCGGTGAAGCTCGGCGCCCAGCCCGCGGTCGAGAGTGCCCGCAGGAGGTAGGAGTCGAGGATGAGGCCGGGCGGATGCGCTCCCCTGCTCAGCGCGGCGAGGGCGCCGACGAGGAGCAGGTACTGTGCGGTCGCGGCGTCGGCCTCGGAGGCCGTGAGCCGCTCCGCGGTCTCGGCCATCGCGGCCGCCACGGTGTAGCGGGAGTAGTCGGCGGCGATCGGGGCGCCGTAGCTGGCCCGCGCGGCCGCCTGGCTCACAATCTCGAGGGACCGTCCGTGCACGAGCTGGAGCTCGGAGACCATGAACGGCTCGAGGCTCGCCCCGAAGCGGCTGCGGGTGCGCCGCACCCCGCGGGCAACCGCGCGGACCTGTCCGTGGGAGCGGGTCAGCAGGACCACGATCCGGTCCGCTTCTCCGAGCTTGTGGGTCCGCAGCACGACGCCGTCGTCCCGGTAGCTCCGGGATGCGAAGGTCGTCTCAGCCATGACGTCCATTCTCCCACCGGAAGTGCCGCCCGGGCGGCACGACGGCGCCGGAGCGGCCCGGCGCCGTCGTGCGCACTGCGTCGGGGTGCCTCAGGCGGCGACCTCCGCGTCGCGCAGGGCCCGGTTCACGGCGGAGATGACGGCCTTGAGCGAGGACATGGAGGTGTTCGGGTCGATGCCGACGCCCCAGAGGACGCGCTCCCCGACGGCGCACTCGACGTACGCGGCCGCCCGGGCGTTGCCGCCCTCGCTCAGGGCGTGCTCGCTGTAGTCCAGGACCCGGACGTCGAGGCCCTCCTGGGCGAAGATGTCCAGCAGCGCGGCGATGGGCCCGTTGCCGGTGCCGGTGCGCTCCACGCGCTGGCCGTCGATCCGCAGCGTGGCGTTGAGCGTCATCGTGCCGTCCTCGTCGGACTCCGCGGTGACGTGGCTCAGCGCGTACTTGCCCCACGCCCTGCCGTCCTCCGCGGCGGGCAGGTACTCGTCGCTGAAGATCGCCCACAGCTGGGCCGCGCTGACCTCGCCGCCCGCCGTGTCCGTGTGCCGCTGGATGACGCCGGAGAACTCGATCTGGGCCCGGCGCGGGAGGTCCAGGCTGTGCTCGTTCTTGAGCAGGTAGGCCACGCCCCCCTTGCCGGACTGCGAGTTCACCCGGATCACGGCCTCGTAGCTGCGGCCGAGGTCCTTGGGGTCGATCGGCAGGTAGGGGACCTGCCAGGTGAAGTCCTCGACGGTCTTCCCGGCGGACGCGGCGTCGCGCTCGAGTGCCTCGAAGCCCTTCTTGATGGCGTCCTGGTGTGAGCCGGAGAACGCGGTGAACACGAGGTCGCCGCCGTAGGGCACGCGCTCGCCGACCGGCAGCTGGTTGCAGTACTCGACCGTGCGGCGGATCTCGTCGATGTTCGAGAAGTCGATCATCGGGTCGACGCCCTGGACGAACATGTTCAGGCCGAGCGTGACGAGGTCGACGTTGCCGGTGCGCTCGCCGTTGCCGAACAGGCAGCCCTCGATGCGGTCCGCGCCCGCCATGTAGCCGAGCTCGGCGGCCGCGACCCCGGTCCCGCGGTCGTTGTGCGGGTGGAGGGACAGGATGATCCCCTCGCGTGGATGCAGGTTGCGGCTCATCCATTCGATCGAGTCGGCGTAGACGTTCGGGGTCGCCATCTCGACTGTGGCCGGCAGGTTCACGATCACCTGGTTGTCCGCGCTGGCCTCGAAGACCTCCGCGACGGCGTTGCAGACGCGCGCCGCGTACTCGAGCTCCGTCCCCGTGAACGACTCCGGAGAGTACTCGTACGTGATGTGCGTGTCCGGGATCATCTCCTGGTACTTCTTGCACAGCAGCGCGCCCTGCACTGCGATGTCGAGGATGCCGTCCTCGTCCTGGTTGAACACGACGCGCCGCTGCAGCACGGAGGTCGAGTTGTAGAGGTGCACGATCGCCTGCTTCGCACCGGCGAGGGCCTCGTAGGTCCGCTCGATGAGGTGCTCGCGCGCCTGGGTCAGGACCTGGATCGTGACGTCGTCCGGGATGTGGTTGCCGTCGATGAGCTGGCGGACGAAGTCGAAGTCTGTCTGCGACGCCGAGGGGAAGCCGACCTCGATCTCCTTGTAGCCCATGTCGACGAGGAGCTTGAACATCTTCAGCTTGCGGGCCGGGCTCATGGGGTCGATGAGCGCCTGGTTGCCGTCCCTCAGGTCCACCGCGCACCAGCGCGGCGCCTTCTCGATCCGCCGGTCCGGCCACGTGCGGTCGGGCAGTTCGACGGTGATCTGCTCGTGGAAGGGCAGGTAGCGGTGGACGGGCATGCCCGAGGGCTTCTGAGCGTTGCGCATGATTTTACTGTAGGCCTTTCGTAGCTGCTGTGATCCGCGGCGGCCGGGCACGTAGGAACTCCGCGGCGGGGGTGGCCTGCAACGGATCAGCACTGCGCTGGATCAGCGGCTAGAAGGCCCCGCCACGGCAGCTAAGAAGAAGCAGCGCGGTTGGCACACGCCCACGATAGCATCCGCTCATGGCGTGCCCGCCCGGGTGACGCCGCGGCGCCTAAGATGAAGCGTCCGCAGACAGGAGGCACCATGACCATGCCAGCCGCGCCGTCCGGCGTCGACCGCCAGTACTTCGATGACCGGGTCAGGGCGCAGGACGACCTCTACCGCCACGTCAACGGAGGGTGGCTGAGCTCGACCGAGATCCCCGCGGACCGGGCCCTCGTCGGCACGTTCGTCCAGCTGCGGGACCTCTCCGAGGAGAACGTCCGGGCCCTCATCGAGGACCTCGCCGGCGGCGACCACCCGGAGGGCTCGGACGAGGCGAAGATCGGCGCGTTCTTCCGCTCGTTCATGGACGTGGGGCGCGTCGAGGAGCTGGGGGCCGCTCCCCTGCAGCCGCTGCTCGCCGAGATCGCCGCGGTGGACGATGTCGGCTCCCTCGTCACGACGTCGGCGCGCCTCGGGCGCGGGGGCACCGAGGGACTGTTCAGCTTCTACGCGGCACCGGACGCCGGCAACCCCGAGCGCGTGGTCCTGTATGCGAGCCAGGGCGGCCTCGGCCTCCCCGACGAGTCCTACTACCGGGATGAGAAGTTCGCCGAGACGGTCACCGCCTACGAGGACTACCTCCGCGACGTCTTCGCCCTGCTGGGCTCGGCGACGGCGGCGGAGGACGCAGCCGGGGTGCTCGGCCTCGAGCGGCGGATCGCGGCCCTCCACTGGGACCGGGTGGCGCTCCGCGACCCGCAGCGGACGTACAACCTTCGCACCGAGGCCGAGGCGACCGAGGCGTTCGGGCATTTCGCGGCCTGGGCCGAGGCCACCGGCGTCGGACCCGAAGCGCGGGCCGAGCTCGTGGTGGGCAACCCGGACTTCCTCGCGGGCATCTCCGGGCTCCTGGAGGAGGTCCCCCTGCAGACCTGGAAGCTCTGGCTGACCGCCCAGCTGGTGGGCTCCGCCGCGCCGTTCCTCTCCTCGGTGTTCGTCGACCGCCATTTCTCGTTCTACGGCACGGTCCTCTCGGGCACGCCCCAGAACAAGGAGCGGTGGAAGCGCGGCGTCGGCGCGGTCGAATCCGGCCTCGGGATGGCGGTGGGCCGCCTCTACGTCGCGCGGCACTTCCCCGAGGGCCACAAGGCGGCCATGCAGGAGCTCGTGGCCAACATCGTCGAGGCGTACCGCGAGAGCATCTCCGTCCTCCCGTGGATGGGCGGCCAGACGCGGGAGCGTGCGCTGGAGAAGCTCGCGGCCTTCCGGCCCAAGATCGGCTACCCCGACGAGTGGATCGACTTCTCCGATGTCGTGGTCGACGAGGCGGACCTCCTCGGCAACGTCTGGCGCGCCCACGCAGCAGAGCTCGACCGCCTGCTGGACGAGATCGGCAAGCCGGTGGACCGGGTCAAGTGGCTCATGACCCCGCAGACGGTCAACGCGTACTACCACCCGCTCATGAACGAGATCGTGTTCCCGGCGGCCATCCTGCAGGAGCCGTTCTTCCACCCCGACGCGGACCCGGCCGTGAACTACGGCGGGATCGCGGCCGTGATCGGGCACGAGATCGGGCACGGGTTCGACGACCAAGGCTCGCAGTTCGACGGGGCCGGCGCCCTGCGGAACTGGTGGACGGACGCGGACCGTGCCTCCTTCGAGGCGCTCACGGCCCGGCTCGTGGACCAGTTCGATGCGCTGGCACCGGCGGAGACACCCGGCCACACCGTGAACGGGCGGCTGACGCTCGGCGAGAACATCGGCGACCTCGGGGGCCTGGGCATCGCCTACAAGGCCTACCGGCTGAGCCTGCATGGACAGGAGGCGCCGGTCATCGACGGCCTCAGCGGGGCGCAGCGGTTCTTCATCTCGTGGGCCACGGTGTGGCGGCAGGTGTGCCGGCCGGAGGAGACGCTGCGCCGCCTCTCGATCGACCCGCACTCCCCCAACGAGTTCCGCACGAATGCCATCGCGAGGAACCTCGATGCCTTCCACGAGGCGTTCGGCGTGGCCGAGGGCGATGCGATGTGGCTCGCGCCCGAGGAGCGCGTGGCCATCTGGTAGGGCCCTGCGCCCACCGTCCTGACACGGCGGCCCCGGAATCCCCGCAGGGATTCCGGGGCCGCCGTTCTCTGACCGCTAGTGGGGCACCGTCACTGCCCGAAGGCTGCCTGGCAGGTGCTCTGGGCCGCGGTCTGGGCCACGAGGTTGTCCGGCATCTTCGGCGTGTAGTGCGTACCGGTCGTGAAGTCCTGCCCCACGTAGACCTGCACCCCGTAGACGTTGGGCGCCTGCTGCACCTGGGACGACGGGATCCCGAGGCTGGCGGCGACGTCGGCCGCGACGTCGGCGAAGTCGCCGCCGTAGTAGACGTTCGTCGTGCCGACCGGGGGCGCCGTGAACTGGGTCGTCTTCGCGAAGCCCTCGCCCGCGAGGAACTGCACCAGTGCTGCGGACCTGCCGGTGACGGCCGAGCCGTCGGCCACGGTCACAGGCTGGATCGTCTTGTCGTACGCGGGCGGAGCGGGAGAGGAGGAGGACTTCGTCGGGGCGGCGCTCGCGGTCTGGTTCGGCGCGGGCGCCGGCGCGGTGAGGTCGCGGTTCTCCCGCAGTGCCTGGAAGAGCGCGCCGGCCGCCGGCTGCTTGATCTGGACGCGGTTGGGATCCCCGGTGTAGGGCTCCCACGGCACGGTCACGAACGAGACCTTGGCCAGGTCCACGGCCTTGAGGCGTCCGGCGATGGTCAGCATCGTCTGGGGGCTGCCGAGCCCTTGGTCGACGGTGAGGTTCTTGGTGATCGTGTCAGCGATGGAGAGGAGCTTCGACACGTCCGAGAGTGTGCCGTCCGACTTCACCTTCCGCGCGAGCGAGGCGAGGAACTCCTGCTGGGACTTGATGCGGGACAGGTCGCTGCCGTCGCCTACACCGTGGCGGCTGCGCAGGAAGGCCAGGGCCTGCTCGCCCTGGACCATGTTGTTCCCGGCGTTGAGCTTGAGCCCCGAGGCAGGGTCGTCGATCGGGGCGTTGACGCACACCTGCACCCCGCCGATCGTGTTGGAGAGGTCCTTGACGGCGTTGAAGTCGGCGACCATGAAGTGGTCGATCTTCAGCCCGGTGAGCGCGTTGACCGTGTCTACCGCGCAGCCGGGGCCCGCCTCTGCCATGGCCGAGTTGATCTGCCCCACGGCCTGCGCCGGGAAGTCCCGGTTCGTCTTCGGGTCGTGGCACTTCGGGATCGGTACCATGAGGTCGCGGGGGAAGCTCGTCATCGACACGACCTTGTTGTCCCCCGAGATGTCCATGAGGATCATCACGTCGGAGTTGCCGTACCCGGAGCTGTCGGCCTGAGAGCCATAGGCCGCGTCGGCGCCCGACCGGGTGTCGGTGCCGATGATGAGGATCTGGAGGGGGTCGGTCGCGTCGTTCGTCGCGTCCGCCGTCGCATTGCCGGCGCTCAGCGGCGCCTGGTGGAGGTTGGATCCGAGCCGGATGAACCAGTACCCGGCGAAGGCGATGACTCCCACGAGGACCAGCGCCACCACACCGCCGATGATCTTGAGTGCGAGATGCCGCCTCCCGAGGGGTCGCGCATGTCGCAGCGGGGCGGATCCGTTCGGGCGTGCATGGTGCACGCCGCTGCGTCGGGCGCTGCTGGGAGCAGCCGGCGCGGCATCGGCGCGTCGAGCCAAGGAGAGGCCTTCCTGCGAGGGGCTGGGTCGGTATATAGTAACCGGCCACCCTGTGTGGGCCCTGTAGCCACAGCGGAGCGGCTCGCGCCGGGCTAGAACCCGAGCCGGCCCAGCTGCTTGGGGTCGCGCTGCCAGTCCTTGGCGACCTTGACGTGCAGGTCGAGGTAGATCCGGGTCCCGAGCAGCGCCTCGATGCCGCGCCGGGCCACCGTGCCGACCTCCCGCAGCCGTGCGCCGCCCTTGCCGATGATGATGGCCTTCTGCGAGGGCCGCTCGACGAACAGGTTCACCCTCACGTCGAGCAGCGGGTTGTCCTCGCTGCGTCCTTCCCGCGGCACGATCTCGTCGACCACGACCGCGAGCGAGTGCGGCAGTTCGTCGCGCACGCCCTCGAGGGCCGCTTCGCGGATGAGCTCGGCGACCATGACCGCCTCGGGCTCGTCCGTCAGCTCACCGTCCGGGTACAGCGGCGGCGAGGGCGGCATGTGGCCGATCAGCACGTCCGCAACCGTGGAGACCTGGTATCCGTCCTGCCCGGAGACGGGCACCACGTCGGCCCAGCCCTCGCCGCCGAGCACTTCGCGCCCGAGGGCGTCGACGGCGAGGAGCTGCTCGGTGAGCTGGGCGCGGTCGACGAGGTCGGCCTTGGTGACGAGGGCGACGATCGGCTTGCGCGGGACGCCCGCCAGCTGGTTGGCGATGTACTTGTCTCCCGGTCCGATCCGCTCGTTCGCGGGAATGCAGAACCCGATCGCGTCGACCTCGGAGAGGGTCTCCGCCACGAGGTCGTTCAGCCGCTGCCCGAGCAGGGTCCGCGGGCGGTGCAGCCCGGGGGTGTCGACGAGGATCAGCTGCCCGTCCTCGCGGTGGACAATGCCGCGGATCGTGTGCCGCGTGGTCTGGGGCTTCGCCGAGGTGATGGCCACCTTCTGGCCCACGAGCGCGTTGGTCAGCGTCGACTTGCCCGCGTTGGGCCGCCCCACGAGCACGGCGAATCCCGCGCGGTAGTCCGGGGCGCCGTGCCCCTCGGTCTTCTCAGCCATGGGTGTTCCCTGCCTCGTCGTTGTTCTCAATAGTCGTGGTCGGCTCGGCGCGCTCGGCGAGGATGTGGCTGATCCGGTTCCGGCGCCCCACCCGCCGCTCTGCGGTGAGGCGGATTCCGTGGACCTCGGCCGTGCTGCCCACGATCGGCACGCGCCCGAGGCCCTTGGCGAGGAGCCCGCCGACGGTCTCCACCTCGTCGTCCTCGAGGTCGACGTCGAACAGCTCGCCGAGGTCGTCCAGCCCCATGCGGGCGCTCACACGGAACCGGCCGTCGCCGAGGTCGAGGGCCTCGGCCTCGTCGTCGTCATACTCGTCGACGATCTCGCCGACGAGTTCCTCGATGAGGTCCTCGAGCGTGACCAGCCCGGCGGTGCCGCCGTACTCGTCGACGACGATGGCCAGATGCGTCGACTCGCGCTGCAGCTCCTTCAGCAGCTCGTCGACCGGCTTGGACTCGGGCACGAACCGCGGCTCGCGCGCCAGCGAGTCGACTGCCTCGCGTTCGGCGCCGGCGGCCTCGTGGAGCCGCGCCGCGACGTCCTTGAGGTAGAGGACGCCGCTGACGTCGTCGAGGCTCTCCCTGAACACCGGGACGCGCGAGCAGCCCGACCTCAGGAACAGCGACATGGACTGGCGCAGCGTCGAGCCGGACTCGATCGCGACGATGTCGGTCCGTGGCACCATGACGGCGCGCACGAGCGTCTCGCCGAGTTCGAACACGGACTGGAGCAGTTCGGCCTGCTCATCCTCGAGGTCCTCGGTGTCGCTCGAGCGCTCGACGAATTCGCGCAGCTCGGTCGAGGTGTACGTGGCCTCCTCGTGGCGCGGGTCGGTGCCGGTGGCCGCGCTGCCGATCCGCACGAGCCAGCCGGGGACCGGTCCGAGGGCGGCCCGGAGGCCGCTGAGGAGCGGCGCGGAGACCGCGGCGATCGGCAGCGCGTGCTGGCGCCCTAGCTGGCGGGGCGAGACCCCGACGAGCAGGAAGCCGATGAGGGCCATGACCACGGTCGCGGCAAGCCCGGCGAGCCAGACGTTGTCCAGCCAGCTGTGCACCAGGACGGCCACGGCCACCGCCGCGGCGGTCTCGAACCAGATGCGCCAGAACCGCAGCGCGTGCAGGTGCGGCACCGGGTCGGCCAGGACGCGGGCGAGGGCCGCAGCACGGCCGGTCTCGATGTGCTCCTCCGCGTCGTGGCGCGGGAGGAAGGCGAACGCCGCCTCAGCGGCGGCGAGGAATCCTGCGAGGACGACGAAGACGAGGGCGAGGATGAGCAGGAATGCGGTGGTCACGCCACCGTCTCGCTCGGTGCCGGCCTCCCGAGGAATTCGGTGAGCAGCTCGCGCTGGAGCGCGAACATCTCGTCCCGTTCCTCCGGCTCCGCGTGGTCGAAGCCGAGCAGGTGCAGGATCCCGTGGGTCGCGAGCAGGAGCATCTCGTCGTCCGCCGTATGCCCGCCGCGCTCGGCCTGCTGGACCGCGACCTGGGGGCAGATCGCGATGTCACCGAGCATGCCCTGGGGGGTGGGGCGCCCCGGGGCGCCGGGCGTGAGCTCATCCATGGGGACCGAGAGCACATCGGTGGGCCCTGGCTCGTCCATGAGCTCGAGGTGCAGGCGCTCCATCGCCTCCTCGTCGACGAGCAGGATCGACAGTTCGGTCTGCGGGTGGAGCCACAGGCGGTCGAACACGAACTGGGCAAGGCGCACGAGGGCCTCGGCATCGACCTCGAGGCCTGACTCGTTGTTGACTTCGATGCTCACGAGTCCAGCTTAGACTCAGGCGCGCCCGCGACCGGCGTGGAGGAGCCCTGGGCGCGGGCCTGGTCCCGCCGGCGCTGGACCCGGGCGCGCTCCTTGGCATCCCACCGTCCGTAGGCGTCCACGATGTCTCCGACAAGCCGGTGCCGCACCACATCGCTGGCATCGAGCACCGAGAAGTTCACGTCCTCCACCCCTTGGAGGATCTGCTGGACGATTCGCAGGCCCGACGCCGCTCCTGTCGGGAGGTCGACCTGCGTCACATCCCCGGTCACGACCATCTTCGAGCCGAACCCCAGGCGCGTGAGGAACATCTTCATCTGCTCGGGCGTCGTGTTCTGCGCCTCGTCGAGGATGATGAAGGCGTCGTTGAGGGTGCGCCCGCGCATGTACGCGAGCGGGGCCACCTCGATGGTGCCGGCCGCCATGAGGCGCGGAATGGACTCGGGGTCCATCATGTCGTGCAGCGCGTCGTACAGGGGGCGCAGGTACGGGTCAATCTTGTCGCTGAGTGTGCCAGGGAGGAAGCCGAGCCGCTCCCCCGCCTCGACCGCGGGCCGCGTGAGGATGATCCGGCTGACGTCCTTGTGCTGGAGCGCCTGGACCGCCTTGGCCATCGCGAGATAGGTCTTGCCCGTGCCGGCAGGACCGATCCCGAAGATCACGGTGTTGGCGTCGATCGCGTCGACGTACTCCTTCTGGTTGGCCGTCTTGGGGCGGATCGTCCTGCCCCGGCTCGAGAGGATGTTGTGCGTGAGCACATCGGACGGGCTCGCGACCGTCTGGGTGCGCAGCATCGCGACGAGCTGCTCGAGCGATGCCGTGGTCACGGTGGCCCCGCTCGCGGCGATGGCCGAGATCTCCTCGAAGAGCCGCCGGATGTGCGGTACCTCGGCGGTCGGACCGACGATGGTGAGCTCGTTGCCGCGCGCATGGATCGACACTGCCGGGAACTGCTCCTCGACGTACCGCAGGGCTTCGTCGTGCGGGCCGAGGATGCGGACCATCTCGTCGCTCGAACCGAAGCGCAGCACTTCGGTGCGGGCCGCGGGCGTGGTGTGCGGGAACTCCGCGGTCACAGGCGTGTCTCTCCTCCTCGGTGCGGCCGTCGGCCGCTCGTGGCCGGCCCTCTGGCCCCCCGTCCAGTCCATCCTACTGCCGCGCCTGCCGCAGGGGCCGTGTAATGCGGGGGCCGTGCCGGGCCAAATCCGTTGGAAATATCAATCGTGCATCACTTGGGACACTATTCCCCTCTCGGCCGGGACCACGCCACAATGCTGTGCCAAGCTGGACGGTGGCCCCGCCGGAGGGGCACGGACCGATCTGCGAAGGAAGCGATGGCACTTCGAGCTGGGCTGGGGAGCCGGCGCCGACGCGGCGCGCGGACCCTCGCTGCCGCCCTCCTCGCCGCGGGCCTCCCCCTCGCCGGATGCACGGCCGCGGGCACACCCCAGCCGAGCATCGCCGCGGGGTCGACCGCCGGGCCCAGCAGCGGGATGACGCAGGCCTCGGCCCCTCTCGAGACGTCCCAGACCTCGGCCAAGGCCCCGGTGTACTGGCTGGGCCGGGCGCGGGACGGCGTCTACCTGTACCGGGAGTTCCGCGACGCAGACTCCCGGGACAACCCCATCGCGACGGCCCTGCGGATCATGATGTCGCAGAAGCCGCTCGACCCCCACTACTTCACGCCCTGGCAGTCGCCCAAGAAGCTCGCCGCATCCGTCTCGGGGCGGAACTACATCACGGTCGATGTCTCGGACGACGCCTTCAACACGGGCGTGGACGAGCCGACGGCCCAGCTCGCGGTCCAGCAGCTGGTCTACACCGCGACGGCTGCGGCGGCGAGCTCGGGACTGGTGGACGCCGGCCAGCCGATCTCGGTCATGCTCCTGGTCGACGGCCGGACCTCGCAGCTCGCCTTCTCGCGTGTCCAGCTGGGGCAGCTCATGCAGCGTGACCCCTCGATGATCGCGCCGGTGTGGATCATCGACCCGCAGGAGGGCGCCCAGCTCAAGGGCGCGCTCAAGGTCTTCGGCAGGGCGACCCAGCCGGACAAGCCCTTCGCGTGGCAGGTCCTGCGGCACGACGCCCAGGGGAACCGGTCGGTGTACGTCAGCGGGAACATCACCTCGGGCCACGAGCCCGGGCACGTCGGCGAGTTCACCTTCTCGGTCAACCTGCCGCCCGGCGACTACGAGGTGCGGATCCTGCCAGCGGACGACGCCTCGCCGTCGGCCGCCTCGAGCACCGCCGCCTGGGACTCCAAGTCCTTCACCATCACGGGCTAGCGGCCGTCCCGGGTCCCCCACCGGCCCAGACGTTCGCCGGCGAGGGCGAGTGCGGCCGGCCCGGCGGTCGAGGACCGCAGCACGTGGGGGCCCAGCAGCGCCAGGCGCGCCCCCGCCTGTACGAAGCGCTCGAGTTCGGCCGGGCTGATTCCACCCTCGGGGCCGACGATGAACAGGATCTCGCCCTCCCCTGAGGCCACGCCGTCCACGGGCGCCACACCGCGCAGGATGCCGGCGAGCGATTCGCTCGCCTCCTCATGGAGCACGACGGCGAGCCGCGCCTGGGCGATGCGCTCGGCGAGGCGGGCGTCGTCGACCGCGGGCTCCACCGCCGGCACCCAGGCTCGGCGGGCCTGCTTGGCTGCGGCGAGGACCACAGAGCGCCACTTCGCGAGCGCCTTCTCGGCCCGTTCGCCCTTCCAGCGCACGATCGAGCGCTCGGCCTGCCACGGGACGACCTCGTCCACGCCGAGCTCGGTCGCCGTCTCCGCGGCGAGCTCGTCCCGATCGCCCTTCGCCAGCGCCTGGACGAGGACGAGCCGGAACGGGGGGCGCGCCTCGTGCACGACAGAGTCGATGACGGCCTCGAGCACTGAGCCCTCGGCCCTGCTGACCGTGCCGACGGCGCGCGTCCCGGCGCCGTCGGAGACGTCGACGCCCTCCCCGACGCCCAGCCGCCGGACGGCGACGGCGTGCCGTCCCTCCGCCCCGTCGACCGTCATGGTGCCTCCGGGGGCTTTGCCGTCGAGCGCGCCGGGGGCGACGTAGAAGAGCGGCCGGGACATCGTCAGAGGTTGCCGAACTTGTCGCGGAGCTTGGCGAACATGCCGCCGCTGCCGACGAGCTTGCCCTCGCCGACCTGCTCGCCGCGCAGCTTGGCGAACTGGCGCAGGAGCTCCTCCTGCTCCGCGTCGAGCTTCGTGGGCGTCTCGACCCTGACGTGCACGAGGAGGTCTCCGCGGCCTGCGCCGCGCAGCCGGGCCACGCCGAGGTCGTGCAGGGTCACCACATCGCCGGACTGGCTTCCGGGCCGCAGCGTGATCCCCTGCTCGCCGTCGAACGTCTCCAAGGTCATCTCGGACCCGAGGGCGGCGGCGGTCATCGGGACGCTGAGCGTGGCGTGCAGGTCATCGCCCTCGCGCGTGAACGTCGGGTGGGAGGCCACCCGGATCTCCACGTAGAGGTCGCCCGACGGGCCGCCGGCCGTTCCCGCCTCGCCCTGGCCGGCGAGCTGGATGCGCGTGCCGGTGGACACGCCCGCCGGGATCTTGACGGTGAGCGAGCGCCGGCTCCGGATGCGGCCCTCGCCGCCGCACTCGTTGCACGGGCTGGGGATCTCGGTGCCGAACCCCTGGCAGGTGGGGCACGTGGCCATCGTCATGACCTGGCCGAGGATCGAGCGGACCGGCCGCTGGATGTGGCCGGAGCCGCCGCAGACGCCGCAGCGGACCGGCTCGGTCCCGGGCTCGCAGCACGAGCCGTCGCAGCGGGTGCAGACCACCGCGGTGTCGACCTCGAGCTTCTTGTTGACGCCGAACACCGCGTCCTTGAGCTCGATCCGGACGGCGATGAGCGCATCCTGTCCGCGCCGCACGCGCGAAGCGGGGCCGGACTGGGCCGCGCCGCCGCCGAAGAAGGTCTCGAAGATGTCCTGGAACGCGAAGCCCGCCCCGTTGTAGCCGCCGGAGAAGCCGTTGTCGGTGCCGTTCTCGTTCCCCGTCGTGTCATAGACGCGGCGCTTCTGCGGGTCCGAGAGGACTTCGTAGGCGTGGGTGACCGCCTTGAACCGGTCCGCGGCGTCTTCGCCTGGGTTCATGTCCGGGTGGAGCTTGCGGGCCAGCTTCTTGTAGGCCTTCTTGATCTCCTCGGGCGTCGCATCGGTCTGGACGCCGAGGGTTTCGTAGTGGCTGCTCACAGTTCTCTTTCTTCTCAGCTTCCGGCGATGATCTTCGACAGGTAGCGGGCGACCGCCCGCACTGCGGCCATCGTGGCCGGATAGTCCATGCGTGTGGGGCCGAGGATGCCGAGCTTCGGGCCGTCGTCCTGCCCGTACCCGGTGGCCACCACGGAGGTCTCGGCGAGGCCGATGTACGGGTTCTCCCTCCCGATGGTGACCGTGACGCCGCGCGGATCGCTCGCCATCTCGGAGAGGAGCCGCAGCAGGACGACCTGTTCCTCGAGTGCCTCGAGCACCGGCGAGATGCTCTGGAGGAAGTCGCTGTTGGACCTGGCGAGGTAGGCCGTGCCGGCCATCACCATCCGGTCCTCACGGCTGGCCTCGGCCAGGGTGCCGAGGCCGTAGGCCAGCTCGGCACCCAGCCGCTGGTCCTGGGGCGCGAGCGAGGCGACGACCTCCGCCGCGCCGGCGGCCAGCCTCGCGACCGCGGTGCCGGCCAGACCCTCGAGGAATCGCTGCCTCAGGTAGGCGAGCCTGTCCCGGTCGACGTCCTCGCCCACGGTGAGCACGCGCTGCTCGACCGTGCCGGTGTCCGCGATGAGGACGAGCAGCACCTGGCGCGGGGCCATCGACACCGCTTCGACGTGGCGCACCTTGGCCCGGCCCAGCTGCGGGTACTGCACGACGGCGACCTGGTTGGTGAGCTGGGACAGGAGCCTGACCGTGCGCTCGAGGACATCGTCCAGATCGTCCGCCCCGTCCAGGAGCGTCTGGATCGCCTGCTTCTCCGCCGCGGACAGCGGCCGCACCGCGGAGAGGTGGTCCACGAAGACGCGGTAGCCCTTGTCGGTCGGGACGCGGCCCGCGCTCGTGTGGGGGGCCGTGATGAGGCCGTCGTCCTCGAGGGCTGCCATGTCGTTGCGGATTGTGGCGCTCGAGACGCCGAGCCGGTGGCGTTCCACGAGCGCTTTCGACCCGACGGGCTCGCGGTAGTGGACGTAGTCCTCCACAATCGCCCGCAGGACCTCCAGCTTCCGGGGCTCGTTCATCACACCTCCTGCTCCGACGGCGGGCGGCGTGCCCGCGGCTTAGCACTCTCTGGGATCAAGTGCTAAGTCTAGTACGCCCACCGCCCCCGTCGGGAACCCCCCGGGCTGTGCGCTCGGCCACGGCGCGTCCCCGGGTGGCGCGGCGCGGTCCGCCGTAGGATTCGGCGGGTGGACCGACTCAGCTATGACTCCTGGGGGCCGGCCGACCTCGCCCGCCCGTCCCGTGCCGAACTCCCCCTCGTCCCCGCCGAGCTCGGGCTTGTCCTCGAGGACGCCGAGAGCGGATGGGTCGGTGCCGTGGTCCGCGTGGAGAAGTCCGGGGGCATGCACCTCATGAGCCTCGAGGACCGGCGCGGGCGCACCCGCTCGTTCCAGCTCGGGTTCGGCTTCCTCCTCGACGGCCGCCCCGTCCGCGTCGGGCCGCCGGCCCCCCGGACCCAGCCCGCCGCCCCCGCACGGACCGCGTCCGGCTCGGTGCGCGTCGAGGGCCTGCGGGCGCAGGTGGCCAAGGCCAGCCGGGTCTGGGTGGAGGGCAAGCACGACGCCGAGCTCGTGGAGAAGGTCTGGGGAGACGACCTCCGCGTCGAGGGGATCGTCGTCGAGCCCCTGCACGGGGTCGACGACCTCGCGGGGGCGGTCGCAGCGTTCGGGCCCGGGCCGGGCCGGAAGCTCGGGATCATCGTCGACCACCTGGTGGAGGGCTCGAAGGAGTCGCGGATCGTGGCCGAGGCCATGGCTGTCCCGGGGGCTGCCGGGAACGTGCTCGTCGTGGGACACCCCTATGTGGACGTCTGGCAGGCCATCAAGCCCTCGGTGCTCGGCATCCCCGCGTGGCCCACCGTGCCGCGCGGCACGGACTGGAAGACCGGGATCCTCAAGGCGTTCGGATGGCCGCACGGCACCGCGGAAGACGTGGGCCTCGGCTGGCAGAAGCTCCTCGGGGCCGTGCGCACCTACGCCGACCTCGAGCCTTCCCTGCTCGGCCGCGTCGAAGAGGTCATCGACTTCCTGACGGCCTGAGCGCGCAACCTTGGATATCCTTGGACTGCTCACGGCGGCCGCAAGGCCCCGCGGGCGTCAAGACCGCAAGGACCCACAGGCAAGGATTCATCAGTGGCCGAGTACCCGAAGGACCCCCGCAGCACCGCCGGACAGGACAACGGTGCCACGGTCCCCGCGCCGCTGACGGCGTCCGAGGACCGGCAATGGGCGACCCTCGCGCATTTCGGCGGCATCCTCGGCTTCGTCCCGTCGCTCCTGATCTACCTCGTCTTCAAGGACCGCGGGCCCTTCACCGCGCAGGAGTCGAAGGAAGCCCTCAACTTCACCCTGCCGCCCACGATCGCGGCGATCCTGCTCAACCTGCTCGGGTACATCCCGTTCGTGGGGAGCGTGTTCTCGGTCCTGGCGACCCTGCTGTGGATCGCGCTGACCGTGTTCTCGGTCACGGCCGGCATCCAGGTCAACCGCGGGCAGCCGTACCAGTACCGCTACAACCTGCACCTCATCAAGTGACCGATCAGGGGAACGCTGCTGCCCTCCTCAGGGCAGCAGCGCGCGCACGACCGCGTCGGCGAGGAGCCTGCCCCGCAGCGTGAGGACCAGCCGGCCCCGCAGCGCCGCTGGACCCTCGACGAGCCCGTCGGCGATCAGGCCGGCCACGGCCGCGCGGCCCTCGGCATCGAGATCGGACGTCGGCAGGCCCGAGGCGAGCCGGACCATCAGGAGGACGCGCTCCACGTGGCGGGTGCCGTCGTCGAGTGTCTCCCGGCCCGCGGCCGGCGAGAGGCCCTGTGCGAGCCGCCCCGCGTACGCGGTGGGGTGCTTGACGTTCCACCAGCGGACGCCGCCGACGTGGGAGTGCGCCCCGGGGCCGATGCCCCACCAGTCGCCGCCGTTCCAGTAGGCGAGGTTGTGCCGGCACTCGAAGCGGCCGCCCTGCTGGCCGCCGCCTGCCGCGCCGCGGGCCCAGTTGCTGACCTCGTACCAGTGGAAGCCCGCGCTGCCGAGCACCGCGTCGGCCAGCTCGTACTTCTCGGCATGGTCGTCGTCGTCCACCGCGGGGACCCCGCCGCGGCGGATCTGGGCCGCGAGCTTCGTCCCCTCCTCGACGATCAGGGCATAGGCGCTCACATGGTCCGGCTCGCACTCCAGCGCCGCGTCCAGCGACGCGCGCCAGTCGTCGCGCGACTCGCCCGGGGTGCCGTAGATGAGGTCCAGGCTCACGTCGAGTCCCGCGTCCCGGGCCCATCGGACCGCCTCGGGCACCCGGGAAGGGGTGTGGGTGCGGTCGAGGACCTTGAGGACGTGGGGCACGGCCGACTGCATGCCGAAGGAGACCCGGGTGAAGCCGGCCTCGGCGAGGGTCTGGAGTGAGGCCGGCGTGACCGAGTCCGGGTTCGCCTCCGTGGTCACCTCGGCCCCCGGTTCGATCCCCCATTCAGCGACGGCCGCCGCGAGGACCGCGGCAAGGTCCTCGGCGGGCAGGAGGGTGGGGGTGCCCCCGCCGAAGAACACCGTGGAGAGACGACGGCGCGGTACGCCCGAGGCGTCCAGCGCGGCTGCCGCGAAGCGCACCTCCGAGACGGCGGTCGCGGCATAGTTCGCCTGCGAGGCGCCGCCGCCGAGCTCCGTGGCCGTGTAGGTGTTGAAGTCGCAGTATCCGCACCGGACGGCGCAGAACGGGATGTGGGCGTACAGCGAGAAGCCCCGCTCCCCCGCCGCGACGGCCGCCTGGGGCGGCAGAACGCCGTCGGCCGGAGCCGGGTCCCCCAGAGGAAGGGTGCTGGGCACTACTTCTTCGCCTTGTCCTTCGACTCGTCGGTGGTCAGCGCCGCGATGAAGGCCTCCTGGGGCACCTCGACGCGGCCGACCATCTTCATGCGCTTCTTGCCCTCTTTCTGCTTCTCCAGGAGCTTGCGCTTGCGGGTGATGTCGCCGCCGTAGCACTTGGCGAGGACGTCCTTGCGGATGGCCCGGATGTTCTCGCGGGCGATGATCCGCGAGCCGATGGCCGCCTGGATGGGCACCTCGAACTGCTGGCGCGGGATGAGCTCACGCAGCTTCGCAGTCATCATGGTCCCGTACGCGTAGGCCTTGTCGCGGTGCGTGATGGCGCTGAACGCGTCGACCTGCTCCCCCTGCAGGAGGATGTCGACCTTGACGAGGTCGGCGACCTGGTCGCCGTCGGCCTTCCAGTCGAGCGAGGCGTAGCCGCGCGTCTTGGACTTGAGCTGGTCGAAGAAGTCGAACACGATCTCCGCCAGCGGGATCCAGTAGCGCAGCTCCACCCGGTCCTCGGAGAGGTAGTCCATCCCCTTCATCTGGCCGCGCCGGCCCTGGCACAGCTCCATGATGGCGCCCACGAACTCGTTCGGGGCCAGGATGGTCGCCGAGACCATGGGCTCGCGGACCTCGAGGACCTTGCCCGTGGGGAACTCGCTCGGGTTCGTGACGGTCACGACCGACTTGTCCTCGAGGGTCACGTCGTAGATGACGTTGGGGGCCGTGGAGATGAGGTCGAGGTTGAACTCCCGCTCGAGGCGCTCGCGCACGATCTCGAGGTGCAGCAGGCCGAGGAAGCCGACGCGGAAGCCGAAGCCCAGCGCGGCCGACGTCTCGGGCTCGTAGACGAGGGCGGCGTCATTGAGCTTGAGCTTGTCCAGCGCGTCCCGCAGGTCCGGGTAGTCGGACCCGTCCAGCGGATAGAGGCCGGAGAAGACCATGGGCTTGGGGTCCTCGTAGCCCCCCAAGGACTCCGCGGCCGGCTTGGAAAGGTTCGTGATCGTGTCGCCGACCTTGGACTGGCGCACGTCCTTGACGCCGGTGATGAGGTAGCCCACCTCGCCGACGCCGAGGCCCTTGGAAGGGATCGGCTCCGGGGAGATGACGCCGATCTCGAGCAGCTCGTGGCTGGCCTTGGTCGACATCATCTGGATCCGCTCGCGCGGGCTCAGCGAGCCGTCGACGACGCGCACGTAGGTCACGACGCCGCGGTACGTGTCGTACACGGAGTCGAAGATCATCGCCCGGGCGGGGGCCTTCGCGTCGCCCACGGGCGCCGGGATGTCCCGCACGATCCGGTCGAGGAGGCCCTCGACTCCCACGCCCGTCTTGCCGGAGACCTTCAGGACGTCCTCGGGGTTGCCGCCGATGAGGTTGGCGAGCTCCTCCGCGTACTTCTCGGGCTGGGCCGCGGGCAGGTCGATCTTGTTCAGCACCGGGATGATGGTGAGGTCGTTCTCCATCGCGAGGTACAGGTTCGCGAGGGTCTGAGCCTCGATCCCCTGGGCCGCGTCGACGAGGAGCACCGCGCCCTCGCAGGCCGCGAGCGAGCGCGAGACCTCGTAGGTGAAGTCGACGTGCCCGGGCGTGTCGATCATGTTCAGGGCGAAGGCCGTGCCGTCGACCTCCCACGGCATGCGGACCGCCTGGGACTTGATGGTGATGCCGCGCTCGCGCTCGATGTCCATCCGGTCGAGGTACTGCGCCTTCATGTCCCGCGGCTGCACGACTCCCGTGAACTGGAGCATCCGGTCGGCGAGGGTCGACTTTCCGTGGTCGATGTGCGCAATGATGCAGAAGTTGCGGATGATCGACGGATCGGTCGCGGCGGGCACGGGCGCTGTGCGGGCCATGGGAGACACGGTGAACGGTCCTCACTGTCAATACGGTCGAGGCGTGGTTGCCCACGGTGGTTTGCTGACTTCCTAGTCTCCCATAGGCTGTGCTCACGCCGCTCGCGCGCGCGCATCCCCCGCGCACGCGGCCAATCTGCTAGCATTGTCTGCTGTGTGTCCGTGCA
This sequence comes from Sinomonas soli, assembly GCF_054782415.1. NCBI lineage: Bacteria > Bacillati > Actinomycetota > Actinomycetes > Micrococcales > Micrococcaceae > Sinomonas > Sinomonas soli. Next base: position 38,413 of record NZ_BAAGSN010000011.1, on the reverse strand, counting down.
GGTCGGCGGGCACTGACGACCGGCTGCCATAGGCATCCCCACGCCGCTCAGTCGATGGTCGGTCCGAACGCCCTCTAGACCCTGTTGGCATCAACAAGAGAGTTCCATACGTGGCAAACATCAAGTCCCAGAAGAAGCGCATTCTCACCAACGAGAAGGCCCGCCAGCGCAACATGGCGGTCAAGTCGGAGCTGAAGACGGCCATCCGCGCCGTCACCAGCGCGATCGCCTCCGCTGACAAGGATGCCGCTGTCTCCGCTCTGGCCTACGCGAGCAAGAAGCTCGACAAGGCCGTGAGCAAGGGCGTCATCCACAAGAACCAGGCCGCGAACCGCAAGTCGGGCATCGCGAAGAAGCTCGGCAGCATCGGCTGACCTGCAGGTCTTCCTGGAAGGGGCCGGCATCCGTGACGGATGCCGGCCCCTTCTGTCGTCCGTGGTCTCCGGTCCCGGGGCGCCGGGCCGGGCCGGGCCGTTCCGCTCAGCGGGCGCGGGCGGCCGAGCTCACTGTCGAGAGGGCGCGCTCGACCGCATAGGCGGGATCGCGCGCGAGCCCCTTGACCTCGGCGTCGGCCTCTGCGACCGCCCGGATCGCCGTGGCGAGGCTCTGCGGCGTCCAGCCTCGGATGTCACGCTGGGCCTGCTCGACGAGCCACGGCTGCATGCCGAGCTCCCGGGCGATGGCCTGGGCTGATCCGCGCGCCCCTGCGACCTTGGCGAGCGTCCTGAGCTTGGAGGCGATGGCCGCGACCATCGGCACCGGGTCGACGCCGGTCTCGAGGGCGTGCCGGAAGGCCGAGAGCGCCTTCGCCTTCTGGCCGGCGAGGGCGGCGTCGGCGACTTTGAAGGCCGTGGCCTCGACGCGTCCGCCGTAGTACTTCTCGACCGTCGCGGCGTCGACCGCAGAGGATGCGTCGAGGATCAGCTGGCTGCATGCGGCCGCCAGCTCCGCGAGGCTGCTGCCCACCGCGGCGACGAGGGCGTCCACGGCCTCGCGTTCGATCCGCCGTCCCGACCCGCGGAACTCGGCCTGCACGAATGCTGCCTTGTCGGCGTCCTTCTTCAGCGGCTGGCAGTCGACGACGGGCGCACCCGAGGCCTTGACCGCGTCGAGGAGTTTCTTGCCCCGGGTTCCGCCGCCGTGCCGGAGCACGAGGACGACGTCCGGCTCCGGGGCCGACGTGTACGCGAGCCCGTCGCGGAGGAACTCCTCGCTCATGGATTCGAGGCCGTGCACCTCGATGAGCTTGCTCTCGCCGAACAGGGAGGGAGAGGCCGCCATCAGCAGCTCATTGCCGGTGTAGGCGCCGGCCTCGAGCCGGGTGACTTCGAGCTCGCCGGCGGCCTCCCTGGCCTTGGTCCGCACCGAATCCATGGCCCGGGCTGCGAGGTAGTCCTCCGGGCCCGTGACCAGGACCACGGGGGCGGGCGCGGCGTCGCGCCAGTCGACGGTCCCCGCGCTCCTGGCGCCGGCGGAGCCCCTGGGCGCCTGGGACCTGCCGGTCCGGGCTGGGGGCGTCACGCGCGGCCCCCTGCGGTGGTCTTGCTGCACTTCACCCGTCCACTCTCCCACGTCGGGCCGCCCGGCCCAATCCGGACGCGGCAGCTGCGGCCGTACGGGCGCCGGCTGCGAGCCCTCGCGTGCGCAGGAGGCCCGCGCGCCGTCGCCCCGGGGAGAGCGCAGCCCACAGCACCACGGCGTTCGCCGCGGACACAGCGGCCATCCCCGCCGTTCCGATCGGGCCCTCCGGCCAGGGCAGGGCCGCGCCCGGGAGCGATGCGAGCAGGCGCGCGACGGCGGCGACGGACTCGGCGGCGGCGCCGCCGACCGCCGTGCAGACGAGCGCTATCGGCGGACACCAGGGGCATGTGGCGAGGGCCAGCGTCCCGGCCACGGTCACGAGCGGGACGATGGGGGCCACCACGACGTTGGCGACGAGGGACAGGCTCAGGAAGGAGGGCTGGATGAGCACCATGAGGGGGCCGCACATCAGCTGGGCCGAGAGGGGCACGGCGACGCCCACGGCGAACCACGTGGGCAGGCGCGCCGCGAGCATGCCGGTGAGCGGCGCCCCGAGCAGTGCGATCCCGAGCGTGGCCGCCACCGAGAGCAGGAAGCCCATGCTCAGGGCGAGGTCCGGCTCGAGCAGGACGAGGACCAGCACGGCGCCGGACAGAGAGGAGCAGCTCCGCCCGGCGCGGCCGCTCATGAGCGCGATCAGCCCGACGGCGCCCATGGCCGCCGCCCTGAGGACGCTCGGCTCGGGCCCGACCACGAGGGCGAACGCCGCGAGCACCGCGCAGCTGGCGGCGGCGGCCACCGGCCGCGGGGCGCGGGCGGCGCGCAGGGCCAGGAGCACGCTGGCGGACAGAAGCGTGAAATTCGCCCCGCTCACGGCAGTGAGGTGGCCCAGCCCGACCTGCCGCATCGCGTCCTCGAGCTCCTGCGGCAGCGCTGCCGTGTCCCCGACGGTCATGCCGGGCAGGAGCCCTGCCGCGTCCTCCCACAGCCAAGCGCTCGAGGCGCGGAGCGCTCCCCGGACGTCGCCCACGAGCAGGCCCACGGGCTCTCCGCCGACGACGCGCGGCCGGGACGAGGTGCTCAGCAGGGGCGGGCGTCCCGGCTGGGTCGCGGGGACCACGCGTCCGGCCACCTCGACGGTGGTGCCCGGCCGGAGCCCCCCGACCTCACTCCCGCCGATGAGTCGGACCGCGGACGACGCCCCGAAGGTGCGCCCGGCGTCGGTCGCCCGGAGGATCCGTCCCTCGGCACCGAAGCGCGGTCCCGTGCCGAACCTGCTGGGACCGCGCAGGGGCGTGGGCTCCGCGCGGACTTCGACCGTGGCCACGGTGCTGCCGCCGCGCGCCAGCAGCTCGCCCACCGGTCCGGCGCGCTCGGCTGCCCCGTGTCCTCCGGCCGCGGCAAGGCCTGCCGCGCCTGCCAGGGCTGAGCACGCGGCGAGGACCACGAGACCTGCCGCTCGAGCCGGGGTGGGCCCGGGGCGGCCGGGCGTGTCCCGGCCGCCCTGCGGCGATCGCCGCTGAGGGCTGCGCCGCAGGGGGCCGCCGCGCCGGGGCCGGTCCCTCCGGAAGTGCGCCCTCCAGCAGCCGAACGCCACGGTCGCCGCCGCCGCGGCGCAGACGAGGCTCGCAGCAAGGAGCGCCACGAGGATGCCGGCCGCCTGTGCGAACGGTCCCACCGCGGCGCCGAGCCACCCCGCCGCCCCCAGGGGAACGAGCCGGAGGTCTCTCCACCGGCCGGCCGCCGCCACGGGCTGTACCGCCTCCACGCTCCACCAGCCCGAGGCGAGCGTGCGGAGCCGGTCCGGCGCGGCGGCCGTGACTGCCGCGCGCTCCCCCGCCGCGCCCTCGACCGCGGCGATGCGGTAGCGGTCCCAGGCCCCGCGACGGCCGCTCATCCGACGGTCACCAGCGGCAGCAGTGACTCGAGCATCTTCGGCCCGATCCCGCTGACGGCGTCGAGGTCCTCGGGGGCCGAGAAGCGCCCGTGGGCCGCGCGGTAGTCGACGATGCGCTGGGCAAGGACGGGTCCGACCCGGGGAAGCACTCCGAGGTCCTCCGCCGTCGCGGTGTTGATGTTCACCTTGCGGGGACCGCCCCCTGCCGGCGCGGGAGTGCCGTCGTCCCGCTGGGGCGCGCTGCCGCCCGGTGCTCCGGCGGCGGTGCCGCCGGCGTCCTGGTCTTCCCCGGGTTCGCCGGGGAGCGGTACCTTCAGGCGCGTTCCGTCCTCGACCGGCGCTGCGAGGTTCAGCCGGTCGAGGTCCGCGCCAGGCTTCGCGCCCCCGGCCGCGGCAATGGCGTCGTGCACCCGCGCCCCCGGGGCCAGGCGGTAGACGCCCGGAGCAGCGACTGCCCCCGCGACGTGCACCGTGGGGCCCACGGCGGGGCCGTCGACCGTGGGGCTGTCGACCAGCGGCGGCGCCGGAGATCCCGATGACGTCGGGTGGCCTGGAGCCTGGGAGCCCGCGCCCCCGGCACGCACGGGTGGCGCGTCGACCGGGGCGGCGGTGGGCGCGGCCCCGTGCGCGATACCCCACCAGCCGGCGCACACCGCGGCGAGGAGCGCCGCGAGGACCGCGCCGAGCCGCGCCGAGACGGCGAGCCTCGGGCCGTCTCTCCGAGGCCTGCGGCCCGGCCCATCCGCCAGCCCGGTGTCCTCCCCATCGCTGGTGTCCTCCCCATCGGCGGGGTCGCACGCGGGGCCGGTCTCGGCCGCGTCCCCGACGCGCTCGGCCAGGCCAGCGCCGTGCTCGGACAGGTCGACGTCGAGGAGGCCGGGCGGGGAATCGTCGGGAGGGAAGAGCGCGTCCCAGCGGTGGGCGGCCGCCCGCCGCCCACCGGTTCCCCTCCCCCGTCTGCCCACGGTCTCCACGCTGCCATCAGGCCTCGGAGACCATGGGGCAGGGCCCTCCTATGTGGACGACTCGCGCGGCAGCCCCTGTGTGGAGGACGAGTGCCCGCCCAGCCCGCCGCGGCGGGCTAGCGAGGTGCCGGGCCGGCAGGAGCGGCGTCGGGCCCCTCGGGGCCAGCAATGACCACGGCCAGCACCCCGAGCCCGGTGTGCGCGGCGAGGACCGCCGGCATCGCGGAGACCACCACGGAGTCCGGGGCCACGCCGAGGTCTGCGGCCAGCGCCGCAGCGAAGCCGTCCGCCTCGGGCCTGTTGCCGAAGTAGTGGACGGCGAGGACCGGGGGAACGTGGGCGGCCGCGCGGGCGACCGCGAGCTCCCGCAGCCTGGACACAGCCCGGGGCGCCGAGCGGATGCGCTCGAGGGGAACGATCAGCCCGTCGCGCAGGGTGAGGATGGGCTTGATGGAGAGCACCGTCCCCACCAGAGAGGCCGCTGCCCCGATGCGGCCCCCGCGGCGCAGCTGCTCGAGGCTCGGCACGTAGAAGAGGACCTCCGCCCCGGCGAGCATGTCCTCGGCGGCCTGCAGCACAGCGTCGGGACCGGCACCGGTGGCCGCCGAGAGCACCGCCGCCCGGACGGAGAAGCCGAGGGCCATGCCCGCGGTGCGCGAATCGACCACCGCCACGGGGATGCCGACGCGCGCCGAGGCGATCCGCGCGGCGTCGGCCGTCCCGGAGAGCTTCCCGGAGAGGTGCAGCGAGAGGACGGCGTCGAAGCCCGCCTGCTCGAAGGCCCGGTAGGCCCGCTCGAACTGGCCCGGCGCGGGCCGCGACGTGCGCACCTGCCGGCCAGCGGCGAGGGCCAGGCCGAGGGCCGTGTCGACGTCCTCGCCTTCGGTGAAGATCTCCTCGCCGGCCATGACCGGCAGGACGATGCAGGCGAAGCACCCCGCCCGCTCGAACTCCTCCGTCCACGCGGGGGGCAGCGCGGCCGAGGAATCGGTCACGACGGCGACGCGCGGCCGAGGCGCCGGCGGGGCGGCCGGGGCAGGCCCCTGGCGGAGCCTGCCCCACCGCCGCCGAAGCCAGGCGATCGCAGGGAGTTCCTGTGCCTGTCCCTCAGCCACGCGGCGTCACCGGTCAGGCGGGGACGACGTTGACCAGCTTGGGCGCCCGCACGACCACGGTCCGGATGCCGCGGCCGTCGAGGACCCGCTGGACGTTGGGCGAGGCGAGGGCGAGCTCGCGCAGGTCCTCCTCCGAGATGTCCACGGAGACCTCGAGGCGGTCCCGCACCTTGCCCTGGACCTGGACCACGGCGGTCACGGTGTCCTCGACCAGGAGCGACGGGTCGTGCTGGGGCCAGGACGCGTTCGAGACCGAGGGCTCGTGGCCCAGGGCCGCCCAGAGGTCCTCGGCGGTGTACGGCGCGAAGAGGCTGAGCATGATCGCCACGGCCTCGACCGCTTCGCGCACGGCGGGATCGGCGCCTCCGGGGCCGGAGTCGATTGCCTTGCGCGTGGCGTTGACGAGCTCCATGGCCTTGGCGACCACCACATTGAACTTGTGCGCGTCCAGGAGCTCGGTGGCGTCGGCGATCGTCCGGTGCGTGACGGCGCGCAGCGACCGGTCACCCGTCGCGGGATCCGCCCCCGGGGCGCTGGTCACGTCCTGGCCCAGGCGCCACGCACGGGCCAGGAACTTCGCAGAGCCGGATGGGGAGACGTCGGCCCAGTCGACGTCGTCCTCGGGCGGGGATGCGAACACCATGGTGAGGCGGACGGCGTCGACGCCGAACGTGTTCAGCTGCTCGCCGAGGTCCACGCCGTTGCCGAGGGACTTGCTCATCGCCTTGCCGCCGTTAAGCACCTGGCCCTGGTTCATGAGGGCCGCGAACGGCTCGTCCGCGTCGAGGAGGCCCATGTCCTTCATGACCTTGGTGAAGAAGCGGCTGTACAGAAGGTGCAGGATCGCATGCTCGACCCCGCCCACGTACTGGGCCACGGGCATCCAGCGCCGCGCGGCCTCGGGGTCGAACGGGCCCTCGGTGTAGTCGGGCGAGAGGTAGCGCAGATAGTACCAGGACGAGTCGACGAACGTGTCCATGGTGTCGGTGTCGCGGAGGGCGGCGCCGCCGCAGGAGGGGCACGTGACGTTGACCCAGTCCTCGGCGGACGCGAGCGGGGAGGTGCCCTTGGGCGCGAGCTGCTCGCCGCGGAGGTTGTCCGGAAGCCGTACGGGCAGCTGGTCGTCCGGGACCGGGACCTCGCCACACGCCGGGCAGTGGATGATCGGGATCGGTGCACCCCAGAACCGCTGGCGGGACAGCAGCCAGTCGCGCAGCCGGTAGTTGACCGTGCCCTCGCCCGTGCCGGCGGCCTCGACCACCTCGATGGCCTTGGCGATGCCCTCGGCCTTCGACAGGCCGTCCAGCGGGCCGGAATTGATGATCGTGCCCTCGCCGCTCGTCGCGACGCCGGTGACGGCGGGGTCGTCCTCGCCGGTGTCGAGCACGGCCCGGACTGGCAGCCCGAAGGCCTTGGCGAAGTCGAGGTCGCGCTGGTCGTGGGCCGGTACGGCCATGATCGCGCCCGTGCCGTAGTCGGCCAGGACGTAGTCGGCGGCCCACACCGGCAGCTTCTCGCCGCTGAGGGGGTTGACGGCGTAGCGGCCGAGGAAGACCCCGGTCTTCTCTCGGTCGGTGTTCTGCCGCTCGATCTCGCTCAGCGCCTTGACCCGGTCCTGGTAGTCGGCGAGCGCCTGCGCCTGCTCCGCAGCGACGAGTTCGCCGGCGAGGTCGGCGTCCGCCGCGACGACGAAGAACGTGGCCCCGTAGAGCGTGTCGGGCCGGGTCGTGAAGACGGTGACCTCGCGCTCCGGCCGGCCGGCGGCGGCCTCGATGGCGAACCGCACGTGCGCGCCCTCGGACCGGCCGATCCAGTTGCGCTGCATGGCGAGGACGCGCTCGGGCCAGTGGCCCTCGAGCTCGGCCATGTCCTCGAGCAGCCGGTCGGCGTAGTCGGTGATCTTGAAGTACCACTGGTTGAGGGACTTCTTCGTCACCGGGGTGCCGCAGCGCTCGCACGCGCCGTTGACGACCTGCTCGTTCGCCAGGACGGTCTGGTCCTTGGGGCACCAGTTCACCGGATGGTTCTTGCGGTAGGCCAGTCCGCGCTCGTAGAAGCGCAGGAACAGCCACTGGGTCCACCGGTAGTACTCGGGATCGGAGGTGTGCAGGCGGCGCGACCAGTCGAGGCTGAGCGCATACCGCTTGAACGAGGCGGCCTGGGTCTCGATGTTCTTGTACGTCCACTCGGCCGGGTGGGTGTTGCGCTTGATCGCAGCGTTCTCGGCGGGCAGGCCGAAGGAGTCCCACCCGATCGGGTGCAGCACGTCGTAGCCCCTGAGGCGCCAGTAGCGCGCCACGACGTCGCCCATCGCGAAGGCCTCGGCGTGGCCCATGTGGAGGTCGCCGGACGGGTACGGGAACATGTCGAGCACGTAGCGGCGCTCGCGGCTGCCGTCGTCCTTGGGGGTGAACACCCCCAGCTCGTCCCACACCGCGGGCCACCTGGCCTCGATCGCGGCGAAGCTGTATGCCGCCCCTGCCGACTGTTCAGCGACCTGCTCTTCGCTCACCGTATTTCTCTCCACGTCTCTCTTCGTCCAGGCGTCCGCCTGCATCCTTCCCCTGACACACAAAAGCCCCTCGCACAGGGAGGGGCGGCCGCTTGCTGCATGCGGATCCCCCACGGGATCCGCGCTGCAAGCGGCTATCGAAGCAGGAGGACGCCGCGCATGCTAGCCATGCTACCGCAGGCGCGGCGCACGACGGCGGGGGCCGCCGCGCGCCGCTGCTGCGGTGCCGCCGGGCTACTTCACGTCGGCGTCCACCCAGTCCATCGACTTGGAGACGGCCTTCTTCCACAGCCGCATCTGGCGGTCGCGCTCGGCAGAGTCCATCTGCGGGCTCCAGCGCTTGTCCTCGCCCCAGTTCGCGGAGCATTCCCCGAGGTCCTTCCAGTACCCGACCGCGAGGCCTGCGGCGTACGCCGCGCCGAGCGCGGTGGTCTCGATCACCTTGGGGCGCACCACGTCCACGCCGAGGATGTCCGCCTGGAACTGCATGAGCGCATCGTTGGCGACCATGCCGCCGTCGACCTTGAGCTCGGCCAGGGGGACCCCGGAGTCGGCGTTGACGGCGTCGAGCACCTCGCGGGTCTGGAACGCGGTCGCCTCGAGGGCGGCGCGGGCGATGTGGCCCTTGTTGACGTACCGGGTGAGGCCCACGATGGCCCCGCGGGCGTCCGGGCGCCAGTACGGGGCGAAGAGCCCCGAGAACGCGGGCACGATGTAGACGCCGCCGTTGTCCTCGACCGACTTGGCCAGGGTCTCCACCTCGGGGGCGCTGCCGATCATCCCGAGGTTGTCGCGCAGCCACTGGATGAGCGAGCCGGTGACGGCGATCGAGCCCTCGAGCGCGTAGTGCGGAGCCGCGTCGCCGAGCTTGTAGCCGACCGTGGTGAGCAGGCCGTTCTTCGAGTGGACGATCTCCTCGCCCGTGTTGAAGATCAGGAAGCTGCCGGTGCCGTACGTGCTCTTGGCCTCGCCGGTGTCGAACGCGGCCTGGCCGAACGTGGCGGCCTGCTGGTCGCCGAGGATGCCCGCAACCGGGGTCTCCCTCAGCAGCTGCGAGCCGTGCACGGTGCCGTAGGTCTCGGACGAGGACTTGATGGCGGGCATCATCGAGGCGGGCACCCCGAACGCGTCCAGGATCCCCTGGTCCCAGCTGAGGGTCTCGAGGTCCATGAACATGGTGCGGGACGCGTTGGTGACGTCCGTGGCGTGCACGCCGCCGTCGGTGCCGCCCGTGAGGTTCCACAGGACCCACGCGTCGGTGTTGCCGAAGAGGAGGTCTCCGGCCTCGGCCTTGGCGCGGGCGCCCTCGACGTTGTCGAGGATCCACTTGATCTTGGTGCCCGAGAAGTACGTGGCCAGGGGCAGGCCGACCTTCTGCTTGAACCGCTCGACGCCGCCGTCCTTGGCGAGCTCGTCGACGATGCTCTGCGTGCGGGTGTCCTGCCACACGATGGCGTTGTACACGGGCTCGCCCGTGTTCTTGTCCCAGACGACCGCGGTCTCGCGCTGGTTGGTGATGCCGACGGCCGCGATGTCGTGGCGGGTGAGGTTCGCCTTCGAGAGCGCCTGGCCGATCACCTCGCGGGTGTTGCCCCAGATCTCCTTCGGGTTGTGCTCGACCCACCCGGCCTGGGGGAAGATCTGCTCGTGCTCGAGCTGGCCGGTGGAGACGATCGACCCCGAATGGTCGAAGACGATGGCCCGGGTGCTCGTGGTCCCCTGGTCGATCGCGATGACGTACTGCTGTGCGCTCTGCGCCTGATCAGACATTCATGGCTCCTTTGGATGAGTCTGCAGTGACGGGTGCTGTGGGCTGCTACTTCGCGACGGCCGCGAAGATGTCGGGGATGATGCGGGCGAACAGGCCGGCGAGGGCGCCGCCGAGGAGCGGTCCGGCCACGGGGACCCAGGCGTAGGCCCAGTCGCTCGAGCCCTTCCCCTTGATCGGCAGGAGGGCGTGGGCGATGCGGGGCCCCAGGTCGCGGGCGGGGTTGATGGCGTAGCCGGTCGGGCCGCCGAGCGAGACGCCGATGCCGACCACGAGGAGGGCGACGGCCAGCGGGCCGAGCCCGGACGGGGTCCCCCCGAAGGAGAGGATGACCTCGACGAGCACGAACGTGCCGATGATCTCGGTGATGAGGTTCCAGCCCTTGCTGCGGATGGCCGGGCCGGTGGAGAAGGTGCCGAGCTTGTTGGCCGGGTCTGCCTCATGGTCGAAGTGCTGCTTGTAGGCGAGCCAGCACACCACGGCGCCGAGGAACGCCCCGAGCAGCTCGCCGCCGAAGTAGGTCAGGGTCGAGGCGACGTCGACCTTGACCCCGGGGGCGTACTCGGCCTTGCCGTTGAGCAGCAGGCCGAGGGTGACGGCGGGGTTCAGGTGTGCCCCGGACTTCGCGGCGATATAGACGCCGGAGAACACGGCGATTCCCCATCCCCACGTCACCATCAGGAAGCCGGCGGCGTTCCCCTTCGTGCCCTTCAGCGCGACGTTGGCCACGACGCCGCAGCCGAGGAGGGTGAGCATCCCGGTGCCGAGCACTTCGGACAAGAAGACGATCCCTAGAGACATCTTTGACTCCTTGCGGTATTCAGGTGTTGCCCCGGGCCGGGCGGCCCGGGGCATGGTGCGATGCGCCTCAGGCGACCAGGTGGTCGACGTCCACGCGGTGGCGGTCGGCCAGCGTGCCAACAGCCCGCTCGACCTCCCGCCGGGTGTGCTGCGCATCCCAGCCGAGGAAGACGGCGCAGTGGCCGGCCACCTCGTCGATGAGCTCGGCCGTCACCAGTCCCCGGAAGGCCAGGGAGGTGCGGCGGATGAGGATGTCGATGGCGTGCCCCACCTGCTCGTGCAGCGCCATCCACTCCAGCTCGCGGACGCTCAACTCCTTGGTGCTCTGAAGCAGACTGTCCTCCCCCGCGCGGAGGAATTCAATGACTTCCGAAGCACGCGTTCCATAACGGGCGAGGAGGACCTCGGCGCGCGCCGCGTCGATCTCCCCGCCGGTGTGGGCCTTGAGCCAGCGCTCGGTCGCCTCCGGCGTGGACGGGAAGCCCTGTCCGCCGCCGATCGGCAGCTCGCCGGTGCTGACCTTGCGGGTGCTGCCGAGGAGGCCGAGGACCTCGTCAGCGAGGTGCTCGGAGAGCGCCCGGAAGGTGGTCCACTTGCCGCCCACGAGGCTGAGCATGGTCTGGCCCGAGCCGCCCGGCAGGGGGGCCCGCTCGATCCGGTAGTCGCGCGAGACGAACCCCGGCGCGGTGTCGTCGTGCCGCGGGAGCGGGCGGACTCCGGAGAACGTGTAGACGATGCTCTCCTTCCCCGCCTCGATCGTGGGGAAGACGTGGTGGATGAGGTCGAAGAAGTAGGCGATCTCCTCGTCCGTGCACGTGGGCGTGAGGTCGTCGCCCGCATCGATGTCGGTGGTGCCCACGAGGACCCGGTCGCCCATCGGGTAGATGAGGACGATGCGCCCGTCACTGTGCTCGAAGAAGATCTCGCGGCCCGCGCAGGCCCTGAGCAGCTCGGGGTGGTCGAGGACGATGTGTGAGCCCTTCGTTCCGCCCATGAACCGGGTGGGTGCGCCGAAGGAGCCGTTGGTCTCGTCGACCCAGGCGCCGGTGGTGTTGACCACGACGTCGGCGCTGAAGTCGAACTCCTCCCCGGTGAGCTCGTCGCGGAGCCGCACCGCCGCGCCGTCGTGCGCTGCCTTGCCCCCGGCGACGCCCACGGCGGAGACGTAGTTGGTGGCGCGCGCCTGGGGACCGGCTGCGAGCCCGTCACGCAGCACGTCGAGGGTCAGCCGCTCGGGGTTGTGGACGGAGGCGTCGAAGTAGGTGGCGGTGTACCTCAGGTCGGGACGCAGCAGCGGGAGCTCGGCGAGGGCCTTGCGGCGTCCGAGGAAGCGGTGGCGCGGGACCGTGCCGCCGTTGCGGGAGAAGGCGTCGTAGAGGCTCAGCCCGAGCTTGATCAGGACGGCGCCGCGCTCCTGCGGCTTCCCGGAGCGGTGGGTGAGGAAGCGCAGCGGGGCGTTGAGGATGCCGGAGAAGGTCGAGAAGATCGGGATCGTGGTCTGCAGCGGCTTGACGTAGTGCGGGGCGATCCGCAGGAGCCGGTTGCGCTCCACCACGGACTCGTTGACGAGCCGGAACTCGCCGTTCTCCAGGTAGCGGATCCCGCCGTGGATCATGTGCGACGAGGCGCCGGAGGCCCCGTCGCAGTAGTCGCCGCGCTCGACCAGGGCCACGTCGACGCCCTGGAGGGCGAGATCGCGGAAGGTGCCGACGCCGTTGATGCCGCCGCCGATGATCAGGACCTTCGCGTGGGGCCTTGCCTTGAGCGACGCGACCCCCGTGCGGGGGGCGGGCTGGGCGGGGTTGGGGTTCTGGGGCACGTGGACCTCCTTGGCCTAGGTTGTGCGTGGCGCTCCCGCTATTCTTTGAAGGGCTGCAAAAGAAGTTCAAGCCGTCTGCACAAACGTGCAGAAAGGACCGCCGTGGGACCCTCCGAGACCGATCCGTACCGCCCGGATGTGAGACGAAGCTCACCCGGGACCATTTCGCGCCGGCACCAGGACGCCCTGCTCGCGGCCCGCCTCTACTACCTGCAGGACCTCACCATGGACGGCATCGCGCGCCAGCTGCGCACCTCGCGCTCGACCGTGTCGCGCCTGCTCACCCTCGCCCGCGAGTCGGGGCTCGTCCAGATCCAGATCCACAGCCCGATCGATTCAGCGGTCGAGCTCGAGACGGCCGTGGCGGCCCAGTTCGGCATGGCCCCCTCCTCGGTGCATGTGGTTCCGCAGGTCGACAACCTCAACGAGGCGGAGACCCTGGACCGAGTGGCCATGTATGCCGCCCGCACCCTGACTCCCCTGGTGTCCTCGAGGACGGTCATCGGGATCGCATGGGGCTCGACGCTCAGCGTGATGAGCCGCTACCTCAACCGCAAGCCGACCCACGGCACGACCGTGGTCCAGCTCAACGGCGCGGCCAACACCCAGACGATGGGGCTGGGCTACGCGAGCGAGATCATGCGGCGCTTCGGGAGGGCATTCGACGCGGATGTCGAGGAGTTCCCGGTCCCCGCGTTCTTCGACCGGCCCGAGACCAAGGAGTGGATGTGGCGCGAGCGCAGCGTGCGCCGCGTCCTCGCGGTGCAGGAGCGCATGTCCCTTGCAGTCTTCGGCGTGGGCTCGGTCGATGCCGAGGTGCCAAGCCACGTCTACTCCGGCGGCTACCTCGACCGCGACGACCTCGAGTCCCTGGCCGCGCAGGGGGTGGTGGGGGACGTCGCCACCGTCTTCTTCCGGGAGGACGGGTCCTCGGACGGGATCGGCCTCAACGCCCGCGCCACCGGCCCGGACTTCGCGGCGCTGCGCAGGGTCCCGCGCCGCCTGTGCATCGTCTCGGGCCCGTCCAAGGCGGCGGCGCTGCGCGGCGCCCTCAAGGCGCGCCTCGTCTCCGACCTGATCGTGGACGAGGCGACGGGCAGGGCCCTGCTGACCGAGCATGCCTAGTCCGGCTGTCCGGCGCGGCCGCTCCGGCGGGACGCGCCGGTAGGGTGGAGACCATGATCGCGTCCCCCACGGTCCCCCTTGCCCGCGGCGTGGCCATCCCCCAGCTCGGGTTCGGCCTGTACAAGGTGCCCCCCGAGGATGCGGAGCGGCTGGCGGGCGACGCCCTCGCGGCCGGCTACCGGAGCCTCGACACTGCCGCGATGTACGGCAACGAGGCCGGCGTGGGCCGAGCCGTCCGGCGGGCCATGTCCGACGCCCCAGCCGGGCGCCTCGAGCGCAGCGAGCTGTTCGTCACCACGAAGATCTGGAACACGGACCAGGGGTACGACGCCGCCCTGCGGGCCTTCGACCGCAGCCAGGCCGAACTCGGGCTCGACGTCGTGGACCTGTGCCTCATCCACTGGCCGTGCCCGCGCAGGGACCTGTACGTGGACACCTACCGGGCACTCATCCGGCTGCGCGAGGACGGGAGGGTCCGTGCCATCGGCGTCAGCAACTTCCAGCCGGCGCACCTGCGCCGCCTGGTCGACGCCGTCGGGGAGGTCCCCGCCGTGAACCAAGTCGAGCTGCACCCGTGGCTCCAGCAGCACGAGCTGCGGGCGCTCCACCGCGAGCTCGGCATCGCCACCGAGGCCTGGTCCCCGCTCGCACGCGGGCGCATCCTCGAGGACCCGGTGCTGCGCGAGATCGCCGCGGCACACGGCGTGAGCGTGGCCCAGACGACGATCCGCTGGCACCTGCAGGAGGGCACCATCGTCATTCCCAAGGCGAGCAGCCCGCAGCGGATCCGTGAGAACGCGGACGTGTTCGGCTTCGCGCTCACCGACGAGGAGATGGCCCGGATCGGCGGCCTCGACCGGGGCTTCCGCAGCGGATCCCACCCGGACGACGTCAACTGAGACGGAGATGAGCCCCATGACCCTGGCCGCAGAGCCGTTCCTGTCCGACCAGCTGGCCGCGCGCGAACGGCTCGACACCGTCGACGTCGCGGGCGCGCCCACGGCCGTCTTCACGTACGAGCCGGTGGGGCGGCCGGGCACGCCGCCGGCCGCCGACGCCCCGACGGTCCTGGCCGTCCACGGCTTCCGCGGCACCCACCACGGGCTGCTGCGGATCGTCGATGCCCTGCCGGACGTGCGGTTCGTCATGCCGGACCTGCCCGGCTTCGGAGCCTCCGGCGTCATGGCGGGCGAGCACTCGATCGACGGCTACGTCCGCTGGCTCGCCTTCCTCGCCGACGGGCTCGCCCTCGGGCCGGACACCGTGCTGCTCGGACACTCCTTCGGCTCGATCGTCGCGGCGCACTTCATGGCCAGGCACCCGGGCCGCTTCGAGCGGCTCGTCCTCGTCAACCCGATCTCGGCGCCCGCCCTCGAGGGACCGCAGGCCGTCCTCAGCCGGCTGGCTGAGCTCTACTACTGGGGCGGCGCCGCCCTGCCTGCCGGTCCCGGCACGGCACTCCTGCGCAGCCGCGCCGTCGTGCGCCTCATGAGCGAGGCCATGGCCAAGACGCGCGACGGCGGCCTGCGGGCGTTCGTGCACGCACAGCACCGCGAGCACTTCAGCGAGTTCGCCACGCGGTCCTCGCTGCTGGAGTCGTTCCGCGCGTCGATCTCCCACGACGCCGCGGAAGTCGCGGACCAGCTGCACCTTCCCGTGCTGCTGGTGGCGGGCGAGCGGGACGAGATCGCGGCGCTGCCCGATGTGCGGCGGTTCCACGCCCGGCTCGGCGACTCGCGTCTGACCGTGGTGCCGGGCGTGGGGCACCTCATCCACTACGAGACGCCCGGTCCCGCCGCGGCGGCGATTGCCGAGTTCATCTCCGAGAGGACGGCATGAGGATCCTCATCGATGCCCGCTTCACCCGCACGGACCAGCACGACGGCATCAGCCGGTTCGGGGCGAGCCTGATCGAGGCGGTCTCGCGCCGCGCCGACGTCGCGATGCTCATCAGCGACGACCGGCAGCTCGCACTCCTGCCGTCGGTGCCCCACGTGAAGGTCACGAGCCCCCTGTCTCCGCGCGAGCTCTTCATCGCCGGCCAAGTCAACCGGCTCCGGCCGGACGTCGTGTTCTGCCCCATGCAGACGATGGGCTCGTGGGGACGGCGGTACCCGCTCATCCTGACGCTGCACGATCTCATCTACTACGAGCACCCCGAGCCACCGGGGTTCCTCCCCGCGCCCGTGCGCCTGCTGTGGCGCCTCTACCACCGGGCGTACTGGCCCCAGCGGGTCCTGCTCAACCGGGCCGATGTGGTCGCCACCGTCAGCCACACGACACGGTGGCTCATGTCGGAGAAGCGCCTGACGCGCCGGCCCGTCCGGATCGTCGGCAACGCTCCGCAGGGCGGCCGCGAGCCGAGGCCGGCCGAGGCCGGAGCCGAGAGGACCCTGCTCTACATGGGCTCGTTCATGCCGTACAAGAACGTCGAGACGGTCATCTCCGGCATGGAGCACCTGCCGGACTACGAGCTGCACCTCCTCTCCCGCATCTCCGCAGGCCGGCGCGCCGAGCTGGAGCCCCTGGTGCCGGCCGGGGCCCGGGTCGTCTTCCATGGCGGGGTGTCCGAGGAGGAGTACGAGGCCCTCCTGCGGCGCACGACGGCGCTCGTGAGCCTGTCCCGGTCCGAGGGCTACGGGCTGCCCCTCGTCGAGGCCATGAGCCTGGGGACCCCCGTGGTCGCGAGCGACATCCCGATCTTCCGCGAGGTGGGGGGCGCGGGCGCGTCCTACGTGGACCCGGACTCCCCCGCCGCGTTCGCCGCCGCCGTCCGCGCGCTCGAGGCCCCCGGCGCCTGGGAGGCAGCCTCCGCCGGCGCACGCACCCAGGCGGCGACGTTCAGCTGGGACGCGTCCGCCGAGGCGCTGCTCGCGGCCGCCCAGGAGGCCATCGAGGCCCACGCGCGGCGCCGCGGAACGCCCTGAGCGCAGGCCCGGCCGGAGGAGGTCCGCTCAGAGCAGGTCCGCTCAGAGCAGATCGGGGGCATCGACCCTGACGGTCACAGGGCCGGCGGTGCGGCGCACGGCGAGCGAGATCCGCGCCGCGTGCAGGCCATGGGCCACGGCCGGTCCGGCGGCGATCGGGAAGAAGACCAGGGCCTGCGCGGGGTCTCCCGGCACCGGCCCCACGACGCGCACCCCCGGCTGCGAGACGGCCCCGCGTGCTACCTCGAGGAAGGCCTCGACGTTGGCCATGTCGCCGGTGACCGCGGCGGTCCGCACCGCGGGCGGCAGTGCCAGCTCGCGGCGTTGGGCGAGCTCCCGCGAGGCGAAGCCCGCGGGGTCCCAGCGCACGAGCGCCGCCAGCGCCTCGCTCTCCCCCGCGGTGATGACGACCCGGCCGCCGGCCGAGGCGGGCCGGACGAGTGCGGCCGCATTGAGCCACCGTCGGAGGGCCTCCTCGGGCGCCCGCAGGCTCTCGCGGCGCAGGAGCGCCTCCCCGTCGAGCAGCAGTGCGGCCGCATAGCCCCCGGGGGCCAGTGGCTCGGCCCCGACCGTGGCGACGACCAGGGCCGGCGAGTCGGCGACCTCAGACTTGACCGAGTCGCCGGCCGAGGTGACGACTACTGCCCCGGGGAAGGCCCTCCCCAGCTCCTCCGCTGTCCGGAGCGCCCCGATCGCGGTGCGCCGCAGGGCGTGGGAGCCGCAGACGCGGCAGGCGAAGGCGAGCTTGGGAGTCCCGCACCATCGGCAGACCACGAGGCGCTCGCGGCCCGAGGGCTGCTCCGCGAGCGGCCCACAACAGTGGCGGCACCTCGCCGGCTCGCGGCACCGCTCGCAGGCGAGCGAAGGGGCATAGCCCGCGCGGGCGACCTGGACGAGCACCGGGCCCTCGGCCAGGGCCTCGCGGGCCGCGTGCCACGCCGCGTGCGGCAGCCGCGCGACGCGGGCGAGCGGGTCGCGCGCGGATTCCACGCTGTCCGCCGTGCTGGTGATCCGGGGGGTGGCGCCGCGCAGCGCCGCCCTGCCGGGAGCGATGCGCTGCAGCCACCCCGACTCGACGAGACGCTGGGCCTCCACCGAGACCGCATGGCCGGCGAGCAGCACCGCGCAGCCCGCCTGTTCGGCGCGCAGGAGCAGGACCTCGCGGGCATGGAAGTAGGGGGCCCGCGGCTCGAGGTGCATCTCGTCGCCGTCGTCCCAGCAGACCACGAGGCCGAGGTCCTGCACGGGCGCGAACACGGCGCCGCGGGTGCCCACCGCGATCCGGGCGCCGCCCGTGAGGAGTTCGAGGAAGGCCCGGGAGCGTGCGCTCGGGCCGTCCTCGGCGGAGAGGCGGACCGTCCGCTCGCCGGGGACCGCGGCCTCGAGGGCCGCCTGCACCCGCTCGAGGTCCCGGCGGTCAGGGACCACGACGAGCGCCCCGCGTCCCGAGGAGCGGGCGGCGGCCACGGCCGCGGCGATCGTGTGGGGCCACGCATCTGGGCCGTAGCCGTGGGCGGTCTGCAGGGAGGCCCGCGGGCTCCCGCCCGCGGCAAGGTGCCGGAGGAACGCGCCGCCTGGGGTGAGCTCGGCCCAGCCACCGGCACTGCCGCCCGGTGCCGGATCGAACCCCGGTGCCGGATCGAATCCAGGTGCGGGATCGAATCCATGTGCCGGATCCGGTCCCGTCGCAGTATCCGGCCCGTCCACTCGGCGAGGGGCGGGACCGGGCCCCCCGCCAGCGCGGGCGGCGAACTCGGCCTCGACCTTCACGGCCCGCGGCGGCACGGCGAAGCGGAGGACATCGCCCAGGGCACCGGCCCAGCGCTCCGCGACGGCACCCGCCAGCTCGGCGACCTCGGGAGCGAGGACAGGCAGCGGCGAGAGCACGGCGCCCAGGGGTGCCAGCCGCACGCCGGCGTCGGAGGAGTCCCGGCGCTCGAGCAGGAACCCGACGTGCTCGCGGCCGGCGATGCGGACCTTCACACGCACGCCCGGGACGGCCGCCGTGTCCAGCTCCTCGGTGACCAGGTAGTCGAACAGGCGGTCCAGCTGCGGCAGCGGGGACTCGACGCACACGCGCGCCACGGGGCGCTCGGGCGCCGGCCGCGGCCCCGGCGGGGGCTGCTCGGGCAGCGGGAAGCCGGTCAGCAGCGACGGCTGGACGGGCTCGGTGGGCCGCTCGCTCGCGCTCATCGCCCGCGCCTGACGCGGCTCACGCCCCGAAGAAGTCCTTCAGGTCCTGGACGCGGTCGAGCCGCTCCCAGGTGAAGTCGGGCTCTTCGCGCCCGAAGTGGCCGTGCGCGGCCGTCTTGGCGTAGATCGGGCGCTTGAGGTCCAGGGCCTCGATGATCGCCCGGGGCCGGAGGTCGAAGACCTCGCTCACCGCGGCGCTGATGCGCAGAGGGTCGACGCTCTCGGTACCGAAGGTCTCGACGTAGATCCCCACGGGACGCGCCTGGCCGATCGCGTAGGCGACCTGGATTTCGGCGCGCCGTGCGAGGCCGGCGGCCACGACATTCTTCGCGACCCAGCGCATCGCATAGGCGGCGGAGCGGTCCACCTTGGACGGGTCCTTGCCGGAGAAGGCGCCGCCGCCGTGGCGGGCGAACCCGCCGTAGGTGTCCACAATGATCTTGCGGCCGGTCAGGCCGGCATCACCGACCGGGCCCCCGATGATGAAGGCCCCGGCAGGATTGAGGATGCTGCGCACGTGGTCCGACTCGAGCTCGGCCATGGCCAGCACCGGCTTGACGACGTGGTCGGCGAGGTCGGCGCGCAGGGTGGCGAGGTCGGTGCCCTCGGCGTGCTGGCTCGAGATGACGATGGTCTCGACGCTCACGGGCCGGTCGCCGTCGTACCCCACGGTCGCCTGCGTCTTGCCGTCGGGGCGCAGGTACGCGAGCTCGCCGCTCTTGCGGACCTCCGTGAGGCGCTCGGAGAGGCGGTGGGCGAGCCAGATCGGGGTGGGCATGTAGGTGGCCGTCTCGTCGGAGGCGTAGCCGAACATGATGCCCTGGTCGCCGGCGCCCTGGAGGTCGTACTCGTCCTCCATGGTGCCCTCGCGGGCCTCGAGCGAGTTGAACACGCCGTCGAAGATGTCCGAGGACTGCTGGCCGATCGAGACCGACACCCCGCAGCGGGCCCCGTCGAAGCCGTTGGCCGAGGAGTCGTAGCCGATGCCGAGGATGGTGTTGCGCACGATCTGCGGGATCTCGACGTACGCGTCGGTGGTGACCTCGCCCGCGACGTGGACCAGCCCGGTGGTGGCCATCGTCTCGACGGCGACCTTCGACTCCGGATCGGCCGCGAGGAGCGCGTCGAGGATGGAGTCGCTGATCTGGTCGCAGATCTTGTCGGGGTGCCCCTCGGTCACGGATTCGGACGTGAAGAGGCGCAGGGCTGTGGTGCCGGGATCGGGAGCGTGGGTCACTGGTCCACTCTACTGGGTTGCGTCGCGCTACTGGGGCGCGCGGGCCGCCAGCTCGCGCGTGATCCGGCGCACGACGGCGGCCGCGACCTCGTCCTTGCTGCCCGCTGCCTGCTCGGGCGCGCCGCCGTCGCGGGCGAGGATGAGGACCGCGTTGGTGTCCTGGCCGAAGACGCGCTCCGAGCCCGCCGCGTCGGTGCCGACCTCGTTGAGCACGAGCAGTTCGCAGCCCTTGCGGGCGAGCTTGGCCATCCCGTACTCGAGGGCGCTCGAGGCGGCGTCGCCGGTCTCCGCGGCGAAGCCCACGATCAGCTGGCCGGGCTCGGCGTCGTTGCGCCGCTGCACGAGCTCCACGAGGACGTCGGGGTTACGGACGAGCGTGATGACGGGGTCGGCGGCGTCGTCGCGCTTCTTGATCTTGCTGGCCTGCAGCTCGGAGGGCCGGAAGTCGGCCACCGCGGCGGCCATGATGAGCACGTCGGCGCCCGGGGCCTCGGCGAGCATGGCCTCTCGCAGCTCGAGGGCCGAGCCGACGCTGAGGACCCGCGCGCCCTCGGGGGGCGGGACGTCCATGTGGGCTGCGACGAGCGTGACGTCGGCGCCCGCGGCGAGGGCCGAGCGGGCGAGGGCGGCGCCCTGCTTGCCCGAGGACCGGTTCCCGAGGAAGCGGACGGGGTCGAGGGGTTCGCGGGTGCCCCCCGCGGAGACGACGACGCGCCGGCCGGCCAGGGGGCCGGCGGGGCGGTCGGTGCCGGGCGCGCCCGGGCGAGGGCCGGCGTCGGGCGCGGAAGGCCCGTCCACGAGGGCGAGGGCAGCGCGGAAGATCTCCTCCGGCTCCGGGAGCCGGCCGGGGCCCGAGTCGGCGCCGGTGAGCCGCCCGACGGCGGGCTCCAGGACGTGCACCCCCCGTTCCCGCAGAAGCGCCACGTTGGCCCGGGTCGCGGGATGCCGCCACATCTCGGTGTGCATGGCCGGCGCGAGCAGCACCGGGCAGTGTGCCATGAGGAGGGTGTTCGTCAGGAGGTCGTCGGCATGGCCGCCCGCGGCGCGCGCGAGCAGGTCGGCGGTGGCGGGCGCCACGACCACGAGCTCGGCCTCGTGGCCGAGCCGGACGTGGTTGACCGTCTCGACGGCCTCGAAGACGTCAGTGCGCACCGGCTTGCCCGAGAGGGCCTCCCAGGTGGCCTTGCCGACGAAGCTGAGCGCTGCCTCGGTGGGCACCGCGGTGACGCTGTGCCCGGCCTCGGTGAACAGCCGCAGCAGCAGGGCCGCCTTGTAGGCGGCGATGCCGCCGCCCACGCCTAGGACCACGCGCACGCGGCCGACCTCCTCCTGGTCCCTGCTGCTACTGGTCCTCGGACTCGGCGGCAGGCTCTTCCTCGACGGCGGGGGTCGCGACGAGCAGCCCGTCGTTGATCTCGCGCAGGGCGATGGAGAGCGGCTTCTCGTTCAGCCGGGTGTCCACGAGCGGGCCGACGTACTCGAAGAGGCCCTCGTGCAGCTGGGCGTAGTAGGCGTTGATCTGCCGGGCACGCTTCGCGCCGAAGATCACGAGGCCGTATTTCGAGTCGGACTTCGTCAGGAGGTCGTCGATCGGCGGGTTGATGATGCCTTCGGGGGTCGAGGACACAGTGGGTCTCCAATGCTCTTTCGTAGCGGATGGCCGGCGCGCTAGCGCGACGCGGGCCGGGCGTGCGGCGTCAGTCCCATGAGTGACACAAGCTCATCTGCCGCGCGCTTCACGTCGTCGTTGACGACGGTGACGTCGAACTCGGGCTCGGCAGCGAGCTCTATTTTAGCCGTTTCGAGGCGGCGCTGCTGTTCCTCGGCGGTTTCGGTGCCCCGGCCGCGCAGGCGGCGCACCATTTCGTCCCAGCTCGGAGGGGCCAGGAACACGAACTGCGCGTCCGGCATCGCGGCCTTGACCTGCCGGGCGCCCTGGAGGTCGATCTCGAGGAGGACGTGCTTGCCGGCCGCGATCGCCTCCTCGACCGTGCGGCGCAGTGTCCCGTAGCGGTTCTGCCCGTGGACCACGGCCCACTCGAGGAATGCGTCCTCGGCGACGAGCCGCTCGAACTCGGTGGGGCCCACGAAGTAGTAGTGGACGCCGTCGACCTCGCCCTCGCGCGGGGCCCGGGTCGTGGCAGAGACGGAGAGCCACACCTCCGGGTAGGTGTCCCGGATGTAGGTCGAGACCGTGCCCTTGCCCACGGCGGTGGGCCCTGCGAGGACGGTCAGCCCGCCATGCCCGGCCTCGGATGCGGCCGTCTGGTCCTGTGCGTGCTCCACGCTGTCCCTTCGTCAGAGCCCGGGACGCCCCGGGCATGCTTCAGCCTGCCAGAAAATCTACCAGCGCGCGCCGCTGGTGGACGCCGAGGCCCCTGAGGCGGCGGCTCGGTGCGATGCCGAGTGTGGCGAGGATCGCCTGGGCACGCACGGGTCCGATGCCGCGCAGGCATTCGAGCATCTCGGTGACCTTCAGCCGTGCCAGCGCCTCGTCGTGGTCTGCCCGGGCGAGCAACTCCTCGACGGTCAGCTCCCCCGAGTGGAGTGCGGCCTTGGCCCGTGAGCGGATCCCGCGCGCCTCGACGGCCTTCCCGAGTGCCGCGCGCCTCTCCTCGGGTGTCAGGGGTTCCAAGGCCACTGCGCCGCCTCCGTGCTCGCCCGGATCGCTCGGGAGCCCGCGGCCACAGCGGCGCGCGGACTCCCCTAGAAAGTAGACGGCGGGAGTCAGGCCCGCAAGCCCTCGAGGGTCCGCTCGGCGCGCGCCCGCACGCCGCGCGGCTCGGGGCCGCCGGCGAGGATGTCCCTGCTGGACGTCCCCAGAACCCGGGGGTAGGCCGGACCGAACGTCTCCCTCAGGACCGCGGGGGTGGCCCCCTGGGCGCCGAGGCCCGGGGCGAGGATCGGGCCGCCCATCGCGGCGAGGTCGAGGCCGAGGCGGCCGATCGCGTCCCCGACTGTGGCCCCGACGACGAGGCCCACCGAGCCGTGGCCGCGCTGGGCGCCCGCGTACCGCCCGTTCTCGGCGGCCGCGGCGTCCACGACGCGCCGGGCCACCGAGGAGTCCCCGCCCACGTGCTGGACCGAGGCGCCCTCGGGGTTGGAGGTCAGCGCGAGCACGAACACGCCGCGGCCGGTCTCCGCCGCGGTCTCGAGGGCGGGCCGCAGCGACTCGAACCCGAGGTACGGGCTGAGGGTGACGGCGTCCGCCGCGAGCGGGGACCCCTCCCCCAGCCATGCCTGGGCGTACGCCGCCATGGTGGACCCGATGTCGCCGCGCTTGGCGTCGGCGATCGTGAGCAGTCCGGCGTCCGCCGAGGCCGCGAGGAGCTCCTCGAGCGCGGCGATGCCGGCCGAGCCGTGGCGCTCGTAGAGCGCCACCTGCGGCTTGAGCGCCGCGGCGACGTCGACGACCCCCTCGAGGACCGCGGCCGAGAAGCGGCGGAGGCCCTCGGCGTCGTCCGTCAGCCCCCACGCCGCCAGCAGCGACGGGTGGGGGTCGACGCCGACGCACAGCGGCCCCCTGGCGGCCATGGCCGCAGCGAGCCGCTCCCCGAAGGGCGCGCGGCCCGCCGGGCGGCCCGTGGGCTCAGGCACGGGCCGGCTCCACGGCCTCCTCGGCCGGGGCGGCCGAGCCGCCGCGGACCGAGGCGGCGTGCTCCTGCAGGCTCGTGACGTCCCACTCGAAGCTGCGCATGGCCTCGATCGCGAGGACGGCGAAGTTGAACTCCGCCACCGTCGTGATGCAGGGCTTGCCGACCGAGGTGGCCGCGGCACGGATCTCGTAGCCGTCGCCGCGCGCGGCGCCGCCCGAGGGCGTGTTGAAGACCATGTCGACCTTGCCCTCGTTGATCAGGTCCACGATCGTGCCCTCGCCGCCGTCGCTGACCTTGCGGACCACGGTGGCGGTGATGCCGTTGCGGTTGAGCACGGCGGCGGTGCCGCCGGTGGAGAGGATCTCGAAGCCGAGGTCGGAGAGCTTCTTCACCGCCATGATGATCGAGCGCTTGTCCCGGTTGGCCACCGAGACGAAGACCCGGCCCGAGGTCGGCAGCGAGCTGTTCGCCGCCGCCTGGCTCTTGGCGAAGGCCGTGTCGAAGTGCTTGTCGATGCCCATGACCTCGCCGGTCGAACGCATCTCCGGCCCGAGCAGGCTGTCCACCACGGTGCCCGCCGGCGTGCGGAAGCGGCTGAACGGGAGCACGGCCTCCTTCACGGCCACCGGTGCGCTGTCGGGCAGCACCGCGCCGTCGCCGGTCTCGGGCAGCATGCGGTAGGCGCTGCGCAGCTGTTTGATCGTCACGCCCGTGCCGATGAGGGCTGCGGCTTTGGCGAGCTGGACCCCGGTGGCCTTCGAGACGAACGGCACGGTGCGGGAGGCGCGGGGGTTGGCCTCGAGCACGTAGAGCACGTCCGCGGCGAGGGCGAACTGGATGTTGATCAGCCCGCGGACGCCCACGCCCGCCGCGATCGCCTCGGTGGCGGCCCGGACGCGCTCGGCCACGTCGGTGCCGAGGGTGACCGGGGGCAGCACGCACGCGGAGTCGCCGGAGTGGATGCCGGCCTCCTCGATGTGCTCCATGATGCCGCCCAGGTACAGGTCGGTGCCGTCGTAGAGGGCGTCGACGTCGATCTCGATCGCGTCCTCGAGGAAGCGGTCGATCAGGACCGGGTGGTCCGGGGTGATCTCGGTCGCGTTGTCGATGTACCGACGCAGGTTCGGCTCGTCGTAGACGATCTCCATGCCGCGGCCGCCGAGGACGTACGAGGGCCGCACGAGGACGGGGTAGCCGATCTCGCTGGCGATCCGCCGGGCCTCCTCGAAGGAGACGGCGGTGCCGTTCTTGGGCGCGACGAGCCCGGCGTCGTCGAGCACCTTCGCGAACGCGCCGCGGTGCTCGGCGAGGTCGATCGCCTCGGGCGAGGTGCCCAGGATCGGCACCCCCGCGTCGGCGAGCTGCTGGGCCAGCTTCAGGGGGGTCTGGCCCCCGAGCTGGACGAACACGCCGATGACGCCGCCCGTGCGCTCCTCCGCCGCGATGACCTCGAGCACGTCCTCGAGCGTGAGCGGCTCGAAGTACAGGCGCGTGGAGATGTCGTAGTCGGTGGAGACGGTCTCCGGGTTGCAGTTGACCATGACCGTCTCGTAGCCGGCCTTGCGCAGCGCCATCGTGGCGTGCACGCACGAGTAGTCGAATTCGATGCCCTGGCCGATGCGGTTGGGGCCCGAACCGAGGATGACCACCGAGGGCTTCTTGTGGAGCTCGACCTCGTCCTCCTCGTCGTAGGACGAGTAGTGGTACGGCGTGTAGGCGGCGAACTCGGCCGCGCACGTGTCCACGGTCTTGTAGACCGGGCGGACGCCGAGCGCCTGCCGGACGCCGCGGACCACGGCCTCCGACGAGTGGGTCAGGGCGCCGATCTGCTCGTCCGAGAAGCCGTGGCGCTTGGCCAGGCGGAGCACGTCCTCGGTGAGGGCGGGTGCGGCCTTGATCTCGGCGGCGACCTCGTTCAGGAGGGTGAGCTGGTCGAGGAACCAGGGGTCGATCTTCGTCGCCTCGAACAGCTCCTCGACGCTCGCGCCGCCGAGGAGGGCACGCTGGACCTGGGCCAGGCGCTGGGTCGTGGGCCGCTTGGCCTGCTCGACGAGGTCGGCGACCTCGTACTCCGGGACCGGGGAGAAGTCGAGCTGGGCGCCCTTCTGCTCGAGCGAGCGGAGCGCCTTCTGCAGGGCCTCGGTGAAGTTGCGGCCGAGGGCCATCGCCTCGCCCACGCTCTTCATCGTGGTCGTGAGGGTGGGGTCCGCAGCGGGGAACTTCTCGAACGCGAAGCGGGGAACCTTCACGACCACATAGTCGAGCGTCGGCTCGAAGCTCGCCGGGGTCTTCTGCGTGATGTCGTTCGGGATCTCGTCGAGCGTGTACCCGAGCGAGAGCTTCGTGGCGATCTTCGCGATCGCGAATCCGGTGGCCTTGGAGGCCAGCGCCGAGGAGCGCGAGACGCGCGGGTTCATCTCGATCACGACGACGCGTCCGGTGGCGGGATCGACGGCGAACTGGATGTTGCAGCCGCCCGTGTCCACGCCGACCTCGCGGATGACGGCGATCGCGACGTCCCGCAGCTTCTGGTACTCGCGGTCCGTGAGCGTCAGCGCCGGGGCGACGGTGATCGAGTCCCCGGTGTGGACGCCGACCGGATCGAAGTTCTCGATCGAGCACACGACGACGACGTTGTCGTTCTTGTCGCGCATCATCTCGAGCTCGTACTCCTTCCAGCCGAGGATGCTCTCCTCCAGGAGCACCTCGGTGGTCGGGCTGTACTGCAGGCCCGCGCCGGCGATACGGTGCAGGTCCTCCGCGTTGTAGGCCATCCCGGAGCCGAGGCCGCCCATCGTGAAGGAGGGGCGGACCACGACGGGATAGCCGAGGTCCTCGACCGCCGTGAGCGCCTCGTCCATGGTGTGGACGATGTGGCTGCGGGCGCTCTCCGCGCCGCAGCGCTCGACCACGCCCTTGAACTTCTCGCGGTCCTCGCCGAGCTCGATCGCGGCGATGTTCGCGCCGATGAGCTCGACGCCGTACTTCTCGAGGACGCCGTTCTTGTCCAGCGCGATCGCGGTGTTGAGCGCGGTCTGTCCGCCCAGGGTCGGAAGGACCGCGTCCGGGCGCTCCTTGGCGATGATCTTCTCGACGACGTCCGGGGTGATCGGCTCGACGTAGGTCGCGTCGGCGAGCTCCGGGTCGGTCATGATCGTGGCCGGGTTCGAGTTGACGAGGATGACCCGCAGGCCCTCCTCCTTGAGCACCCGGATGGCCTGCGTGCCGGAGTAGTCGAACTCTGCCGCCTGGCCGATGACGATCGGCCCGGAGCCGATGACCAGGACGCTCTTCAGGTCTGTGCGCTTGGGCATTACTTCGCTTCCTCGGTCTCGGGGGTCTTGGTGCTCGCGGACGACGACTCCATCAGCGCGATGAAGCGGTCGAACAGGTACGCGGCGTCGTGCGGGCCGGCCGCGGCCTCGGGGTGGTACTGGACGGAGAACGCCGGGATGTCGAGGCAGGCGAGGCCCTCGACGACCTGGTCGTTGAGGCTGAGGTGGGAGACCTCGACGCGGCCGTAGCGTTCCTCCGGCGCGGTGGTGGCGCCCTCGAGCGGGGCGTCCACGGCGAAGCCGTGGTTCTGGCTCGTGATCTCCACCTTGCCCGTGCGGCGGTCGATGACCGGCTGGTTGATGCCGCGGTGGCCGTAGCGCAGCTTGTAGGTCCCGAAGCCGAGGGCCCGGCCGAGGATCTGGTTGCCGAAGCAGATGCCGAAGTAGGGCAGCTTCTCGTCGAGGACCGAGCGCAGCAGGCGCACCTGGGCGTCCGCGGTGGCGGGGTCGCCGGGGCCATTGGACATGAAGAAGCCGTCGGGGTCGACCGCCCGCACGTCCTCGATGGTCGCGGTGGCGGGCAGCACGTGCACCCGGACCCCGCGCTCGGCGAAGCGGTGCGGCGTCATGGCCTTGATGCCGAGGTCGATCGCCGCGATCGTGAAGCGGGGCTCGCCCTCCCAGCCGTGCGCGGACGGCTCGACCGTGTACGCGGCGTCGACGCTGACCTCCTCGGCCAGGCGGGCGCCCTCCATGGGTGCGCTCGCGCGCACGGCCTCGAGGAGCTCCTGCTCGGGGCGGCGCGCGGCGTCGCCTGAGAAGATCGCGGCGCGCATGGTCTTGTGCTCGCGCAGGTGGCGGGTGATCGCGCGGGTGTCGACTCCCTGGATGCCCACGATCCCCTGGGCCTCGAGCTCCTCGTCCAGGCTGCGCTCGCTGCGCCAGTTCGAGGGGCGGCGCGCGGGGTCGCGGACCACGTAGCCGGCCACCCAGATGCGGCGGGACTCGGCGTCCTCGCTGTTCACTCCGGTGTTGCCGATGTGGGGTGCGGTCTGGACGACGATCTGCCGGGCGTAGGAGGGATCGGTGATCGTCTCCTGGTATCCCGTCATGCCCGTCGCGAAGACGGCCTCCCCGAGGGTCGTGCCCACGGTCCCGTAGCTGTGGCCGCGGAACATCGTGCCGTCCTCGAGCACGAGGACGGCGGGCTGCCGCGTCCTGGTGCCCTGCGCCGGGGCGCCTGCGGCTGCCGCTGTCCCTGCTTCTGGCCCGCTGGTGGCGTTCTCAGTCACTGCTCACTCTTTCCCTGACCCGCGGCGCTTCCGGCCGCGGAACCCATCACATTCTCGATTGCTGCCACGAGGGCGTTCTTCTCTTCGGCGTAGCGGGGACGGAACCCCGTCTCGACGGCGGTCCCCCCGAGGAGCCAGCCGACGACGACGAGGCCGTCCTTCTCGACGAACTTCCCGGCCATGCCGGAGGCGAGGCCCACCTCCTGCAGGTCCTCGCGCGGGATGAAGAAGTCGCTGGATCCTGCTCGGTCGAAGACCAGGCCGTCGTCCAGGACCACCGCGTCCGCCCCGGTGCGCACGCCGAGGCCGTGGGCCGCCACCCGGTCGAGCCAGTCGCCCGCCGTCGTCGTGGCGACGTACTGGCCGCTGCACCGGAGGCGCTCGGCGCCGGCGTCCTCTGGGACCGCGCGGGGCGCCGCGATGCCCGACTGCCGTCTGAGCCGGCCCCGCCACCCGACCCACATGAGCGCGGCGAGGACCACAGCGAGGGCGAGCATCGCCAGGCCCGGTCCGAGGCGGTCCATCAGCGCTCCCCCGGGTGGGCGCCGGCGAAGGCCGGGTGCGGGGTGGTGAGCGCGCCGTCGAGCACCGTCGGGTGGCCGGCGTAGAAGGTCGCGACGACCCGGCCCGGCAGTTCTCGGCCGGCGAAGGGCGAGTTGCGGCCCTTCGTCGCCTGGGCCGCGGGGTCGACGGTCCAGCGGGCGGCCGGGTCCACGAGCACCAGGTGGGCCGGTTCGCCCTCGGCGAGGGGGCGACCGTGGTCGCTGTCCCGGCCGATCCTCGCCGGTGCCTCCGACATCGAGCGGGCCACGTCGCGCCAGCCCATGAGGCCGGTCTCGACCATCGCGAGCTGGACGACCGAGAGTGCCGTCTCGAGCCCTGTCATGCCCATCGCCGCCTGCACCCACTCGCATTCCTTGTGCTCGCTCGGGTGCGGGGCGTGGTCGGTCCCGACGACGTCGATGGTGCCGTCGGCGAGGGCCGCGCGCAGCGCCTCGACGTCGTCGTGCGTCCGCAGCGGCGGGTTGACCTTGTAGACCGGGTCGTAGGTGCGCACGAGCTCGTCGGTGAGCATCAGGTGGTGCGGGGTGACCTCGGCGGTCACGTCGATGCCGCGGGCCTTGGCCCAGCGGATGATGTCCACCGACCCCGCAGTGGAGACGTGGCAGACGTGCAGGCGCGATCCCACGTGCTGGGCGAGCAGGACGTCGCGGGCAATGATGCTCTCCTCGGCGACGGCCGGCCAGCCCGGGAGGCCGAGGACCGAGGACACGGCGCCCTCGTTCATCTGGGCGCCGGCTGTCAGCCGCGGCTCCTGGGCGTGCTGGGCGACGACGCCGTCGAAGGCCTTGACGTACTCGAGGGCCCGGCGCATGAGGACCGGGTCGTGGACGCACATGCCGTCGTCGGAGAACATCCGCACGGCCGCGGCGGACTCGGCCATCGCGCCGAGCTCGGCAAGCCGCTCCCCCTTCAGGCCCACGGTCACGGCCCCGACGGGCCGCACGTCCGCCCAGCCGGCGCGGCGTCCGAGGTGGGCGACCTGCTCGACGACCCCGGCGGTGTCGGCGACGGGATTGGAGTTGGCCATCGCGTGCACGGCGGTGTAGCCGCCGAGGGCCGCCGCCTTCGAGCCCGTCTCGACCGTCTCCGCATCCTCGCGGCCCGGCTCCCGCAGGTGGGTGTGGACGTCCACGAGCCCGGGCAGCGCGACCAGGCCGTCGGCGTCGACCACGGTGGCGCCGGTGGCCTCGAGGCCGGAGCCCACGGCGGCGATCACGCCGTCGGCGACGAGGAGGTCCGCCGGGGTCTCGCCGTACAGTGCGGCCCCCCGGACGAGGTAGCGCGGCGAAGTCGTCATGAGGCTGTCTCCTTCAGCTCGGGGGCGGCCACGGGGTACTCCGCGGATCCGCCGGACATCAGCAGGTAGAGCACGGCCATGCGCACGGAGACCCCGTTGGCGACCTGCTTGAGGACCTGGGACCGTTCCGAGTCCGCGGCGGCCGAGGAGATCTCGAGCCCGCGCACCATCGGTCCGGGGTGCAGGATGACGGTGTCCTTCAGCCCCAGCTCGGACAGGCGGGCAAAACGCTCGTCGCCGAGGCCCCAGCGGCGGGAGTACTCGCCCGTGGAGGGGAAGTAGGAGGCGTTCATGCGCTCGGCCTGGACGCGCAGCATCATGATGGCGTCCGGGCGCGAGGCGATGGCCTCGTCGAGGTCGTACGTGACCTCGCACGGCCAGCCGTCGACGCCGATCGGCAGGAGCGTCGGCGGTGCGACGAGGGTCACGTGCGCCCCGAGGGTGGCCAGCAGCCACACGTCCGAGCGGGCGACGCGCGAGTGGAGGATGTCGCCGACGATGAGGACGCGCGCGCCGGCGAGGTCGGCCCCCGCGGAGGAGGTGCCGGCGAGGCGCGAGAGGTGCCGCCTCAGCGTGAACGCATCGAGCAGCGCCTGGGTCGGGTGCTCGTGGGTCCCGTCCCCCGCGTTGACCACGGCGGCGCTGATCCAGTCGGTCACCGCGAGCCGGTGGGCCGCGCCGGAGGCCGAGTGGCGGAGGACGACGGCGTCGGCACCGATGGCCTCGAGAGTCTGGGCCGTGTCCTTGAGGGACTCGCCCTTCGAGACGGACGAGCCCTTCGCCGCGAAGTTGATCACGTCCGCGGAGAGCCGCTTGGCGGCCGCCTCGAACGAGATGCGCGTGCGGGTGGAGTCCTCGAAGAACAGGTTCACCACGGTGCGTCCGCGCAGGGCGGGCAGCTTCTTGACCTCGCGCGAGTTGACCGCGCTCATCTCCTCGGCGGTGTCGAGGATGCGGATCGCGTCCTCGGCGGAGAGGTCCTTCGTCGAGAGCAGGTGCTTCACCGGGCCGCCTCCTCGGGGCCCTCGATCGCCACGAGGTCCTCGGGGAAGCCGGACCCGGCATCGACCTCTGCGAGGCGCACGCGGACCTTCTCCGCGCGGGACGTCGGCAGGTTCTTGCCGACGTGGTCGGCGCGGATCGGCAGTTCGCGGTGGCCGCGGTCGACGAGGACCGCCAGGCGCACGGAGCGGGGCCTGCCGAGGTCCACGAGGGCATCGAGGGCGGCGCGGATCGTCCGGCCCGAGAACAGCACGTCGTCGACGAGCACGACGACCTTGTCGTCGATGCCTCCGGCCGGGAGGATCGTGCGGGCCGGCGGACGGGTGGGCTGGCGCGAGAGGTCGTCGCGGAACATCGTGATGTCGAGCTGGCCGACGACGGCGGCCGGGTCCACACCGGGATCGGCGGCGGCGAGCTTCGCCGCGAGCCGGACCGCGAGCGGGTAGCCCCGGCGCGGGATGCCGAGGAGGACCAGCCCCGCGGGGCCGCGGTTGGCTTCGAGGATTTCGTGCGCAATGCGCGTCAGTGCCCGGTCGATGTCGCCCCCTGAGAGGACAACCCGTCCGGCACTCACGCTGCGCTCTTCTGCAGAGGCAGGTGCCACAGCAGACCCCTTTCCCCGCCTCACAGGACGGAATTAAATGAGGAAAACTGTCGATCCAAGTTATCACAGGCCCCGCCGCTGCCGGCGGCCGGTGTGCCCGCCGTCACGCGAGCTCCCGCGCCGCCGGGCGGGAGGCCGCGGCGCGGCGCTAGCCTTGGGCCATGACGAGCAACGAGCCGCCGCGATGGCAGCAGCCCGAGCCCGGAAGCTACGTCCCGCCGCCCCGCCCCTGGCAGGCGGCTGAGCCTGCCGCGAGTCCCCCGGCGCCCGCCCCGGAGGCGGTCCGGGCGTCCGGGCCGACGGGCGCGGCGGGCGCGGTGGGCGGGGCATGGCCGCCCCTTGCGGTGCCGCCTGCGCGCGGGCTGCGTCTGGGCGGCGGGGCGCTCGCGGTGCTCGTCGGCGGGGGCGCGGCGCTGCTTGCGGCGCTGGCCGTGGTGGTGCCCTTCCTGCTGCGCGCCACCGGGAGCTCCGGGCTGCTGGTGGGCTTCCTGCTCTCGCTGTTCCCCTTGGCCATCGTGCTGCTGGCGGTGTTCGCCGTGGACCGGTGGGAGCCGGAGCCGAGGCGCCTGATCGTCCTGGCCCTGGTCTGGGGCGCCGTGATGGCGGTCGCGGCGACCACGCTGGTCCAGCCCGTGTTCCTCGACGCGTTCGGCCCACGTTCCGGCGCCGCCCAGACCATGCGCTTCCTGGCCACGGTCGAGGCGCCGATGGTGGAGGAGAGCGCCAAGGGGCTGGGGCTGCTCATCCTCATGCTCGCGGCCCGGAAGTACGTTGACGGGCCGGTGGACGGGATCGTCTACGGCATGACGATCGCCGCTGGGTTCGCGTTCACCGAGAACATCCTCTACTTCGGCCGGCTCTTCAGCGAGACCTCCGGATCCGCCGCGTCGCTGGCCGTCATCTTCACGATGCGCGGGGTCCTGTCCCCGTTCGCCCACGCCATGTTCACCGGAACGCTCGGCCTGGTCATGGGGCTCGCGGCCCGGCGCTGGAGCCCGGGGCTCGTGGTCGGAGCGTTCCTCGTGGGCCTCGCGCCGGCGATGCTCCTGCACAACATCTGGAACAGCGGCGGGGAAGACTTCTTCCTCCTGTACGTCCTGGTCCAGATCCCGCTGTTCGGCGCCGCGACGGTGGGGGTGTACTTCCTGCGGCGCGCCGAGGCGCGGCTCACGCATGAACGCCTGCTCGAGTACGCCCAGGCCGGCTGGTTCTCGCCCCTCGAAGTCGAGATGCTCGCGACCCCGCGGGGCCGCAGCGCGGGCCTGAAGTGGGCCACGGGGCTGGGGCGGGGTCCCGCGCTGCGGGCGTTCATCCGCACTGCGACGGACCTCGCGGCGGCGCGCCAGCGCGCGCTCAGCGGACGGGACGTGCGCGGCTACGCCGCGTCCCAGCAGGAGCTCCTGGACCGGATCGGACGCGAACGCGACGCGCTCCTCGGAGTGTCGGGCGGCCACCCGCAGCTTTAAACGGGAACGGCCGCCCGCGGCTGTGGACCGGGGACGGCCGCCTCGCTGAGGTGCCTCAGGCGAGCAGGGTCGGCTTGAGCTCCTGGAGCCGGCCGAGGAGTCCGTTGACGAAGCTCGGGGACTCGTCGGTGGACATGGTGCGGGCCAGGGCCACGGCCTCGCTCACGGCGACGGCGTCGGGGACGTCGTCGTTGAAGAGCAGCTCCCACAGGCCGATGCGGAGGATGACGCGGTCGACCGCGGGCATGCGCTCGAGCGTCCAGCCCTGCGCGTAGGTCCGCAGGATCTCATCGATCTGGGACTGCCGGGCCGTCACGCCGTCGACGATCTCGACGGTGTAGGGGTTGATCACCTGCTCGGTGCGGTCCCGGCGGCCCTGGATGGCCACCGAAGCCGGGACGCCGCGCTGCTCCGCCTCGAAGAGGATGTCGAGGGCCCGCGCACGGGCCTTTCCACGGGCGCTCACTAGTCGTTGACACGTCCCAGGTAGCCGCCGTCGCGGGTGTCGACCTTGACCTTGGTCCCGGTCTCGAGGAACAGCGGCACCTGGATCTCGTAGCCGGTCTCCACCGTGGCGGGCTTGGTGCCTGCGGAGGAGCGGTCGCCCTGGAGGCCCGGCTCGGTGTAGGTGATCTCGAGGGTCACGCTCGGCGGGAGCTCGACGTAGAGCGGGTTGCCCTCGTGCAGCGCGATGAGCACCGTCTGGTTCTCGAGCATGAAGTTCGCGGCGTTGCCGACCGTCTCGCCCACGACCGTGATCTGGTCGTAGGTGTCGGTGTCCATGAAGACGAAGTCGGCGCCGTCCTTGTACAGGTACTGGAAGTCACGGCGGTCCACCGTGGCGGTGTCGATCTTGGTGCCGGCGTTGAAGGTCCTGTCGACGACCTTGCCGGAGAGCACGTTGCGCAGCTTGGTACGCACGAACGCACCGCCCTTGCCCGGCTTCACGTGCTGGAACTCGATGACGTTCCACAGCTGGCCGTCCAGGTTCAGCACGGTGCCGTTCTTGATGTCGTTGGTGGTTGCCACGTGGCGCCTCTCGTTGCGTTCGTCTCGTCAAATCCGCAGACCATTCTAACCAGAGCGCGCCGCCCGGCCGTCACTGCTCGCGGCTGCGCAGCTCGCGGGCCCGGCCGAGGGCCACCGTCGAGGAGTAGATGAGGCTCGCATCGGCCGACGCGGCGACCCTGAGGTCGAGCGCCTGGGAGAAGGCCTTCTCCGCCGCGGCGTAGTTCCCGCGGGAGAACTGGATCTTGCCCAGGTACTGCAGGACCATCGCCTCGTTGGGGGTGCCCTTCGACTCGGCCAGGAGCTGCTGGGCGCGCTCCACGGCGCGGTCGTTGCGGTTGCCGGCCCGCAGCACGTCGAGTTCGAGCACCTTGAGCCGGAAGGACTCGGGATCGGCGTAGCGGGCCTCCACGAGGATCTCCGCCGCCGCGCTCACGCGCCCCCGGGCGAGCTCGACGAGCGCGTGGTCGCGGGGATCCGTGCTGGCCGCCAGGGCCCCGGTGCAGCGTTCCTCGTCGACGACCTCTGTGTCCAAGGTCTCCGGGTTGACCGCAACGCCCGGGAAGCCCGCGTCCGGCCACTCGCGGCGGTCGCTGATCATTCTGCGGCTCCCTGCGCGATCTCCTGGTAGGCGGCGAACAGCAGCGACGCGTCGGGGACCTCGAGGATCCCGGGCTTGGCGACGTCGTCCAGCACGACGAACCGCAGGAGGTCGCCGCGGGCCTTCTTGTCCCGCCGCATGCCGTCCAGGAGCGCCTGCCAGCGGTCCCCACGGTACGTGGTCGGGAGCCCGAGGGAGGTCAGGATGCTCCGGTGGCGGTCGGCGGTCGCGTCGTCGAGCCGGCCCACGCTGCGGGCCAGCTCGGCGGCGAACATCATGCCCACGCTCACCGCGGCGCCGTGCCGCCATGCGTAGCGCTCGGCGAGCTCGATCGCGTGGCCCAGGGTGTGGCCGTAGTTGAGCACCTCGCGCAGGCCGGCCTCCTTGAAGTCCGCCGAGACGACCTTGGCCTTGACCGCGATGGAGCGCTCGATCAGCTCGCGCACCACGTCCGAGGCGGGATCGGCGACCGCCTCGGGGTCCCTCTCGATCAGGTCCAGGATCGTGGGGTCCGCGATGAACCCGCACTTGACCGCCTCCGCCATGCCCGTGAGCAGTTCGTTGCGGGGCAGCGTCGCGAGGGCGTCGAGGTCTGCCAGCACGGCCGCCGGCGGGTGGAAGACGCCGACGAGGTTCTTTCCCTCCGCGGTGTTGATCCCCGTCTTGCCGCCCACGGCGGCGTCGACCATCGCGAGCAGGCTCGTGGGCAGGTGCACCACGCGGACGCCGCGCAGCCAGGTCGCCGCGACGAAGCCGGCCACGTCGGTCACCGCTCCCCCGCCCACCGAGACGATCGCGTCCGAGCGGGTGAAGTCGTTCTGCCCCAGGACCTGCCAGCAGAACGCGGCAACCTGGATGTGCTTCCCCTCCTCGGCGTCGGGGATCTCGGCCGTGAGGGCGGTGAACCCGTCGGCCTCGAGCGACGCGCGGACGGCGTCGCCCGTGGCCCGCAGGGCCCGCGGGTGGATCACGAGCACGCGGCGGACGCGCTCGCCGAGGGCCGGGGCGAGCCGGTCGAGCAGGCCGTGCCCGACGACCACGTCGTAGTTCTCGGCGGGCGTGCTGCCCGTGACCTTGATGACCGCAGCGTCGCTGCTCATGCGATGACTCCCTCGGTGGCGCGGCGGCTCCCGGCCGCGATCGTGCCTGCAATCAGGGCGGCAACCTCGGCCGCAGTGTTCTGGCCTGTGTCCACGCTCAGCGTCGCAAGGTCCTCGAAGACGGGACGTCGGCGGTCCATGAGCGCCTTCCAGCTGTTCTCGGCGTCGCCGTGCAGGAGCGGCCGGTCCGCGCTGCCCACCAGCCGCGGGGCGACGTCGTCCCAGGAGGCCCGCAGGTACACGCGGTGCACGTCGGCGAGCAGTGCCCGGGTTTCGGCCCGCAGCACCGACCCTCCCCCGAGGGCCAGCACGAGGCCCTCGGGATGCCGCTGCGCGAGGACCTGCGCGATGACGTCCGCCTCCGCCTGCCGGAAGGCCTCCTCGCCGTGCGCGGCGAAGATCTCCGGGATGGGTCCGTGCTGTGCCACGACGAGGGCGTCCGTGTCGAGGAAGCGCGCGCCGAGCAGCTCGGCAAGGGCCGCTCCCACCGAACTCTTGCCCGAGGCCATCGGGCCGAACAGCACGATGGGGCGGTCCGGCCGGCCGCCGGCCGCGGTCATCCCGCCACCGAGTCGAGCGCTGCCGGAATCGAGGCGAGGAACGACTCGAGGTTGCGGCGCGTCTCCGCGACGGAGTCGCCGCCGAACTTCTCGAGGACGGCCTGCGCGAGCACGAGCGCGACCATGGCCTCGGCGACGACGCCCGCGGCGGGGACCGCGCAGACGTCCGAGCGCTGGTGGTGGGCCTTGGCGGCCTCGCCCGTGGCCACGTCGACGGTACGGAGGGCGCGCGGGACGGTGGCGATGGGCTTCATCGCGGCGCGCACGCGCAGGACGTCGCCGATGCTCATCCCGCCCTCGATGCCACCGGCACGGTTGGTGGACCGGACGATCTTCCCGTTCGGCTCGCGCACGATCTCGTCGTGCGCCGCGGAGCCGCGCCGGCCAGCTGTGCGGAATCCGTCGCCGACCTCCACGCCCTTGATTGCCTGGATGCCCATGAGCGCACCGGCGAGGCGCGCGTCGAGCCGGCGGTCCCAGTGGACGTAGCTGCCGAGGCCCGGGGGAAGGCCGTACGCGAGGACCTCGACGACGCCGCCGAGGGTCTCGCCCTCCTTGTGGGCGGCGTCCACCTCGGCGACCATGGCCTCGGAGGTCTCCGCGTGGAAGCAGCGCAGCGGGTCGGCGTCGAGCGCGCCGACGTCGGCGGGCTGCGGGAGCGGGGCGTCCTCGGGGACGGCGACCCCGGCGATCTGCGTTGTGTGGCTCACGAGGTCGATCCCGAGCTCGGCGAGGAACGCCGCCGCGGCGGTGCCCAGGGCTACGCGCGCCGCCGTCTCGCGGGCCGAGGCCCTCTCCAGGACCGGGCGGGCCTCGTCGAAGCCGTACTTCTGCATGCCGGTGAAGTCTGCGTGGCCCGGGCGCGGCCGGGTCAGCGGGGCGTTGCGTGCCTGGCCCTCGAGCTCCGCGGGGTCGACCGGGTCGGAGGCCATGATCTGCTCCCACTTGGGCCATTCCGTGTTGCCGACCTGGATCGCCACGGGGCCGCCCTGGGTCCTGCCGTGCCGCACCCCGCCGAGGATGGTGACCTCGTCGGCCTCGAACTTCATGCGCGCGCCGCGGCCGTAGCCCAGGCGGCGGCGCGCGAGGGCCCGGCGGATGTCCTCGCTCGTGAGGGCGACGCCGGCCGGGAGTCCCTCGAGGATGCCTACGAGTGCCGGGCCATGAGACTCACCGGCCGTCAACCAACGCAACATGACATCAATCCTGCCACGCGGCGGCGCTATGCCGTGCGCTGGGGTACGCCCACTGAGGCGCACATCACATCTATGACGGCCCGCGACCGGGCGTCCTGGCGGCCCGTGAACAGCACGATCTGCTCGACCGCCTGGTAGACGAGCATCTCGAGTCCGTGCAGGACGCGCCCTCCGCGCCCCTCCCACGCCGCGGCCAGCCTGCTGGGCCACGGATCGTAGGCGACGTCGAGCAGCACGTGCTCGCCGCCGTCGTCCGCGGGGATGGTGGCCAGCTCTGCCGCGAGCCCGTCCGCGGCGCGCGGCGGCAGGGTGCTGACGACGGCGTCTGCCGCAGCGAGGCGCGCGGCTCCCCCGTCGAGCGGCGAGACGGCCACTTGGAGGCCGAGCCTCGTGGCCAGCGCGGCGGCCTCGCCGGAGCGGGAGGCGTCGCGCACGAGGAACTCGACGCGGCGGGCGCCGAGCCGGGCGACGGCGGCGACGGAGGCCAGTGCCGTGTTGCCGGCGCCGACGACCACGGGACGGTGCACGGCCTCCATGCCGGCGTGTCGGAAGGACTCGGTGATGCCGAGGACGTCCGTGTTGTGGCCCACGAGGACCGTGCCCGCGGCCGAGGCCTCGACGACCACCGTGTTGAGCACGCCGAGCTCGGCGGCGAGCCCCTCGACCCGGTCCACGAGCGGCACGAAGGCGGCCTTGAGCGGCATCGTGACCGACAGGCCGCGCCAGCCCGGTTCGCGGCGCACGCGCGCCGCGAAGGCCGGGAGCTGCTCCTCGGTGAGGTCGAAGGAGCCGTACTCCATGTCGATGCCCAGGGCGCGGTAGGCCGCGCGGTGGAGCGCCGGCGACCTCGAGTGGCCGATAGGGTGGCCGAGGACGGCGGCGCGGGCCGCTGTCTCCGGCCCTGCGGTCACTGGCACTTGCCCGGGTTGGCGGTGCACCACTGCTCGTACTGGGCCACGTAGCCCTGGTGCT
>NZ_BAAGSN010000010.1:823-18624 GCF_054782415.1 Sinomonas soli | reverse complement strand
CTACGAGCGCAACTACTCAGGCAACCACGAGAACGTCAAGGCCGAGATGCTCTTCGCCGCCGAAGCCAGCGGCGCGGCGGCGTCGATGCGCGGCTTCGCCGAGGACTGCATGGCCGAGTACGACCTCGACGGGTGGACCGTGCCGGACCTGGTCAACAACGACGACGTCAGCCTGTTCATCAGGAACCGCGGCCGCTGAGCTGGCAGACATCCCTCGACCGCGGGCACGGGCGAGGAGCACAGCATGGACGCAATGCCGACAGCAACGGGCACCATCCCACGCATCGAGCCCATGGCCGCCTCGCCCGTGCGCCTCCCTCGCAGGCGCCATCTCGGGCCTCGCGCTGAATCTCCTCGTCGACGAACCCCCACCAAATGGTGAGCTCAAACACTCACATCCATGTCGGCGCACACAGCATCCAAGCGGACCATCGCCCCGTTTCCTAGCAGAAGCCCACCACCGAATTGAATCTGAATGGTGTGCCGGGGGACGACCTTGGGACGACTGGGTCAGCACTGGGGCGTCATCGAGCACGACGGCTCGCGCAGTCGCTTCGACGACGTGGGGGGCGCGAGCGGGTAGCCATCGGCCGGACGGCGCACCCTGCCGGCGTCCTGTCGCCGGAGCAGCTCACCGCGCTCGCGCCGTTGGGCCTGCCCACGGTGAGGATCTCCCGGAGGCGACCGTGCCGGAGTCGTGCGCGACACGGCCGGCACCTCCGGCGCATGGCTCGATCGCGGCCGCCGAGGGCCTCCGCTGCACGCGGACACGGCCATCACGGGCCTGCACGTGCAGGTCCCTGCCGGGTGCACGCTGAGAACACGAGAAGAGGAAAGCACGCATGGGACTGGTTTTCGATCATGTGACTCTCGGGCAGCGGGTGCTGTTCGGGTCGGGGAAGGCCGCGGAGAACGTCGCGGCCGAGGTCGCACGGCTCGGCGCGAGGGCCGTGATGGTCATCGCCTCGGAGACCGAGGTGAAGCTCGCTCAGACGGTCACCAACCAGATCGAGGTCGTGCTCATTCACGACGACGTGGTCATGCACGTCCCCGTCGAGACAGCCGAGGAGGCCCGGACCGCCGCCGCAGACGCGCGTATCGACCTCATCATCTCGGTCGGCGGTGGCTCGACCACGGGCCTGGCCAAGGCCGTGGCCCTCACGACCGGGATCCCGATCATTGCGGTCCCGACCACGTACGCCGGGTCCGAGGCGACCAATGTGTGGGGCCTGACCGAGGGCGCCCGCAAGAGAACCGGCGTGGACGACCGGGTCCTGCCCGCCACGGTCGTCTACGACGCCGACCTCACCCTCACCCTCCCGGTCGGAATGAGCGTCGCGTCCGGCCTCAACGGGCTCGCCCACTGCGTCGACTCCCTCTGGGGCCCCCGAGCGGACCCGATCAACGCAGCCATCGCCACCGAGGGCATCCGCGCCCTGGCAGAGGGCCTGCCCAAGATCGTCGCCGACCCCGCAGGCCCGGATGGCCGGGAGCAGGCCCTCTACGGGGCCTACCTCGCCGCCGTCTCGTTCGCCTCGGCCGGATCCGGGATGCACCACAAGATCTGCCACGTCCTCGGCGGCACGTTCAACCTCCCCCACGCCCAGACCCACGCCACCGTCCTGCCCTACGTGCTCGCCTTCAACGCCTCCCACGCGCCCGAGGCTGCTGGCCGGATCGCCGCCGCGTTCGGCACCGCCGACGCCCTCGAAGGCCTCCAGACGCTGCGCGAGCGCCTCGACGCCCCCCGCGCCCTGGCCGACTACGGCTTCGCCGAGGACGGCATCGCCGAGGCCGTCCAGGTCGCCCTGCCCGCCATCCCGGCGAACAACCCGCGCCCCGTCACCGCCGCCGGCCTGACCGCGCTCCTGCGCGCGGCACTGGCCGGCGACGACCCGAAGATCCTCACCGACGAGCTCGACTGAGAAAGAGCACAGCCATGACAGAGACCGCCCATCCCGCCGTGTCCGCCAAGCAGGCCGGCATCGAGCAGGCCCTGACCGACCAGGTCGTCGCCTCCTTCGACGGCACCCCCGACCCGCGCCTGCGCCAGCTCATGGGCGCCCTGACCCGGCACCTGCACGCGTTCATCCGCGAGGTCCGCCTCACCGAGGACGAGTGGAACAAGGCCATCGAGTTCCTCACCGCCGCCGGGCACATCACCGACGAGCGGCGGCAGGAGTTCATCCTCCTCTCCGACATCCTCGGCGCCTCCATGCAGACCATCGCCGTGAACAACGAGGCCGTCGCCGCTGCCGACCGCCCCGCGACCGAGGCCACCGTCTTCGGGCCCTTCTTCGTCGACGACGCCCCCGAGATCCCAATTGGCGGGGACATCGCCGGCAGAGCCCACGGCCAGCCCTGCTGGGTCGAGGGCACCGTCACCGACACCGAGGGCAACCCCGTCCCCGGCGCCCGCATCGAGGTCTGGGAGGCCGACGACGAGGGCTTCTACGACGTCCAGTACACCGACGGCCGCGTCGCCGGGCGCGCGCATCTGTTCTCGGACGAGCAGGGCCGGTACTCGTTCTGGGGACTCACCCCGACCCCGTACCCGATCCCCCACGACGGCCCCGTCGGGAAAATGCTCGCCGCCACCAACCGCTCCCCCGTGCGGGCCTCCCACCTGCACTTCATGGTCACCGCCCCCGGCCTGCGCACACTTGTGACGCACATCTTCGTCCACGGCGATCCGCAGATCGAGATCGGCGACTCGGTCTTCGGCGTCAAGGACTCCCTCATCAAGGTCTTCGACGTCCAGTCGGCAGGGATACCCACCCCCGACGGCCGCGCCCTTGAGGGCGACTGGGCGCGCACCCACTTCGACATCGTCCTCGCCCCCGCCAACGCCTGAGAACGTCTACCCGCTGTCGGTACCCCGCATGTGAGTCCGTCAAAGGTTCCTTTGACAGGACTCGCGCGTCGGGCTTGCCCGCTCCCCTGCCTTCCTGAGACCTCTTCGGAAATTGACAGCCGGAAAGTAGAGCGACCACTCCTGCTCCTCTTGGCATAAGAGCAAAAGGAGAAGCGCTGCTGGTTCTCGGAGGCCTGAAGAGCACGTGCTCGCTGGGCCTTCCGGCTTGGTCCCGAGTCCCAGCACGTTCACTGGTCAGCGCGGTGGCCTGTCCCGAGCCAGAGCGTGTGGCCCTGTCAGGCCAGAGCCACAGCGCATGTGAACCCGGCGAGCTCCTCCGGGCGGACGGGGACAGGATCGGCCGGCACGGCGCCGATCCCGAGAGCCACACGATGAGCTCCTGCCGCTCGTCGAAGCTCAGGTGCGTCCCGTCGATCGTGTCCCCCCTCATGAGGGCCTCGACGTCCTGCGGGCGGCAGATGACCGCCTCCCACCAGCCGTTCTCCGTCCAGCCGCCCAGCCGCAGTACCGTCATGCGCAGCTCGGCTCCGGCCAGCAGGCCCGAGGCGGCGTCCCGGATTATGTTCCGGTACATACTCCGGTCGTTCTCTTCCTTCTCCACCATTTCCTTCGCGTGGTCCCAGGGATCGGCGCCGAGGCCGGCGACGTCATCCTCTTCAGAGGGGGCGGTGTGATCCGCGGCATGCGCTAGCCGAGGGTTGCCAGGGTCTGGCGGCGGGATTCGACGAGGACGGGTGTGCCGGCTCCGACTGTCATGACCTCGCCGTCGATCTGCAGCGGGATCGGGTCGGTGCTGGTGAACCTGTAGCTTGGCACGCTGGCCTGGGCCCCGAGTCCGACGGTGACGGCCCGCAGGGCCATGAGTGCGATGCGCCACTTGGCCCCGTGGGGCAGGATGACGACTTCGAATATCCCGTCGTCCGGGAAGCCTGCCTCGCTGATGCGGCCGTACTTGGCGATCCGGGTGATGTTGGCCAGGATCAGGCTGTCCAGCACGGCCCGGGCGCCGTCAGCGCGGGTGATCTCCAGGGGTGTGAGGCCGCGCAGGGCGCGGGCCACGGAGAGCAGTTCTGTGAAGCGTCCCTTGACGCCTGCTTCGATGCCGATGGCCATCAGGGGCGTGAGCCCGAATCCCACGTAGGAATGGGCGTAGCGGGACCACTGACCGGGCCCTTCCCCGACGGTGAGTCGGAGGAGGTCGATGCCGCGGACGTCGCCGCGGTCGATCGCGTCGGTGATGGGCAGGGTGCGGGTGCTTCGCCGGTGGTCGTTGGCGTTGCCGGCGCCCATGACGGCGCAGACGGCCTGGCCGCCGGCGTCCATGGCGCCATTGACGACGTCGTTGTACCCGCCGTCGCCGTTGATGGAGACCAGCAGTGGGCGTCCGCGCTCGGCGCCCGCCAGGGCACGTCCATGGCCGGGGAAGGCTGTGGGGCGCAGGCTCAGCGGTGTGCCGGGCAGGCGGGCGCCCAGCTCGGCGCGCAGCTGCCCGGCCAAAATTGCCGGGGCCCGGCCGGAGGGGTTGTAGATCAGGACGATCCTGTCGAAGGGTGCCCCTTCACCCCGAGCCCTCATCGCGCACCGAGCCGCGTCAGGGGGTGCCGCCCTCGTGGCGGGAACGGCCCGCGGAAGTTCCCTTGCCCTCGGGGCCGGGGCCGCCGTCCTTGTCGCGGGGAGCAGAAGTGGCGTGGCCGCCGTCGTCGTCCCAGGCCTCGTTCTCGGCTTCTTCCTCGGCCTCCGCGCTGGGGACCGGAGCGGCCGGCGGGTCGTGGCGGGCCCTGTAGTTCTCACTCACGGTGGCCTCCTCACGGGCCGAAGTCGATGGCGGCCGCCTGCTCGGCGACGCGCAGGAATCGTTCGTGCTCTGCCTCGTCCAGGTCGGCGCGGGCCTGGCGCGCGAGGTCCTTCTGCGCCAGGGCCTTCAGGGTGGCAGTGCGCACGATGGTGCCCACGACCTGCGCGAGGCCGTCCCTCAGCTCTTCGAGGCTGGTATCACTGATCAGGAGCCGCCGGTCCGCGATCTGCAGGCCCGCGTGGCCGAAGCCGGCCTCCTCCAGCTTCCTGCGGGCGGCTTCCGCGTGGACGGCCTCGATCTCGAGCGGGTCCGGGCGCCGCGAGAGGGATGCTGTGACGGTGTACCGCTGCGGCCCCTCGGAAGTGAGGGTGTCG
Source organism: Sinomonas soli (assembly GCF_054782415.1). NCBI lineage: Bacteria > Bacillati > Actinomycetota > Actinomycetes > Micrococcales > Micrococcaceae > Sinomonas > Sinomonas soli. The sequence goes on along the minus strand of NZ_BAAGSN010000010.1, from coordinate 13,580 downwards.
GCGGGCAGGGCGCTGAGGACGATCCCGGTCACCCGGAGGGGATCCTCCGGTCCCGTGAGGTCGCTTGGCCTGGCGAAGAGGTCCTCGGTGCGTGGTGGAGTGCTGTTCATGGTGTCTCCTCGGGCGTGGTTCCGGTTGCGGCAGGATCATGCCCTGGCGCTGGCCTTGCGGGTCCTGCGGGCATTGGATCGGAGCTGGACGATGCGCGCAGCGCCCGCCGCGGCGACGAGGATGCCGCCGCCGACTGCCGCCATGAGAAGCGCCATGCCCAGGGTGACGGTGCCTTCCAGCCCGAGGAACAGCACCTTGGCAGGCTGCTGGTTCTGCAGGATGAAGATGATCAGCAGCACCAGGGCGAGGAGTGCCACCACGACGGCGGCCCACACCATGCCGGCCCTGGTGGTCCTGGGCTTCTCGCCGGTCGAGGAGGGGCCCTGGTTGGCGGTCGAGGAGGGGCTCCGGAGGGCCCCAGGACGTGTGCGGTCCTCGGGTGGGGGGCCTTCTCGCCCTGATGGGCTCTGGGGGTCGACCGGTAGAGAGGTCATGGTATTCAGCCCTTCTGAGGGGCCAGGACCCGGGCCGGTCTGCGGCTCCTGGGGTCCCGACCCGGTTCTATCAGCCTACGCCAGCAACAGGCGCGGGGGCAGTGCCCACATGGCCGACTTCCTCGGGTCCACGCGAGGCCGGGCCACCGGGGCCAGCCAGGCGTATCCTGAGGAGAGGGTGCACTTCCGGTGCAGGAGTCTCGATCGGGGCGGTGCCCCCAGCGGATTCGAGGAACCATGGCCCAGAACAGCGAACCAGGCGCCCAAGCCATCCGCCCGAACCGCGTGGTCAACAGCTATGTGGCCCTCCAGAGGCAAGTGCGGGACGCCGGCCTGCTCAACCGGAGGCGCGGCTACTACATTGTGCTCTTCACGATTCTGGCGATCGCCTGGGCCGGCGGCTGGACAGGCTTCGCCCTCGTCGGGCCGAGCTGGTACCAGCTGCTGATCGCGGCCGGGCTCGGGGTACTGATGACCCAGTTCGGATTCCTCGCCCATGAGGCCGCGCACAGCCAGGTCTTCGCCTCCTGGGCGGCCAACGAATGGTCCGCCCGCCTCATCGGCAACGGGCTCACGGGAATCAGCTATGCGATGTGGCAGGACAAGCACTCCCGTCACCACTCCAACCCGAACGTGATCGGCAAGGACCCGGACATCAGGCCCGGCACCATCGCCTTCCACGACGCGGCTGCCGCCGCAAGGCCCCGCTGGCTCGGGTTCATCACCCGCCACCAGGGCTACCTGCTCTTCCCGCTCCTGCCGTTCCTCGGCTTCGCCCTGCAGGTCGACTCGTTCAGGTTCCTCCTCCGACGGGCCCCTGTCCAGCGCAGGGCAGTAGAGCTCGCGATCCTCACCACCCGCGTGCTGACCGTGCCCGTCCTCGCGTTCTGGCTCCTCCCGCCAGGGATCGCTGCGGCGTTCGTGGGAGTGCAGCAGGGCGTCTTCGGCCTCTACATGGGGGCCACGTTCGCCCCCAACCACAAGGGGATGAAAATCTTCTCGGCCTCGGCGCGGGCGGACTTCCTCACCCGGCAGGTCATGTCCTCACGCAACATCCGGGGCGGGCGCATCATGGACATCCTCATGGGCGGACTCAACCACCAGATCGAGCACCACCTCTTCCCGACCATGCCCCGGCCCGCCCTGGCCCGCGCGGAGAGCCTCATCCGGGCCCAGTGCGCCGAGGAGGGCATCCCCTACACCGCGACGAGCCTCCTCGCGTCCTACGGGATCATCATCAGATACCTCAACGCCGTCGGCCACGGCCTCGGCACCGTCTTCGAATGCCCCCTCGCCACCCAGCACCGCCCCAACTGACCGCCCCGCGCCGGCTGACCCCCCTGCGCCGGCCGCCGGGGCGGACCCGATCCGGCCACGGGCAGGACGCGAGGGAGCCGGGGCTGCCTGCTGGCTCGGCGGAAGCGCCTGGACTATGGTCAGGCAATGGTGGCAGCCGCCGCGGAACGCGCCCTCACGTCGTACCACTGGTTGGGCATCCCGATCGCCCTATTGGGAGCAGTCCTGCTGTCCCTGGGGACGCTCTTCCAGCATCGGGGAGTCGATGACAGCGCGGGGGCGCCCGGCCCGGGCAGCGGCATGGGAGGGGGCCGGCTACAGCGGCTCGTGCGCCGGCCGGCGTGGCTGGCAGGGACCGGGATGCTCGGCGCCGCGGTCGTCCTGCAGCTGGCGGCCCTTCGCTTCTCACCGCTGATCGTCGTCCAGCCTCTCGGGGCCTTCGCCCTGGTCGTCACCACCTTGGCCACCGCACGGATGACCCGGGCCGTCCCCGGGCGGCGGACGGTGGTCGCGGTCCTGCTGTGCGTGGCCGGCGTCGCCGGGTTCGTGACCGTGGCCGCCCTCTCGGCCCAGGACGCGCCGATCAGCGACCACCACCTGGTGACCATCCTGATCCTGCTCGGGATCGTCCTTGCCCTCCTCGGCGCAGGCTTCGCGCTCTTCCACCGCAGATGGAACGCGGCCGCGTACACGGTCGGAGCCGGGGTGCAGTTCGGGTTCGTCGCGGCCCTGGCCAAGACTGTCATCGCCAGAATCCTCCAAGGCGACTTCGAATGGCTCTCCCTGACCTGCCTGGCCGGCCTCGGCGCCGCAGCCGGATTCGGCGCCTACCTCGTCCAGAACGCCCACACGAGGGGAAGCTCCGAACTCGTCGTCGCCGGGCTGACCGTGGTTGACCCACTGGTCGCGGTCACCATCGGCATCACCGTCCTCGGCGAGGCGGACACCGCCCCACCGGCGGCATTCGCCGGGTTCATACTCGCCGGCGCCGTCGCGGTCGCCGGAGTGGCCTCCCTGGCCACCGTGCACGTCCGAGGGGCCCACGGACGATAGTCGCGAGGATGAACATCATGACCTCTGCACACGTCGTCCCCGAGAATCCCCACGGGCAGAACCTGGGGGCCCGAACAGCCCCGGGAAACTCTCCCCGCGGGAAGCCCCGGAACGGCCAGGGCCAGCATCGGGCGGGCCACGGTCGTCCTCGGGACGACAGGGTTGCCTTGGGCGTGGCGCTTCGCTGCGGCTGCCGACGGGAAGCGTCCACGTTGTCGCAGCCGGCGCCTCTGCCCACGGATCATCCGGCTCACGACCCATGCCCCGCAGAATCCGGAAGGCCGTCGCCGCAGCCCAGCCCCAACGGTACCGCCCGGCGGCGCGCCCCTCATCCCCCACCCCCGAGCCCGGTACGTGGCGGAGCTGTGCCCAGCACAGCGCCGACCAGCGCGCCCGGCTGATCAAGGCGTCCACCAGCAGCATCGGGGCAGAAACAGGTCTAGTGTGAGGAGGGTCGGCAATCGCCGTCGGTACCCTCCAGGAGGGTTGATGAATTCCACCCAGTCCAGCTCCGAACAATTCGCACAGCACCTCAAGAGCGTCGGCGGATCAGAGGCCGACGTCAGCGACTCCCCCTACGCCGTCGGCGAGGAGGACACCGTCGAGAATGTGGCGTGCGGCCTTCGCATCGGACAGCAGCAGCGGAGCGGACCAGCGGGCAGGCTCGCTGTCCTCCATGCCGCCGCCGAGGTCCTGATCAGTCGGCGCGACGAACACCACCGGGACCATCACCCCGGAACCTCCCTCTCTGGGCAGTACCAGCTCGACATCCACCTCAGCGCCAGCCGCATCTTCCGGGTGCCCATCCCCGAGACCGACCTCGAGGCGGCCAAGGCCTGGGCCCTGGGACGGATCGAAGCCGAGGGCTCAGACTTCGGCGCCATCTACTTCCCCGCCGGAGGAGGCGACGCACCCGGCACCGGGGCACTCGAATGCCGTTACGACCGTGCCGTGGGCTGGTACCGGTAGACGAACACCGCGCAGCCAACCGCCCAGGCCCTACGGCAGGGCACTGCCCACCATGTCCCGCCCCCGCCATCCAGCACGGCTGCGCACTCTGCGACAGGGCGGACACCGAGAACTGCCGGATCTGCCGACCGAGCACACAGGCAGGAGGCACGACGATGAGGACCGCGGACGAGCACGGCCCGCAGGCGCCCCGCGACAACGCCGAGCAACGGATGAAGACGCTGGCGGAACAGAAGGGGCTCCGTCTGGAGCGGTCCGGGACCGCCGACGGGCAGCCGTCATACTGGCTCATGGACCCCCGCACAGACGCGGTAGTAGCAGGGGAACCGGCCAAGCGCTTCGGACTGACCCTCGATGAGGTCGCCCAAGTCCTCCGAGACCGCTGACAGAGCCCGTCCCCGTGGTCCCGCGCGCCTCCGGACGGCAAAACATGTCAAAACCCGTATCCGTCAGGGTCGGGCAGCCCTTGCTTCTACCGCGGACCCGGGCGGCCTGAACCTCGGAGCAGGCCCATGTCCTCCCCACGCAGCATCCAGAGCCCGGGCGCGTCGAGTCTCGCCATGCGGCAAGGGACAGTCAAGCTCCGGACCAGGCAGCGGGAAGCCCGGGAGCCAGCCGACGTTCCGCTGCGCCCACGCAGCGCATCCGGTCAGCTCGGCACATCGGTCTTCACACCCTTCTCTGCCCAAATAGCGTCTTGGATCCCACCCGGGGGTAGAGAACCGTCCGGTGCCCAGCCCGTCGACGACGTCCCATCAGCGGTTCCTTTGATGGGACGATCACGCGGGCCGACAATACTCCCCAACGCATCCGCCCTTCCTTGTGTGGATGTGATCGCTCTTTGGCGGTGTTTTGTCAGCGGTAAGTGGCGGCGCGACTTTCGGCGTTGAAGACGCGGCCCGTTCCTGCTGCCAAAGTAGTATCCGGGTGATGCGTATGGGGAGGTCGCTCTGGATCGCTTTGATCGCCGGCGCTGTGGGCGCTGGTGTATCTAGTTGCGGTGTCCTGGCGCCGCGCGCCTGTGCAGGACCGGCAGAGGGTCCGCCTGGCATCCAACTCGACGCAACGCCCTGGCTGGCCGCCCACCCCGGCGCGAGCCTGGAAGCCTGTCTCGCAAGTCGTTGCGCCGCGCTCTCGCACGATCAGGAGACCGCAGTGCTCCAGACCCCTATGCAGGATGTCGAGGGGACCTACCCCCTCACCCTGCGAAGCGGCGGGACCGTGGTGGCCGAAGAACAGATCCACCTCGCCGACCCGGCCGTCGCCGGCCCCTGCGGGACCGTCCACGTCCTTGCGATCAAGCCTCTGACCTTGAATGGCAGCGGAAAACTCCTCGACACCCCTCCGCATCCGGCACCCTATGCGAGTGCCTCGAGCTCGCCGTGAGAACTTCCCAATGTCCAAGCCGGGCGTGCAGTTGCCAATCGTCCTGAAAACCTACAGCTTTACGAGACGCCGGCCCGGCCCCTGCCCACCCGTCCTCGGAAGCCGCCGCACCAGGGGCCTCGGTGCCTTGGAAAGGTGTCTTGACGGATTCTGCCTCACAGGCGGCCGATTCAGGGATTTGTGAGGCACACTGAGCAGGTGAGGCTTCTGGGGTACACGAGGGTGAGCACTGTCGGCCAGGACGCGCGGCTGCAGCTCGAGGCGCTGCGCGGGGTCGGGGTGGAGTCCCGGGACGTGTTCTCTGATGTGACCTCCGGCAGCCGGGCCGCGGTCCAGCGGCCGGGGATGAAGCGGCTGCTGCAGTACGCCGAGTCCGGGGACACCGTGGTGGTCTGGCGCATCGACCGCCTCGGACGCTCGCTCATGGACGTCCTGAACACGGTGAACCTGCTGCGCCAGAGCGGGATCAAGATCCGCTCGGTCTCGGATGGGATCGACCCGGAGACGTCCTCGGGCAGGATGATGCTCGGGATGCTCGCGACCCTGGCCGAGTACGAGCGCGAGCTCATCGTCAAACAAATCCCGAGTGAGGGGCCGGACTTGTGTCCTGACGAGTGGGCGGGCGTTCGCCGGTTGGGCTCGCGTTGATGACTGGTCCTACCGGGCACGCTCCGCTGCGAGGCTCCTCCTGCTCGATACAAGACCGGTTGGCCCCTACTCGAATCCGCGGTACACCCCATCCATGTCGACAGCGGTCGCGAATTCCTCCCAGTCCATGTTCGACAGGTTGAGGTTGTTCTCGACTGCCCAGAGTTCCGAAGCGATGCATCGGAAGGAAGGGCGTTCGCCGATCAGGTCGACGACCAACACCGGGAAGCCGTCGGTGGAGAGCGTGAGCTGGTCCGCTGCGAAAAGCACTGACGCACCATCGTCTGGAACAGCCGCGCGCAACTGATTGATCGAGCTGCCGTACCACGCTGGATCGTCTACGAACTCGACGTATGCACGGAATCCGTCCTGGTTCTCGGTGCCAACCGCGCGAATCAGCCGGTCCCAAGAGTTGTCATGCCGAGAGTCGAGTCGAACGAGCAGCGACACACGCGATTCGGGGAGAGGAGCCACAGAGCGAGTATCGCCCGAAACACCGGCCAGTCGGGGTAGCCGCTCCCTGCCTAGGCGTCCGTCCAAGCTGGTCCGGCGCGCGCCGGCTTCGTGGTTCGCAAGCAGCTCCGCATATGCGGACCTGCTTCAGCTAAGCAGATACCCAATATCTGGGTTCAGACATTGGCTCACTGAAATCGCCGAGGCCCCGCACACCGTTTATCCGACTGTCCCCTCCGAGACGGGTCTGAGAACCCCCAGCAGCCCGGCCGCGGAGACGGGCCCCGCTGGAAGCGCGCGGGGCGGCCCGAGAGACGGCCGCCGCTCCCGGCGCTCCCTACTCCCAGCAGCTTCCCAGCCCCCGCCATGCGCAGTTCACCCGGGCGCCACGCGCAGGCTACCACCGGGGCGCAGCATGTCCGGCAGTGACAGCGCCAAAGCCACCGACGCATAAGGAGCCACAGCATGACAACGACAGCGCCCCGCCCCCGCCGCACGATCTTCGCCATCGGTACCGCCGTGGCCGCTGCAGCGACCCTCGCCTGCAGCGCTGCCCCCGCCCTCGCCGACTCGGGGCACGGAGCCCCAGGCCCCGGGGCCGCGTCCGGGTACACCGTGCGCTCCTTCGCCGCCGTCGGCAGCGAGTCAAAGCCCGACGACATCGTCCGGCTCGGGGACAGCATCTACGTGGCCTACCAGAACGGCGTCCAGCCGACGGGCCAGCCCGCCACCACGGGCGTGAGCGCGAGCACGATCCAGCAGTACTCCCTCGACGGGACCCCCGGCGCCTCGTGGAGCGTCGCGGGCAAGATCGACGGCATGGGTGCCGACCACCGGGGCCACCGTCTGCTCGTGACGACCAACGAGGACGGGAACTCGTCCTTCCACACCCTCACCCCCAGGGCCGGCGCGAACGCAGTGAAGGACTACAGCTACACCGGCCTCGCCCACGGCGGTGGGACCGACTCAGTCGTCGTCTACCACGGGACGATCCTGATCAGCGCCTCGGCGCCTACGGTCGCGACCGGCCCGGCGGTGTACAAGGCCACGCTCGAGGGCAGCACGGCTGCGCTCACACCGCTCTTCAACGACAACTCGGCCGCCACGGCCGTCAACGGCGCCGCAGCGGGCACAAGCGCCCCCCTGGCACTGACGGACCCCGACTCGAGTGAGATCGTCCCCGCTTCAAGCCCGCGGTTCCGGAACGACTTCATGCTCGACTCCCAGGGCGACCAGCAGCTCATCTTCGCCGACCACGCCGGCAGCCCGAACCAGAGCCTCCACGCGCTCAACCTCCCCCAGCCCGTGAACGACACGGCGTTCGCGACCCCGGACTCCAGGACCCTGTGGGCCACGGACCCAAGCCACAACACGGTCGACGCCATCACCGGGCCGTTCCGAAGCGGCGAGGCCATCACCGCCGTGACCCCGAACGCGGGGCCGAACTACCTCGCGACCATCGATCTCGCCACGGGCGCCCTCACCCCGATCCCGCAGCTCGCCGCCATCCACCCCCAAGGCCTGCTCATGACCGGTGGCCGCTGACCGGTTCGAAGACCACCGGGGAAGGCGCACGGCCTGGCACTGCTGCGACTGAACGCCCCCGACTTCCCCTGGCCCGCCGGGCTCGAGCAGATGGCCGACTTCGCGGTAGCTCAGCTCGTCGGCCTCCCCGCCCCACTTGGGCCAGGCCCTCAGTGGCCAGCACGCCCGCGCCACAGGACGGGCCAGCACCAGCGGCTCCCCCGTCCGGGCCGATCGGCCTCGTGGCGTTTCGAGCGGCTCTGTCCCGGATGCGGCGTGGACAGCGGCGGCGCGCACGCGGTCGACAATAGCGGGGACAGGTGCGCGCAGGCGCTCGGGACATCGCGGACGATGCGAGGCTGACCGGGCGCCAGGAGCCCGCAGGGTGTCGACGGTGCGGAAGGGGGTCCGTCAGGGTTTGGCGAAGACGTCGGTGCCGAAGGCCTTGAGTCCGGGGGCGGCGGCGTAGCCGAGGCGTGGAAGGGAGAAGGTGTCCTCGATGGTGGCCAGGAGGCTGTACTGGTTGTAGGGGGTGTCCGAGGTGGTCCCGGCCTTGGCGAAGGGTGAGAGGACGAGGGCGCCGATGTGGCCGCCGGCTGTGCCTCCGGGCAGGAGCCCTGCGGGTCCGGTGGTGGCGCCGTCGGATTCGTCGAAGGTGATCACCAGCATGCCGTCCTGCCGGTAGGCCGGGGAGGCCAGGATGGCCGGGATCTGCTGGCGCAGCCACGCGTCGGCGCTTGCCAGCCCGCCCGGCCTGCCGTCGACGCAGGGGCTGTCGTGCCCGTCGTCGCACAGGTTCGGGGTGATGTAGGCCAGATTCGGCGTGCTGCTGGCTGACTTCAGGTCTCCGGCGAGCTGGCTGAACGGAACGACGTCGCTCTGGCACTGGGGGGTGGAGGTGATCGATTCGAAGTAGACGAAGGGGTCGTGGCGGGTGGCGTACTGGTCGCCGGGCTTGGCGCCTTGGTGGTCGTCCCTGGCGCCGAGTGCGGGGTGCTCGCAGGGGGTCTGCATGTCCTCCATGTAGCCCTTCCAGCTCTTGCCCGCCGCGGTGAGCTGCCCGGCGACGGTCTGGACGGAGGGCGGGTAGACGCACCCCGTCCCCAGCACCTGTCCGGGCGCGGCGGTGCCGGTCTGCTGGAGGGCGGAGTAGGTGGTGCAGTCGGCCCGGCTGGCCGGGTTGGATGCCTGCCCGGAGATCTGGGCGAGGTAGTTCCCGGCCGAGTTGTGGGCGATCCCGTAGTACTGGGAGAGCAGGACCCCCTGGGCGCGCAGGGTCCTGGACAGGTAGGCTGCGGCCGAGGAGGCGCCCCCGGTCTCCTCGTAGCCCTTGTTCTCGAGGTTGACCACGAACAGGTGCCCCACCCTCCCGGCAGTGCCCCCCGAGGAGCCGGTCGGCGCCGCCGTCAGCGCAGCTGATCCAGACTGCGCGGGGGCGGCTGATCCAGGCTGCGCGGAGGGGGCCGGGCCCGGCGACGGGGGCTGGCAGCCCGATGCCGCCAATGCGAACGCGGCGAGGAGACCGGCCCAGGCAGACCGCCTCACGAGGCTCCGCACCCGGCCGCCTGGAACGCTTCGCCCCATCATCTGTCCCCCTCCTCGCGCGGGCACCTCGGATGGGGGAACTGTTGCACACCGAAGCTGGGATTGACAGGCAGGGAACCTGGGAATCGTCCCGGGCGCTGACCGGCAGCGTTTCGAGGCTGCCCCGCGGTCGCCGGCGTAGCCCGTCTGGGCCGGCAGGAGGGCCTTGTTGCGGCACGGGGCGCGCCGCGACACTGGTCTGGTCGGAAAGGCGCATGAGGGGAGGATCGCGATGCAGAGCAGCGCCGCCCGCAGCGCACGGATTCCCCGGCCGGCCTGGCTCACCCGCAACGTCGCCGTGCTCAGCGGGGTCAGCCTCCTGCAGGATGCCGCGAGCGAGATGCTCTACCCGGTGCTGCCGATCCTGCTCACGGTCGTCCTCGGCGCCCCGCCTGCCGTCGTCGGTGCCGTCGAGGGGGCTGCGGAGGGGGTCGCGTCGCTGACGAAGGTTCTCGCCGGCCGTATCGCCGACCGGGTCCCGAAGAAGGAGCTCATCGGATCCGGGTACGGTCTCGCCGCGGCGGGCAAGGCAATCATCGCCGTGGCGTACGCATGGCCGGCGGTGCTGCTGGGCCGGTGCGTCGACCGCCTCGGCAAGGGAATCCGGGCCGCTCCACGGGATGCCCTGCTCGTGGCCGGGGTCGACACGGCCACCCGCGGGCGGGCATTCGGCCTGCACCGCACGGCAGACACCGGTGGGGCAGTCCTGGGGCCGGCCCTCGGGCTGCTCCTGTACGAGCTCCTCGGCCGCCAGCTCCGGCCCCTCCTGGCCGTCGCGGTCATCCCGGCCGTGCTCTCGGCGCTGCTCGTGACCGCGGTGAAGGCGCCCCCAGTTCCCAGCCCGTCCGGGCATCCCGTACCCGCTGCTGGCAGGCCTCCTGCCCTGCCACGGCGGCTGCGCAGGCTCATCGCCGTCCTCGCCCTGTTCTCGCTGGTGAACTTCCCGGACGCGCTCCTGCTGCTGCGCGCCCACGATCTGGGGCTCCCTACCAGCGGGGTGATCGCCGCCTACATCCTGTACAACATTGTCTACGCTGGGCTCTCCTACCCCGCGGGCGCGCTCTCGGACAAGCTCCCCAAACACGTCGTCTTCGCGACCGGTCTGGGCTTCTTCGCGCTCGGCTACCTCGGCCTCGGCCTCATCAGCTCACCCGAATGGGTCTTCCCGGTGCTCCTCGCGTATGGCGGCTTCAGTGCCTGCACCGACGGCGTCGGGAAGGCCTGGGTCTCGAGCCTGGCCCCCGAGGCAGCCCAGGGCCGAGCCCAAGGGCTCTTCCAGGGCCTGACCGGCGGGGCGATCCTGGTCGCCGGGCTCTGGGCCGGACTGGCCTGGGGGCCCAGCGGGCAGCTCCCCCTGCTTGCCTCCGGGGCCGCGGGCCTCGGGCTCGCCCTCGTGCTCCTGCTCGCCGGCCCACGGCTCACCCCCGAGTCCCGCGGCGCGCCGCCACCGCCCTAGACAGACGGCCTGACCGCCATTGGCGGCCGCGGGACTGCGGTCCCTGCCAGCCGGTCCCCAGTGCCGGCGGACGCGCTCCGGTCCTCCGGGATGCCACACACCGGCGCTCACCCGGGACCTGCGAGCTTCTGCCGGAGATCCATGGTTAGGCCGGAGGCGGGCCGGATCCCCCTGCACGCTGCCCCGCACCATGGCCCTTCAAGGACTGTGCTGACCGCCCTCGGCGGTCAGCGGGGCGCGCACATGGAGGTCCTGGCCGACGTCACTGGAGGCTGAAGACTGCAAGGGCGGCCCACTCGAGTGTCGCTGCCCATGCGGGCAGGGACACTCCCGCGCCAGCGCACATGGAGTTCCTCGAGAAAGCTCCCAGGGCCTGCACAGTGTGCGCTGCTCGGCTCGTGGACCGTGTCTGGGGTTTCAGACCAGCCCTCTTCGCCCTGCGGTCTACCACAGAGCATCCCTGTCCGAGCTGGGCGTACCCCCGTTGTGTGGGCGCCTCGAGGCGGCATGTCTCCTGCACGAAGTCGACGGAGGCGAGGAGCGCTCCGGTGATGTGCAGCGGCGTGGGGGGAACTGCCGCTGCCGGACTCCACGAACGGCGTCCGGGCGGTCGTGGCTGTTCAGTCCTGCTCGGCGCGGGCTTCGCGTGTGCGGGCCTTGGCGCGGCGGCGGAGGGCCTCGATGCCGATGGGGGCGACGGAGGCCAGGACGATGAGGGTGGCGAGGACGTCGATGTTCTTGGCGACGAACTCGACGTGGCCCAGCCACATCCCGACCAGGGTCACGGCGATGGTCCAGATGACGGCGCCGACGACGTTCCAGGCCAGGAACGCCCCGCGGTGGTAGCGGGCGGCGCCGGCGACGACCGGGGTGTAGGTGCGGGCGATGGGCACGAAGCGGGCCAGGGCCAGGGCGCGGCCGCCGTAGCGGGCGAAGAACGCCTCGGCGCTCTGGAGGTGCTTGAGCTTGAGGACCCTGGCGTCCTGACGGAACCAGCGCCGGCCCACGACCCTGCCGATGAGGTAGCCGACCTCGCCTCCGGCGATCGCGGCCAGGGCCGCGACCAGGACCAGGACCGGCAGGGGCAGGGGCAGGTGGACGCCCAGGACGCCGAGGGTGAAGAGCAGGGTGTCACCGGGCAGGAACGGGAACAGGAACCCTGACTCGATGAACATGATCACCGCGACGATCGCGATCAGCCACGGCCCGGAGCCGGAGAGGAGCGAGGTCAGGTCAGGCACAGCAGGGTCCTCCCGGCAGGGGTCAGGGTCATGGGCCCCATCCTCCCGCGGGGGGTCTAAGACCGCTCTAAGAAGCCGCGCTCCCCCGGTCGCGGCCGCGACCCGGCAGCGCGGTGGAGTCCTTAGAGGCTCCTTAGAACTGAGGGCCCATGATGAGCCGCATGACCTACCCTGACCCCGCCCTCCGGCCCGCCGGGCCTGCCGAACCGAGGATGCGCAGCCGCCTGGCCGTCCTGCCGTCCCTGAGGCACTGGATCATCGCCTCGGCCGCGCTGACCGTCATCGTGTTCCTTCTCGGCTTCCTCGTGCGGACCACTTCGGTCTCGGCCGCCGAGCTGCCCGTCGACCAGGCCTTCAGCGCCCACCACGTGCACTGGCTGGACACGCTCTCCCTCGGGGTGGAGCAGGTCCTGGGCCCCAAGGGGGCCGTCGTGATCGTGCTGCTGGTCATGTCGTTCCTGTGGTTCGTGCGCCGGACCCCGGTCGATGCCCTCGCCGTGGGCTCGATCACCGGGTTCGGGTGGGTGTTCAGCCTGCTGTTCAAGTACACGGTGAACCGGCCCCGCCCGGACCAGCACCTGCTCGCGCACCCCCTGGCCGCT